>CAZDIZ010000257.1:0-5395 GCA_964505625.1 uncultured Solibacteraceae bacterium | reverse complement strand
GAAACCAAAATAATAGGGCCCGATTTTACATCTTCCTCCGCGTCCGTCGTGATAGAATCCCCTACTGGCTTCGTGAGCGGAAAGTAAGGAGGAGTTGTGTCTCGAAACGACCAACGTTCGGGTCGCAAGGCCGGACTGAAAGTTCTTTACGCACTCAGTCTGGCCGCGCTTTGTATCTATGTCGTCGCGGGTCCCATCGTGGCCGGCACGATAACGTCTTCATTCAACGGCTTCACCAGCAACGGTGACGTCCGGTCGTGGAATTACGGTCAAACATTCATGTCCGGCAACACCGCCATCTGGCTCAATGACCAAGTGCGGTGCAACGGCGACTGCGTGGCGTACTTCTCATACGAGTTGACGATTAATGAGCTCACCGACACCACGCACATTCTAAACATCAGCCTGTTGGGTTACGATGCCGTCCAACACACCGTAAACGACCCCGTGCTGTACACCTCTGGCAACGAACTGGTCACGCTCTCCAACGCCGGCGGGGACATCACCACCGAAATGATCAGTTGGTCCTTCAACAACGGTGTCTTCCAGTCCGATCCCCTGACCCTGACTGTCGATGGCACGTGGTTCCGGCTTTCCGGCACGCGTTATAGGTCGGCCTACGTCGTCGGCGGATACCTCTCCAGCGAGGTGGCCGTCACTCAGTACGTCACCATTACCGATGAGACGCCGCCGGCCACTGACACGCCAGAGCCCACTTCGGCGAGTTTGTTCGTGCTGGGCTTTGCCGTAACTGAATACTTGCGGCGGAAGTCGCGCGAATGAAGCGCGGGACCCGCCCGGCGGCGCCGGCGCAAAAGGAATCTCCTCCGGCGTTCGCCGTGTCTCGCTGGTTCTACCCCGACCTCAGCCTTACCGCGGCGCTCGCCGTGGTGGCGTATTGTCTGTTCATTTTCCGCGCGCCGGTGAGGATGTTCGCCGATTCCGACGCCGGCTGGCACGTCATCGCGGGCGATCAGATCCTACGTACGTTCGCGGTGCCGCGAACCGACACCTTCTCCTTCCTCGCCATCGGGCACGGTTGGTTTGCCTGGGAGTGGCTGGCCGAAGTCGTGATGGCGCTGGCGCATCGCGCCCTTGGTTTGAGCGGCTTGGTCTTCCTGTTTACGCTCACGCTCGGCGCGGCCTTCTGGTTGTGCTTCCGGCTGCATCTGAGACTGGGCGGCAACTTCTTCCTGGCCTGCCTGATGGCGCTGCCGCTGATGGTGACAGCGCAGGTACACTGGCTGGCCCGGCCGCACCTGTTCAGTTACCTGTTTCTGCTGGGGACGATCTTCTACTTTGAAAGCGCGGGAGTCCGGTTCCGGGTTCGCGACGCTTTGCTGGCGAGCCTGGGCACCGCGCTGTGGGCCGGCATTCACGGCAGCTTTCCGATGGGCGGAATCCTGGCCGCGCTTTACGGCGCAGGGCACGGCGCGCGCGCCTTGCTTTGTCGCGATGTGGACAAGGCGTACGAATGGAACAAGGCGCGCTGGTTCGCACTTATTGCGATCTGCGCAGCGGCGGGCAGCCTGCTCAACCCGTATGGACTGGAATTGCACCACCACCTGCTGGCCTACTCGATGGACACGCGTGTGACCGCGCAGGTTTCGGAGTGGACTCCGGTGGACTTCAGCCGTCCGGCCACCGGTCTCATCGCGGTGGCCACGGCGCTCGGCATTCTGGGTGCTCTGCTGGCACTGTGGCAGCGGAAGGTGCCGCACTTCCTCGCCGCTTCGTTCGTCATCATCCTGGCGCTTAGAGCGGCCCGCGGCATGCCGCTGATGGCTCTGGTCGCCCTGCCCATGGCCAACGCGGCCATCACCACCGCGCTGGAGCGGTTGCGCGCGGCGGACTGGTTCACCGGGCTCTCCGTGGACTTGCGCGAACTCGACCGCGGCCACCATGGCGCGGCGCTGGTGCCGCTGGCAGCGCTCGGCATTCTGCTCTGGCTGCTGCAGCCGGCGGTGGTGGCGCATACCGGTTTCGCTCCGGACCGCTACCCCGTGGAAGCCGACGCGACCGTCGCCTCGCTGCCGCCTTCAGCGCGCATCTTCGCCAAGTTCACGGTCGGCGGTTATTACGTCTACCGCTTCGGCGGTCAGCGCAAGATCTGGATCGACGGCCGCGGCGACTACTTCGGTCCGGAGCCGCTCGAACAGTTCGGGCAAATCGCCAAAATGGAGCTCGGCTGGGAGGAAGCGATCGAGCGCACCGGCTTCACACACGCCGTGATCGAGAAAAACTGGCGCCTCGTACCGGCCTTGCGAAAAGCCGGATGGACGACCCTCTTCAGCGGAACCCGCTGGGTGGTGTTGCAGCACCCGCAGTGGCAGTAACGGTTGAGCAAGCGTGGGTGCCGAAGTAGTCTCAATGCGCTGGTTTATCTGCATGTCCGGACGTAGTATAAAGGGGTAGCCAACCCTGGGTGGAGGTTCGACATGAGCTTCGACCTAAAACACCCGAGTCTGACCGTGCGAGCGGGGCTCCTAGGCTGTCTCTCGGGGATCTTCTCATGTCTGCTGGCCTCGTCCAGCATCATCTACATCGCCCGCGCTCAAAAGACATTCGATCACATCGTGTGGCCGGGATTGGTGTTTGCGGTGGTCGTTATCTTCCCTCTCTCCCGCTGGGCCGGATACTCCAGGTTGCGAATGCTGGTGGCGGTCATCGCCAGTTCCGTGGTCTATCCATTCACCTGGCGAATCGCTACTTTGAGCACATCCAGGCTCTCGGCTTCATGGGAGGTCTTAACGGCTGAGTTCGCTCTCGCAGGTCTTCTCGGATCACTCGTGCTTGCAGTCGTCGCCCTCTTCGGGCGTGCCGGTTGGGCCAGGGCGGCCGCCGCGACGGCTGTGCTGGGCGCTGTAGTCGGAGGGCTGATGGGCGCGAATCTGGCCGCCGCCGCCACAGCCCATTGGCCCATTCTCCCGCGCGATGGGCTGGGATTGTTCCTGGTCCTGTGGCAGGCTGTTGTGGGCGCTTCGCTGGGTCATGGAATTCAGGCGACGCGTAGACGGGCGGCAGAGGCAACAAACCGCTGATGGCTCTGGTCGCCCAACGCAGTGATAGAGAATGACTGGCGCCTCGTACCGGCCTTGCGGAAAGCCGGATGGACCACCCTCTTCAGCGGCTCCCGCTGGATGGTGTTGCAGCGCGCGCGGCGCCTTCGGCCTAAGGTTCCAGCCCCGGAACCGGACAGTAACGGCCGGTGTCTAATCAGAGCGATACACCAGGGCAGGTCCGCCCAATCCGGCCGCCCAAGGAGGATACTCGCTGCCTATGAAGCGGCTGCCGGTGAAACTGATTCTGAGTTGGCTAGTGGCTGTTTCGGGTCTCTTGACCGGATTCTGTGGTCTCGTGATATCCGGCCAGACTTGGGTCGGCGACGATGACACTGCGAAAACGCTCCAGGCCGTCGGATGGATGTTGCTAGGGCTGGTCTTTCTCGCTGCCTCGTTTTTCGCGCTTTACAACCGGCGGCGAGCGGCATGTCTGTTTCTGGTTTGCGTGCCCGTCGCCGCGTTTTGCCTCGGGTACCCCGACGCGGCCACTTGGGGACCTTGCCCGGATCTCGATGGCATATGTAAGTTCCTGCCGGGTCTTCCGGCGGCGTTGAGCTTGGAAGCACTGTTCTATGTGGCCATCTTCGTGCCAATGCTCGCGATTCGGAGCAGGAAGCGTGCCGTGATTCTGTTTCTGGTTCTAGCGGCGCTCGTCGTTTCTGTGTTCGCCGCTCTTGGCTGGCTTCCGTTGCTTCGCGAGCTGGCCGCCTGGTCGGCGGCGATGGTGGCGTTCGGAGGATTCTGGCGGGCAACCGACAGACTCGGGTGGCCGCCGTTGCTGGTCGCGCGGCCGCAGCCGCTCGGCAAGCGGTTTGCCATGGTTGCTCTCGGGTGCGTTCTGGTTGCGGTCCTGGACCTCGCGGCCGCATTCGTCGTGAGCGCGGCACGGGCTTCGGCCTTGTCGCACCCCATGGGAGAAATATCCGCACGTCCTTGGCGCCCGGGGCACGTGGCGTTCACGGCGCAGGTGATCTGCGTGCAGCATGACACCAGGATCTCCGGAAGGTGGGAAGGAAAATGGGCCATAGCCCGGGTCAAAGAACACTTCTGGGGATTGTCTGAGTGGCACCCGCCTTTCGTTCTGTTGACGAACACCATCTTCAGCGAAGGAGAATCGTACTTCATCGATTCGTTTCACGAGGGCGGCTTCCTGACGCGCTTTCTGCCGATTGTGAATGTCGGAAGGTACGGTCACTCCGACCGGCTGGCCAACGCGACATTGGCATTGTACGTGGTACGAAAAGCACTACCCGAAAACGTGCATCTGGTCATCGGCCAAGCGTTTAGGTCCCGTAGATCCACGGAAAGCTCGACCGAAAACGACTGGTACACCGGTCTGAACGAGAAGGGCGAGTACACGAGGATGCGGGATTGGCGTTGGGAATACGCGCCGTACGCGGGCGCGAAAATTCGCATATCGGGGCCGTCCGGGACAGCCATCGTTACGGCCAATCAGGATGGCATATACGAGGTGGGAGGGCTCACTCCGGACAAATACACGTTGGAACTCGTGGATCTACCTGACACACAGATCTCCTTGAATGAGGACTTGCGGAAAGAGGAATTGGCTCGCACTGGCCCGGTTATTAGGCGGATTCGCGCTGTGTGGAATGGTAGCGTGGAGGGCAGGACCAGAGACCTATCGGGCAAACCGGCATCCGTCACATATGGGTTACAAACGCTTGGCCAGAAAACGCGCCTCGGCTCTCTCAGTGACCGCCTTCGGAGAGATGACAAGACGGGCTCGTTTCGCATCAGCGAGTTGGAGGCTGGCCGCTACGTAATTCAGGTCAATCCCAACGGGCCAAGTGATGCTTCTCCCTACGCCCCGCTCTACTACCCATCGGCGACGCGCCCCGAGGATGCGCGCATTTTGGAAATCGCCACGGACGGCCAACACCTCAAGGGCGTGAATTTCGTCCTGAAGCGTCTGCGACGCCGGAACCTGCAAGTCCGTGTGGTATGGCCCACGGGCCAACCGGTGGCGGGCGCGGACGTTTTTTTGGTGTATGAGCACACGGTTTGGTACAAACAGCCGTATGGCTGGCCGCAGTACTGGACTACCGACCGCGATGGATTTGCCGAAGTTCACGTGTTCGGCGATTCACGCGTTCGACTATGGGCGGCGACGAACCTTCCTGGCGCGGTTCCGGATCCGAATCGCTATAGCGCCCCAATCGAACTCGAAGGCGCAAAGCTCCCGCGAAGACTGGAAATGGTCACATCTTTCACGGAAGCGGAACGCCCACGGTGGCCTTAGCGGTTCGGCAGACGCACGCCCTTACGGCCGGAAGTTCACGCCCATCACTCGCCAGCGGTTTTGTTGTTCTTTC
>CAZDIZ010000256.1:0-5456 GCA_964505625.1 uncultured Solibacteraceae bacterium | reverse complement strand
TTGGTAGACTTTTGAGGGAGAGGATAGATGAGAGTCGCGAAAGCCGTCATCACCGCCGCTAGTCCCAAACAGCGCACCCTGCCGTTGCAGTGCCTCATCGATCGCGATGGAAAGGAAAAGTCCGTTCTCGGCATCCTGGTCGAAGAGACCTTGCGCGCCGGAGTCGAGGAGGTGGGAGTCGTGATCGCGCCGGGCGACGAAGACGCTTACGCGCGCGCGGTCGGCGACCATGCCGGACGCCTGCGCTTCATCCCGCAGCCCGAGCCTCTCGGCTACGCGCACGCCGTATACTGCGCTCGAGAGTTCGCCGCGGGCGAAGCGTTCCTGCACCTGGTGGGCGATCACATTCCGGTGAGCACTCTGGAAAAGGGCTGCGCGCGGCAGTTGGTGGATGCCGCTGTGTCGCAGGAGTCGAGCGTCTCGGCCGTGCAACCCACACGCGAGACGCTCCTGGTGCGCTACGGCACGGTCGGCGGTCAACGCGTCGCTGGTCACGAAGGCCTCTACCGTATCGAAACCGTGGTCGAAAAGCCGACACCCACCGAAGCCGAACAGCGCCTGGTGGTAAGCGGCCTGCGCGCCGGGCATTATCTCTGTTTCTTCGGCATGCACGTGCTCACGCCGGCCATCTTCGGCATTCTCGAAAAGTTGGGTGGTTGGCGCGATGGCGGGTTCACGCAGGCCCTGGCGGAACTTGCGGCGCACGAACAGTACCTGGCGTTCGAGATCGCCGGACGCCGTTACGACGTTGGGGCACGCTATGGTCTTCTGACCGCGCAGATGGCGCTCGCGCTGAGCGGCACCGATCGCGACGTGGTGCTGACGGAATTGCTCGAACTGCTGGCCATTCGCGAGCGCGCCGGAGCGGGCAGATAGACGGCCATGAGCGAACTCATACGCATCATCACCGCGACCGACCCCGGCGTGCGCGATCGTTCGCTAGACGAGTTCTGCCGCGCGGCCTCTCTCGATGAACTGCTGACCGAGTGCGCCGCGCTCGAACGGTTTCGCCGCGAAACAGGCAACCTCTACGAGCGCGTCCGTGCGCTGTTCTTCCTCTATGCCATCCACCGTTTCCATCTGCCGGCAAAAGAAGGCGCGGCGCTCGGCGGACGGATTCCCTTCGCGGGCCACTCAGCCCTGTTACGCCGCCGCTTTGAAGAGGCTGTGGAGACATTTCTCGAAGCGCAACGCGAACAGGGGCCCGACATCGCGCTATTCAGCGCGCTGGCCGGCGCGTATCACCGCCTGGGTTTTCAAACGCTCGCTGGACAGGTGCGCCGCAGCGTGCGTTCGGTGGCGGGAAATCAATGGATGTTCCGTGTGGGACATCCGGCGGACCATCCGCTGCGCATACGCAAGGAGTTGCTAGAGCGCCCATCGCCGGATGCGCTGTTTCCGATACTGCGGGAAACCACGCCCGTGCGCATGGACCTGACGCACAGTGGCTGGAGCGACATTTTCTTTCTGGGAATGGATTTTCCGGAAGGCGCGCGCGTGCTCAATGTGTCGATCGACTTGGCCGTGCACGGCACCGCCGGCGGGCCGAAGCCGCCGGTGGAAGCCTGGGTACGCGTCATTGATCAACCCGTACTGCGTTTGGCGAGTGTGGATCTGGCGGCGAGCGCCGAGATCACGACCATCGCCGAAGTATTCGATTTCGCGCGCGATTACCTTGGGCTGTTGAAGGCCGCCGTCATCGCCAGCGGCATTGTGCCGAGCGGCATGGAAGGCGCCTCGCAGCCGCTCAGTGAATTGCTGGAGCGCGTTGTCGGGCGCACCGGTTACGGCCTGGAAGTGGTGAGCCGCGTCAACGACATTCCAAAAGGTTCGCGGCTCGCGGTTTCGACGAACTTGTTAGGCTGCCTGATCTCCGCGCTGATGCGCGCCACCGGCCAGACGCGCGCGTTTGCGGGTGCGCTGGATGAATCCGATCGCCGTGTGGTGGCCGCGCGCGCGATTCTCGGTGAGTGGCTGGGTGGCTCCGGCGGCGGATGGCAGGACTCCGGCGGGTTGTGGCCGTCGCTCAAGCTCATTCACGGTGTGAAGGCCGCGCAGGGCGATCCCGAATACGGCGTGAGCCGGGGCTGCCTGCTGCCGCGCCACCACGTATTCAGTTCCGAGGAAGTGACGCCCGAAGCGCGGCGTGCGCTCGAGCAAAGCCTGGTGCTGGTCCACGGCGGCATGGCGCAGGACGTAGGGCCGATTCTCGAAATGGTCACCGAGAAGTATCTGCTGCGTTCGGAAGCCGAATGGCGAGGGCGCCAGGATGCCATGCGGATCCTCGACGAAGTGACCGCGTGCCTGAAGACCGGTGACGTGCGCGGCATCGGCGCCGCCACCGGTCGCAATTTCGACGGTCCCATACAAACCATCATTCCCTGGGTGAACAACTTGTTCACGCAGACCCTTATCGATCGCGTGCGCGCGGAATTCAGCGCGGATTTCTGGGGTTTCTGGATGTTGGGTGGAATGTCCGGCGGCGGCATGGGTTTCATCTTTCACCCCGGCGTTCGCGCTCGCGCCGTCGAGCGTTTGCAGGCCATCATGAGCGAAACCAAGCGTTCGCTCGAAAGCGCCGTGCCGTTCGCCATGGAGCCGGTGGTGTACGACTTCGCCGTGAACGAACGCGGCACGTGGGCCGAACTGCGCACGGGCGACGACGCGCTGATGCCGGCCGGATACTACACGCAAACGCTGCCCGGACTGTTGCGCACCGAACCGCGCCTGCTCGCGCCGTTACGAAGAGTCGAGATGGCGCGTTTCAGCGAAGCGTGCCGCCGCCAGCCGGAGCTGTCTGGCATGGTCGAGACGCTGTTCGACCGTTTGATGCCGCGTGAGACGCACGAAGACGAAGCGCGCGCGGCGAATCTGGCGGCGTTGCTCGACGAGTTCGGTTTCGACCGCATCGAGCACGAGCAGATACGCTCGGATATGCGCAGCGGACGCATTGGCCTGGCGCGGAATCGCCTGGCGTCGAGCACGGAAATCGAAGACGTGCAGCCGGGAGATGTGGCGGATGCGACGCGTCCGCTCGATCAGCGCTATGGTGCGCTCGGCGAACAGGCGTTGCGGGAAGGCGCCGTGGCCGTGGTGACGCTGGCCGGCGGAGCGGGTAGCCGCTGGACCAAAGGCGCGGGCGTGGTGAAGGCGCTGAATTCTTTCGCCAAGCTGGGCGGACGGCACCGCGGTTTCCTCGAATTGCATCTGGCCAAGAGCCGCCGTTCGTCGCGTCTGGCCGCGTGCGATATCCCGCACGTCATCACCACCAGTTACCTGACGCATCAGGCCATTGCCGGCTATCTCGCCGCGAATTCGAACTACGGATATCGCGCGCCGCTTCTGCTTTCGCCCGGGCGCGGCATCGGACTGCGCCTGATTCCCATGGTGCGCGACCTGCGCTTCGCCTGGGAAGAAACCGCACAGCAACTTCTGGACGAACGCGCCCAGAAAGTGCGCGACAGCCTGCACGCGAGCCTCATCGGGTGGGCGGAACGCGAAGGGGAGGGAAGCGATTACACCAGCAATCTGCCCATGCAGTGCCTGCATCCGGTGGGGCACTGGTACGAAGTTCCGAACCTGTTGCGCAATGGAGTACTCGCCGAGTTGCTGCGGCGGTCGCTCAGGCTTCGTTACCTGATGGTGCACAACGTGGACACATTGGGCGTGAATCTGGACCCCGCCATTTTCGGGATGCACATCGATTCCGGCGCCGCGCTCACAACCGAAGTGATTCACCGCGTGGCGGGCGATCAGGGCGGGGGACTCGCGCGCGTCAACGGTCGCGTGCGTCTGGTGGAAGGCCTCGCGCTTCCGGACGAATCCATCGAGTTCAACTTGTCCTTCTACAACTCCAGCACCACCTGGGTGGACGTCGACAAATTCCTGGCTTTGTTCGAACTGCGGCGCGACGATCTGGGCGACGATGCCAAAGTGGCGGCGGCCGTGCGCGCGCAAGCCGCGCGTATGCCCACTTACATCACGCTCAAGGATGTGAAGAAGCGCTGGGGCAAGGGGCAGGAAGATATCTTCCCGGTGGCGCAATTCGAAAAGCTGTGGGGCGACATGACGGCACTCCCCGACTTGGATTGCCGTTTCGTGGCCGTGCCGCGCGTGCGCGGCCAGCAGTTAAAGGAACCCGCACAACTCGACGGTTGGCTGCGCGACGGTTCAGCCGCTTACGTCGAATCGCTGTGCGAGTGGCAGAATTAAGGCGTTCGCCACGTGCGCCGCAGTTCCGCCGCGAACGCTTCCGGATCGGATGTCTCCAGCAACACCGGCGCTTGATCGCCTGCCAGCGGAATCAGCACCAGTCGCGTCGAGTCGGCGCGGTACATGCGCACCTTGGCGCCGCTTGCGACGCGATACCAGCCCGAATGGTAATGCGAGTTGCTGAAACCGTTGGTGCGCGCCGTGATGCGCCACTGGCTATCCTGGCGAAGGTCCACCGTTCGTATGTGGCTCACATCCACTTCGCTGGCGCGAACGGTGACCGGATAGAAACGATCGTGTATCGAGAGCGAATCAGCGCCTAACGTGTAGCGAGGTGGTCCGGGCGAATAGAGCATCGCCGCCGCGACCACCGCCAGCGCCGCGCCGACGCCGCCGAGTCCCAACCACAACGCCGCGCGCGAGCGTGGATACTCGGTTGGCTGCAAAGGCTGTGTAGGGATCGGGATCGGCACCTGTGCGCCGATGGCGTTGAGAAACCCCTCCGCATCGTCCGGGCTCAGCAGCGCGGTCTTCGATTCGGTGACGATCAGCACCAGCCGCTGGCGTGCCGTGACATACCAGTTGCAGCTACCGAGCCGCGACGTGTGGAACAGTCCGTAATAACCGAACAGGCCGCCGCTTCCACAGGTGCGAAAGCAGCCGCGCAGATCGTCCTTGGTGGCCGGGCGAGCTTCTCGAACGCCTTCAAGCGGAATGCGAACGTTCCGGAAAAGGCGCTTGACGATGATGGAACGCTCCGCGACCACGTAGCCGCGCGGCGAGAACCCGTAACTCAGGATGACGCACGTCAGAATGATGGCGCCCACGAACGCGTTGCCGGTAACCAGGATGATCACCAGCATGAGCACCAGAAAGACCGCCGAGATGATCTTGGTAGTGCGGTCGAATGAAGCCGCAAAGTAAGTGGTGTCCGGCATGGCTTACATGCTTCCCCGCAAGCCCAGGTCATCGGCTCGTGCTTGCATGGCCGCGGCGCAGAAGGCGATGTGCTCGTCCAGATCAACGCCCAGTTCCGCGGCGCCTTGCACGATGTCTTCACGATTCACCGAGCGCGCGAACGCTTTGTCCTTCATTTTCTTGCGCACGCTCTTGGGCTCCACTTCGAAGATGCTCTTGTTGGGTTTGACCAGAGCGACCGCAGTGAGGAAGCCCGCCAGTTCATCGCAAGCGAACAGCGTCTTCTCAAGCTGCGATTCGCGCGTGACGCCGCTATAGGATGCGTG
>CAZDIZ010000255.1:0-5526 GCA_964505625.1 uncultured Solibacteraceae bacterium | reverse complement strand
CGGTTGCGGCCGAGGCATGGCGCACGCTCGCGTGCGGCGGTTTCGAGATCGTCGACGTCACCACCGGCTTCGGCAACGCGCTGAGCGAACCGGGAGTTGATGTTCTGGCGGCGGAACTCACCGAACGATTGAAGATGGCGGCATCCAGCGCGCGTACCTGAGCATCTCTTCAAGCAGGTCACCGAAAGAGGGGGCAGAGTGGTCTGACCCCTTTTTCACACCTATTTGCGACAGAGGAGGATTGCCGTGATGACACGCCGCCAGGTGCTCGCCGTTGTTGGCGCCGCACCCGCCGTACTGGTTCCGTCGAAGTTGGCCGCGCAGGCTCAGGATCCCTACACGCTGCCCGCGCTGGGTTACGCCGTGGACGCGCTCGAACCTTACATCGACGCGCAGACCATGCAGATCCACCACTCCAAGCATCACGCCGCCTACGTGAGTAACCTCAACAAGGCACTGGCCGGCCATCCCGAGTTAGCGAAGAAGCCCGTCGAGGAGTTGGTGCGCAGCCTCAACAGCGTGCCCGAATCGATCCGCACGGCGGTGCGCAACAACGGCGGCGGCCACGCCAACCACTCGTTGTTCTGGCAATCGCTTGCCAAGAACTCGGGCAGCGGTCCCAAGGGCGAACTGGCCAAGGCCATCGACAAGAAGTTCGGCGGCATCGAGAAGTTCCGCGAGCAGTTCACCAAGGCTGCGCTCGGCGTGTTCGGCAGCGGTTGGGCCTGGCTTACCCTGGGCGCCGCGAAGGAACTCTCGATCCAGGGAACGCCGAACCAGGACAGCCCGTGGATGCAAGGCCAGACTCCGGTCTTCGGAATCGACGTTTGGGAGCACGCCTACTATCTGAAGTATCAGAACCGGCGCCCGGAATACGTGGCCGCGTTCTACAACGTCATCAATTGGGATTGGGCGAGCGAACGCTACCGCAAGCTCACCGCCTAGCGAGTTCGTTCAGGTAGACTTCGATGTTCGTGTAAGGGCCGCGCGCGGCGCGCCTTGCAGCGTCCGATGATTCGCGCGCATTCAGCCCGTGTTTTCGCTCCCACACGTCGGGCATTCCGTCGCTGTCGCTGTCGGCCGGAGACGGCCCGGAGCGATAGACGGGCCATCCGCCCACGTCGCGCTGCGAATTGATGATTCGTCCCTCCCGCGTGCGCACATCGTTCACAATGCGGCGATCCACGGCGTCGCGCACCGGCCGCATGGCACCCACCCGATCGAGCACCTCCTCTAGCGCCTTCGCGGCACGCGTGGTGCGCACCGGCGCCACATCGAAAGGCGCCGCAACCTGCGTCACCAGTTCGCGGCCGTCGAGCGTGGTGCGATCGAACAGCGCCAGACCTTCTTCGATGACGTTATCCGCAGTGTAGAAGCGCAGGTGAGCCTTGTCGCTGGTAACAATGATGCCGCGTTTGCGATTGCTGTTTGGTCCGGGACGTACGTAGTTGGCCACGTAGTTGGCATCGAACACGTCGCCGGCGAGCCCACTGGCCATGTCACCGAAGTTGTAGATCACGTTGTTGCGCACATCGAAGGTCGGATACGGAGGCTTGCCGTAGTTATCACCGAGGCGCGGACTGCGCGCACGGTTGTGCACCCAAAGATTGTGATGCATGGACACGCCACCTACTGCGCGCACCAGCGATCCGTAGCCGTGCGGCCCCTTGGGATGCACGCTCTTATCGAGTGGCTCGCCGATCAGACACCACTGTACGGTGACGTTCGCGATGGCGCCGCTCGGAGAGAGCGCCTCGTCCACCGACCATGTGGCCGAGCAGTGGTCGATCATCACATTACGGCTGTTGCCGCCCACGCAGATCGCGTCCACCTCCTGGCCGGCCACGTCACCGGGCCGCACGCGCAGGAAGCGCACCACGGCATCGTGTGTCCGCACGCTCAATCCATATCCACGCAGGCACACACCGTCGCCCGGAGCCGACTGGCCCGCGATGGTGATATAAGGTTCGTCGATCGAAAGGTCCGACTTCAGATCGATCACGCCGCCGACGCGAAACACAATCACGCGCGGACCTTTGACCAGGCACGCTTCGCGCAGGCTGCCCGGCCCCGAATCGTTCAGATTGGTGACCAGTAGAACGCGCCCGCCGCGACCTCCGGGCGTCCGCGAGCCAAAGCCCTCGGCGCCGGGGAATGCCGAAACCGTAGCCTCGCCGGCGCACGCCGCGCCTGCCAGCGCAAACAGAACGGGAAGTATCGATCGAAGTGAGTTCAACTGGTCAGGATAGCAGCGCCGGCGCGGCGATGGCGGTCAAACCACCAACTCCAAAGCGGAAGCAGCACTACGGCCGGAGCCACCAAAGCGAACTCTTCGGAGTTCTTCGGTGGAGGGCCCGCGATGCTGCCCGCGTACATCAGCGCAAGCATCGCGGCGAACGTGACGAGCGCCCAGCGGCCCACACGGTCGAGCGGCCAGGTACCTTTGACGTACACCCAGATCGACGCGGCGAACAACGCGGTCTCCACCGCGATGGTGGCGGCGACCGAATGCCAAAGCCCCAAGCCCAGCTTCGGCCCGCCGGGATACAACGGCATGTCCACGCGATGCGTCAGCACGTCCAGCACCCAGTGGCTCATCACCAGAAGCGCCAGCGTCCACGCGCCGCGCGCGTATCGTGTGCGCCACCAGTAGAGCAGGCCGATGGCCGCGCCGCAGGCGGCATTCATCGTCAGGCTGTGCGTGAACGGGTAAGCATCGAAATACAGACGCAGGAATGGATTGGCGCCGTCCACAACGTGCATCTTCTCCCAACCCAGCAGTAGAAACGAAGGAAACAGCGCGTCCGGCAACTGCGCGCAAGCAACCATCCAACCCATTGATGTGCGAGGCGCCACGCGCTTCGACGCCAAGGCAACCGCAAAGTGACCCAGAAACACTCTTGCCTCCTCGGTATTTCTTTCAGCCTATCAGAGAGAGTAGTCTGAGTAGGTACTGCAAAGGGAGGCATGGCATGGCTCGGAGCAGCAGGCGTTCCTTCTTGATGAGCGGTCCGGCGGCGCTCGCCCCCGCGGCGGCCGGTGCGGCGCCGGCGAAAAGCGTGCGCATCAGCGAACAGGTTCCCGTCTTCGACGAAGCCGATATCTGTGTGCTGGGAGGCAGCGCGACGGGCGTGTTCGCGGCGGTGCGCGCGGCACGGCTCGGCGCGCGCGTCGTGCTGATTGAAAAGCAGGGCTACTTCGGCGGCGTGGCGCCCATTGTCTGCACCTGGCACAGCCTGCGCGACACGGAATTCAAGCGGCTCATCATCGGCGGGTTGACCGCGGAGGTCGTCGGCGGGATGTTGAAGTCCGGCGCGGCCGAAACCATCGAGAATAATCCCAACCACGGCTGCTTCTTTCGTCCGGGCGGCGTGAAGCTTGCGCTGGACGAACTGGTGACGGGCGCTCGCGTGCAGCCCTGGCTCCACACGTTGTTTTCGGCGCCGTTGGTCGAAGATGGACAACTCACCGGAGTGGTCGTCGACGGTAAGAGCGGGCGCGGCGTGATTCGTGCCCGGTACTTCATCGACGCCACCGGAGACGGCGATCTCTGCGCGCGTTTGGGCCTGCCTCAGTACCGCTACGATGCCTTGCTGCCGCCGACCACGGCCGCGTTCCTGGCTAACTGGCCCGGCCCGCGTGGCATCAACCTGGGTTCGCTCATCCACGAACACGGTAGCGAACTACAGGTGCCCGACGGCTTTGTCTGGGGCACGCTCATGCCGCGCACCAACGACGTCTACATGATGGCCGGCACGCGCGTGGTGGGCGTGAACTGCGCCGACGCGCGCGATCTGACGAAGGCCGAAATCGAAGGACGCCGCCAGGCGCGCGCCATCGTGGACCTGATCGGCAAGTACGGTCCGGAGAACAATGTGGTGCTGCACGACTTCCCTGCCTCGATCGGAATCCGCGACACGAGGCACTTCCGCTGCCAGTATCAACTCACCGGCGACGATGTGCTGTACGGCCGCCGCTTCGACGACGCCATCGCCAACGGCAGCTATCGCACGGACATCCATCATCAGGAGAAACCCGGCGTCACATTCCGCTATCTGGATGGATGGCAAGTCTACGCGCGGCCCGGCATGCCCAGTGAAAAGACTCGCTGGCGCGAAGAGACCGTCACCAATCCGACGTTCTACCAAGTTCCGCTGCGGGCGCTGATTCCGGGGCGATTCCCGAATCTGATGCTCGCCGGGCGCATGCTCGACGCCGATAAACTAGCGTTCAGCGCCGCGCGCGTCATCGTGAACATGAACCAGACCGGCGAAGCCGCCGGAGTGGCATCGTACTTGGCATTAACGCAGAACAAGCCGGTGGCGAAAGTGGAAGCCTCGGCGGTGAGGAAGGCGATGGCCGACGGCGGGTCGGTGATTATCTAGACTCGTGTCGCACCAAACGCACCAGCGAGCACATCTGCGACGGAGCAATGCCCGAACTACGCGTGTGCGGCCGCCGAGAGCGGGTCGATGTGATGGCCAACGAAGTCTGTTCGCGAGCAGAGAACAAGATGGGAGCTTGCACACGAAAATGCAGCCGTCCCGTCTTCTCTCCTTTTCTCACTCAAGGGCGCCGCGTTTCAGATCCTGCAGACGAACCAGTTCATGTAGTACCGGCTCCGACGTAAGGTCGGCCGAGGTTGCAGCGAGGCAAATGCAATGAGCATCGATCTTCTGAGTCTGATCTCGCGTTTTCGCCCATTCGATGACCGGGAGAACGCAAACGCATCGTTCAGAACTCGGGTGCCGTGGGTGGCTCCCGAGGCATATCTGAACATTATCTACAAGCCTGCACCACCCAAGCTGCTTTCTGAGATAGCTGGGAAGTTGTCCTTTCCGCTGTCCGTGATTGACTTTCTCCGACAGCATAATGGTGCGATGTTGTTTTCCGGGTCGCTCAGTCTGTTTGGGGTTGTAGAGCCGGGCCGGCTTCTCAATCGACAGGACACGTTTTCGCTTCCACCTTTCAACATCGAAGATGAGAATGAATCATGGTCCTTCCATCGAGACCGCTTGCTTGTTGTTGGCGGGTATCAGTTTGACGGATCCAGCGCATGCATTGACCGCTCGGATGGGAAGATCCACGTGTTCAAAAGGAAACAAAGGATTCCCACGATCTCATGGCCTAGCCTGGAATTCTGGTTGACCAACGAGATTGCGCGATTGGGTCTCTTGTTCGATGACGATGGCAAGAGAACTGGTTCTGAGGCGGAGACGGGGCCACCCCAGTCTACTACTGTCGGCTAACGGTGAGGCGGCCTCGCCTGTAACGAGCGGCGTCCATGAGGCGAACCGGACTGGGCGATAGGGGGACAGACGCATTAAATGAGACGTCTGCTTAGTTCTGGCGACTCTCTTTCTACCGACTACCGATGCCTCGACGTTCGCGGCGAGCGAGTCCCGCAAACCTGGGAATACACGGAACGTCGCCGTGATCTTCCTGCCCCAGTTCCAAGCCTTCTACGCTGGGACCGGCTTGCGTAGGCGCCGGATGAATAGGAGCATGGCGAACACCCCGAGCACG
>CAZDIZ010000254.1:4336-5538 GCA_964505625.1 uncultured Solibacteraceae bacterium | reverse complement strand
TCGGCCACGCGCTCCACCAGGTCGTTGCCGTCCTTGATGGGTTTGCCGTCCATGGCCACGATGATGTCCTCGACCTTCACGCCAGCCTTGGCGCACGGTCCGCCCGGCGTGACTTGCGAAACCGGCACACCCTGCTTTACGCCAAAGCTCTTCAATAGCTCCGGCTGGTCCTCGCGCGGGAATTGTACGCCGATGCTGCCTCGCGTCACTTTGCCGCCGCGAATGATCTGGTTGTAAACCTTCACCGCCGTGTTCACCGGCAGCGCGAAGCCCACGCCCTGCGAGCCGCCCGAAGCCGACGCGATCATGGTGTTGATGCCGATCACTTCGCCGCGCACGTTGATGAGCGGACCGCCGCTGTTGCCGGGGTTGATGGCGGCGTCGGTCTGCAGGAACCGCTGGAACTGGCCGCCCACCGAATCGCGTCCAGTGGCGCTGATGATGCCGGCCGTCACCGTGGCTTCCAACCCGAACGGAGATCCGATGGCGATAGCCCAGTCGCCCACCTGCACCGCATCGGAATTGCCGATCTTGGCGAACGCCAGCGGCTTGCCCGCATCGATCTTGATGACCGCAAGGTCTGTGGCCGGATCGTCGCCGATCAGCTTCGCCTTGTAGTCGGTCTTATCACCGTGCAGCCGGACTTTGATCGTTTCGGCTCCGTCGACCACGTGGTTGTTCGTGATGATATAGCCGTTGCGATCGACGATGATGCCGGAGCCCGTGGCCGCCGACCGCGGCATACGCGGCACTTGTCCGCCCGGGCCAGGCTGACCAAAGAAGCGGCGGAACAGATCCATCCCGTCTTCGTCTTCCTGATCTTCGGACGGTGTTTGCTGGCGGCGCCGCGGCTGCGCCGACCGCTGCGGCTTGGTCTCGTAAGACGTGGTGATGTTCACAACCGCGGGTTCAAGCTGGCGGGCGAGTTTGCTGAACTCGCTCGACATCTGAACGGGGCTGGGAATCACCAATGGTGTGGCGTCCGGAGCGGCGTTCTGCGATTGCGGCTTGGCCGCATTGACGCCCGTATTGATGAGCGTGCCGATGAGGATACCGATCCCCAGCACAACGGCGAGTCCGCCGACAGTGGCGAGTCTATGCTTGGTCATGGTGTCTAGAATCTTCATTGTTTGACAAAGCCTCCGAGCGTCACAGTGTTCAATTCCATTATATGGAATGTCATTTTTTTCTTAGCATCTGCT
>CAZDIZ010000254.1:0-4236 GCA_964505625.1 uncultured Solibacteraceae bacterium | reverse complement strand
GAAGACAAGCGCGAGTTCGGCTTGCCAGCGGTGCGCGTTGGGAACTCGTCCGGTCATGAAAGTCCGGCCAGCAGACACATGGCCAGCAGGATGCGCTTCAACCCGAGGTCGCGGCCTTCCGGGTTGTACCATTCGGCCGTGGTGTGCGCGCCGCCGCCCTGCCCTCCGGCGCCGATCGACAGCGCGTCCAGTCCGAGCGAGATCGGAATGTTGGCGTCGGTCGACGAGCAGTCCATCTGCGCGCGGATACCCAGGTGACGATCCACGCCGCGCACCACGCCGAGAATCGCCGCGTTGTCGGCCAGGCGTCCGCCCGGACGCGAACCGATCTCGCGAACGCGCACACTGAGCTTGGCGCCGCTCGCGCGTTCGTTTTCGGTTTCCAGCGCCCGCTCCACGCAGTCGCTCAACAGGTCCGCCATCTCGTCCATCGTGCGCTGGCTTTCGGCGCGCAGATCCACTTTCGCGCGCGCTTCGGCCGGAATCGAATTGACGCTCGAACCTCCGTCGATAAGGCCGAAGTTGAATGACTGGCGCGGCTCACCCGGCGCGGCGACGCCGCCTCGCGAGTCGTTGAACAACACCACCGCGCGGCACAACGCATGCACCGGATTGGCCGTGCCGTAATCGGTCCAACTGTGTCCGCCCGTGCCCGTGTAGATCACCTCGAAACGGCGGCTGCCCAGCGCGTGCGTGGTGATGGAATCCGTTCCCGGCCCGTCCAGCACCACAAAGGTCTTCAATGTGGCGGCCAGTGGAGATTGGCGGCACAGATAGCGCATGCCGCTCAGGTTGCCTTCGCCTTCTTCGCCGACGTTTGCCACCAGCGCGATACGGCGGCTCCACGCGCTCATTGGCGCGTTCCGGATGGCCGCCGCCACCGCCACCAGCGCCGCCAGTCCCGCGCCATTATCCGCCACGCCAGGCCCCACGAAGCGGCCATCGCCGTACACCGAAATCTCTTCCGGCTTGCGCGGCGCCAGCACCGTGTCCAGATGCGCCGTCAACGCCGCTACCGGCGCCTCAGCCGCATCGGGCAACGTGGCGGTGACATTGCCGGCGCGGTCCGTTTCCACCTTCCAGCCAAGCTCACGCAGTGTGGCCGCCATCCATTCGCCCCGCGCGGTTTCCAGAAATGTTGGCGCGGGCACGCGGCACAGCTCGATGTGCCGTTCGTTGATCCACTGCTTCTCGCGCGTAAACCACTGCAGGCACTCGCGCACACCTTGACTTTCGGCGGTCTCGGCCACACGCCGGGCATCCATCGTTGGGGGTGTCGAGACCATCCTCCAGACAAGTGTATCGCGTGGCGGCCCCGGACGAGCATCCCCCATAAGAACACTTGCGCCGGAGGCGCGTTAATCAGAAGATAAAAGATGATTATTTCGCAATCGTTTGAGTTTGACCTGAACTAAGGAGCAAGGCCTCATGAAAATGTCTATGAAGAAGTCGCAAGAGTCGGCACATGACATCTTGCGACAGTCTGAACACCCGCTGGATGTGTTCTTTCGGCCCAAGAACGTGGCGGTCATCGGCGCAACGGAAAACCCGGGCACCGTGGGCCGCACAACCTTCTGGAATCTGATCAGCACACCGTTTGGCGGCACGGTGTTCCCGATCAATCCCAAGCGCTCCAACGTGCTGGGCATCAAGGCGTACCCGAGCGTGAAGGACGTTCCCGCCGAACTAGACCTCGCTGTCATCGCCACGCCTCCCGCCTCCATCCCCGGTCTGATCCGGCAGTGCGGTGAAGTGGGCGTGCGCGGCGCGGTGGTGATTTCAGCGGGCTTCAAAGAGATCGGCCCAGAGGGTGCGGCGCTCGAAAAGCAGTTGCTGGTAGCGGGGCGCGAAGCCGGCGTACGCATCATCGGTCCCAACTGTTTGGGTGTGATGGCTCCGCTGAGCGGCTTGAACGCTACGTTCGCCCGCGGCATCGCGCGGCCCGGCAACGTCGGCTTCCTCAGCCAGAGCGGCGCGCTTTGCACCGCGGTTCTGGACTGGAGCTTCAAGGAAATGGTCGGCTTCAGCGCGTTCATGAGCATCGGCGCCATGGTCGACGTGGGCTGGGGCGATCTGATCGACTACCTGGGCAACGACCCGCGCACGCGCAGCATTCTGATCTACATGGAATCGGTCGGCGACGCGCGCAGCTTCCTGTCGGCCGCCCGCGAAGTGGCCCTGTCCAAGCCCATCATCCTCATCAAGGCCGGCCGCACGGCCGCCGGCGGCAAGGCCGCCGCTTCGCACACCGGTTCGCTCACCGGCAGCTACGACGTGCTGGAAGCAGCGTTCCGCCGCAGCGGCGTGCTTCAGGTCAACAACATCAGCGACTTGTTCAACATGGCCGAAGTTCTCGGCAAGCAGCCCCGTCCCAAGGGTCCGCGTCTCACCATCGTCACCAACGCGGGCGGCCCCGGCGTGCTGGCTACCGACGCTCTCATCAGCGCCGGCGGCGAACTGACCGTACTGAACGATGACACCATCGAGAAGCTAAACGTCTTCCTGCCTTCCACCTGGAGCCACGGCAATCCGGTGGACGTCATCGGCGACGCGACCGCCGATCGTTACACCAAGACGCTGGAAGTGGTGGCCGGCGACCCGCAAGCCGACGGCATGCTGGTTTGCCTGACTCCGCAGGCCATGACCGAATCCACGCAGATCGCCGACCAGTTGAAGAACTACGCCAAGCTCGGCGACAAGCCGGTGTTGGCAAGCTGGATGGGCGGTCCTGAAGTGGCCGCCGGCGAAGCCATTCTCAACGCCGCCGGCATTCCAACCTTCGCCTATCCCGACACCGCCGCCCGCGCCTTCTACAACATGTGGCGTTACAGCTACAACCTGAAGGCGCTCTATGAAACCCCGGTGTTCCCCAAGGCCGCCGAAGAGGGCGCCGCCGACACCGCCAAGGTCGGAAAGATCATCGCGGAAGCGCGCGCCGCGGGCCGTACCATCCTCACCGAATTCGAATCCAAGGAAGTGCTGGCCGCTTACGGCATTCCGACAGTTCCCACGGTGATCGCCCGCAGCGAGGACGACGCAGCCAAGGCCGCCGATGGCATGGGTTACCCCGTCGTGCTGAAGCTGTTCTCGGAAACCATCACGCACAAGACCGACGTCGGCGGCGTGGTATTGAACCTACGCGACGCCGAAGCCGTACGCAAGGCCTACCGCACCATACAGGCTTCGGTCGCCGAGAAGGTCGGCGCCGAGCATTTCCTGGGCGTCACCGTGCAGCCGATGATCAAGCTGGAAGGCTACGAGATCATCCTCGGTTCGAGCATCGACCCGCAGTTCGGTCCCGTGTTGTTGTTCGGCATGGGCGGCCAACTCGTCGAAGTGTTCAAGGATCGCGCGCTCGGCCTGCCGCCGCTCACCACCACGCTCGCTCGCCGCATGATGGAGCAGACCAAGATCTACACCGCGCTCAAGGGCGTCCGCGGCCGCAAGCCGGTGGACCTCGCCAAGCTCGAACAGATCATGGTTCGCTTCAGCCAACTGGTCAGCGAACAGCGCTGGATCAAGGAAATCGACATCAACCCCATGCTCGCCGGTCCGGACAACCTCATCGCACTCGACGCCCGCGTAGTGGTATTCGAAAAGGACGTCGCCGAATCCGACCTACCCAAACTGGCCATCCAGCCCTATCCGCGCAAATACGTCCAGGAGTGGAAAGCCAAGAACGGCGAAACGCTCCTGCTCCGGCCGATCCGTCCGGAAGACGAACCGCTGCTTGTCGACTTCCACCAAGCGCTGTCCGAACGCACCGTCTACCTGCGCTATCTCCAGGCCTTGAGTCTGGACCGCCGCGTTTCTCACGAGCGTCTCACGCGCATCTGCTTCATCGACTACGATCGCGAAATGGCGCTCGTGGCCGAACGCACCGATCCTGCCACCAAGAAGACCGAGATCCTCGGCGTCGGCCGCTTGCAGAAGTTGCCGGGCAAGGATGAAGGTGAATTCTCAGTCGTGGTCACCGACAAGTGGCAAGGCACCGGTCTCGGCAGCGAATTGCTCCAGCGCATACTGAACGTCGCTCGCGAGGAAAAGCTGAAGCAGGTCACCGCCTTCGTCCACGCCGATAACCCGGTGATGCAGCACGTCTGCCAGAAGCTCGGCTTCAAGCTCGAGCGCAGCGCCGACGACAACATCATCAAGGCTGTCGTAACCTTCTAAGACGCGCGAAAAGGGGGACTGGCTCGAATTTCGCCGCTTTTGCGAAACTTCGTGCCTGTCCCC
>CAZDIZ010000253.1:0-5591 GCA_964505625.1 uncultured Solibacteraceae bacterium | reverse complement strand
CTCCTTGGCGATGTCGGCGAAGGCCTGTATGTTCTCCGGTGCTCCTTCGAAGAAGTGATCCGAGGCTCCCATGATGTAGCCGCCGTGCTGCGCGGCGTCCTGCCAGATGCGTTCGATCTGCGAGCGGATGTTGGCCTCGGTTCCGAACTCAAAACCATCCTTTTGATTGAAGCCGCCGATGAAACACAGCTTGCCGCCCATGATCGAGTAGATCTTCTTCAGATCCACGTCCCCTCCCATACCCGGCGGCGTCAGCGTTTCCGAGGCGTCGGCGCGCGTTTCCGGAATCAGGTGCGCTTGCGCCATCATCTTGCCGCAGGTGTGATACACCACCTTGATGCCGATCGCGTGCAGCGCGTCCGACATCTTCTGCGCATAAGGGACACAGAAGTCCTTAAACAACCGGGGCGAGATCACTGACATGGAACCGTCGCCACCGCCGTCCTCCAGCAGGTCGATGCGGCAGCCGCGCAGGCTGTCGATGAATCCCAGCTTGTAATCGAGGATGATGTCGAGAAACTCGCGGGTCCAGGCCGGATCGTCGGCCGCTTCCACGATCATGCGCTGGGTGCCGATATAGTTGCAGGCGTCCTGCCAGCAGCCGCCCTGGTGATTGAAGATGCCGGCGCGCAGGATGCCCATGTCGCCCATGCGCTCAAAGGCTTCGTTGATGCGCTGCTTGTCGGGACGCGGCAAGGGCATGTACTTGCGGATGAGATGGATCTGCTCTTTTTGCTTGATCGGGTACTCGGTCACCCAGGCCATTTTGTCGGTCTTCTCCATGGTCTTGGTGAGAGTGCCCTCGGGCGTCTCGATGGTGAATTTGTAGATGGTCGACACCGCATCTTCTTTCACGATGCGGTAATCGACCTTCCAGTTCGGACCCGGCACCAGGTCGCCGGTGAAGTACATGGCGCTGACCACAGGCTCATCGAGCCAGGCGAAATAGAAGATCTGCGCGTCCATGCCGAAGCGCGAATAGATTTCGAACTGATCCGCGCCGGGCATGTATTTGTTGATCCAGTAGTCCATCCACCCGTGTATAGTGGCGGGCAGGCGGTCCGGCTTGCCGCCGGCGAGCGCCGTGAGAAGTCTTTCGCGAGGCGTCATCTTCATTCGTCCCGCACAACAGTTTACGCTAGATAGGTACGTCGCGACATGCCGCGCAACTTACTTAACAAATGGTTTTGGCCGGCCGTGGCCGGGCTCCTGCTCATACAGGGGTTTCTACTGGTGTCGAGCGCGCTCCAGGAAACGCAGACCTGGGACGAGAGCTATCACATGCTGGCCGGCTACAGCTATTGGAAGCTGGGCCGTTTGGATATCAACCGCGAGCATCCGCCACTCGGCAAGTATCTCAACGCCTTGCCGCTGGTGGTGCTTGCGCCCGAGTTGCCGCTGAATCAGCCCACGTGGAAGCGCGGCGACTACGTGGAAGCGGGCGTCGATTTTCTGTATCACAACCGGCCGGACGCGGATACGATGTTGTTCGCGGCACGCTCGGTTACCATGCTGCTGACACTAGCGCTGGGCGCGGCGATTGCCTGGTGGGGCAAGCGGCGCTACGGTGCGACGGCCGCATTCGTCGCACTGGTCTTCTTCGTCTTTGACCCGAACATTCTGGCGCACGGCCGTTACGTGACCACCGACACCATCGCGACGTTGTTCATTTTCCTGGGAGTGGTGACGTGGGAGATGTGGCTCGATTCGCGCCGGCGCCGCGACCTGTTGCTCGCGGGCGTCGTGCTCGGCCTCGCGCTCACCAGCAAGTTTTCGACGTTCATTCTGCTCCCGATGTATGCCGCGCTCTACGCCGTGCGTTGGTCGAAGAACCGCCGCGAGTACTCGCTCGCCGTCTTTGCGAAGGGCAGCGTGGCGATGGCGCTACTCGCCAGCGCAGTGGTGCTGATCGTGTACGCGCCGGAGTCGCGGCTGTTGCTCCCCGCGACGCGCGCCATGCGTGCGGCCGATCCTACGATTCAGACGCTACGAGACTCGATCGACGCGCGAAGCACCTACGGCGTTGCGATGCGCTGGCTGGGCGGGCGCCTGGGTTTGCAGGCTCACTCGTTCATAGTGGGCGTGGGCGCCGTGGCCGCGCACAACGCGGTGGGACATCAATCCTATTTGCTCGGCGAAGTGGCCAACCACGGCTGGTGGTATTACTTCCCAGTATTGTTCGGCGTGAAAACACCGGTGGCGACGCTCCTTGGCGCATTGATTGCGATTGCCGTCGCGTGGCGGAGGCCGCGCTTTGAGTTGCTGATACCGCTGGCCATCTACTTCGGCGCGAGCCTCGCTTCGGATCTCAATATCGGACTGCGGCATCTGTTACCCATTTACCCATTCCTATTCTTGTTAATCGGCGCGGCGCTCGATGGTTGGACGGCGAAGGCGGGACGCGTTGCGTTGTGGCTGCTGCCTGTTGCCCTGATGGCCGAATCATTGGCGGTCTATCCACACTATCTGGCGTTCTTCAATGCCGCGGCTGGCGGACCCGCCGCGGGTCCGCGCTACGCAGTCGACTCCAACATCGACTGGGGCCAGGACGTGAAGAAGTTGAAGCGCTGGATGGACTCACGCGGCGTCGACAAAATCTGCCTGTGCTATTTCGGGCGCGCGAATCCGGAATACTACCGCGTGAACAACGTCGAGCCGCCCCAGGACTACGAGCAGGACAACTGGAAAAACATGGACTGTTACACGGCCGTGAGCGTGACGCCGCTGGTGGGAGTCTACACGCCGCACTCGCGCTTCGAGATCCTGCGGCGCATGCAGCCGGTGGCAAAGGTGGGCTACTCGATCTACGTCTACGACCTGCGCAAAAAGCGGCCGTGATTCAGTTGGTCGCCAGACGTGTGATGTAGTTCAGCCGGTCCAGGTCCGCATCCGCGGTGACCATATCGCTCACACCCAGGATGAGGCGGTTGGATGTCCTGTTGGCGGCGAACAGCGCATCCATGGACGCGCGGAACTGCGGCTCCGGCACGCTATCCGGGCACAACATGATGGACGCGATGCCGCCCCAGATAGCGATGCGTCCGCCGAAGGCCGCTTGCACTTCGTCGAGCGTGCAACTGGTCATGGGATGCGGGCACACCGAATCCGCCACGTCGAAACCGGCTTCGACGTAGAGCGGCAGCAGACGGCGGTTTTCGCCATCGGTATGCGTGAACAGGTATTTGCCGCGA
This sequence comes from uncultured Solibacteraceae bacterium, assembly GCA_964505625.1. GTDB lineage: Bacteria > Acidobacteriota > Terriglobia > Bryobacterales > Bryobacteraceae > JAJFUV01. The sequence goes on along the minus strand of CAZDIZ010000253.1, from coordinate 2,400 downwards.
GCGTGTAGATCGCGCGCGTAGTCGCGCAAGGCCGGAAGAATGTGCTCGCGGAAGAAGCGCGGATGAGTGATGGCGTCGTCATAGTTGCTGCCTAGCATGACGGCTTCCGCGGGCGAACTGGCGGCGATGTCCTTGAGCCGCGCGTAGAACGGTTCCATCTGCCCGGCGAGCCGTTCGATGGAAAGCGGCGCATCGCGCAGTGCGTAGAAGAACTGTTCGATGGGCATCAGCGCGCCCATGATGTGCTGCACGGGGCAGGAGAAGTCGCTAGTATGCGCCACCAGAATGCCGTCGTCGCCGATCTGGTCGCGCTTGGCGAGATAGCCGTCGAAGCGGGGCTGCACGCGGATGTGCGAAAACAGATAGCCGGCGGCCTCTACGTCGCGCGGATGCTTAACGGCGTGCTCGCTCACCCAAGGCACCGACGCTCCGGCTGCGCGCATTTCGTCAGTCCAGACAGTCGCCGTGCGCAGCGCGCCGGCGGGCGTATGGTATTCCACAATCGTTTCATTGCCGCGCCGTGTGACGCGGCGGTCTACGTTTTCCAGAACAACGTCGTAAACCAGCGACGGCTGCGCTAGCACGCCAATGGCGTAGTCCGACATGTCGCGGCCACTTTCAATCTCCGTGAAGTCCGGCACCACGCCGTAGCAACCCACACCGAGCTTCCGCGCCAACTCCGCCAGGCCGAGATCGCGCAACCCGGGCGGCAGAGTACCATCGCGAGTCTTGGCGCGATACCAGAATTCCAGACGCGGCACCCAGGGTAGCCGGTCGGGCGTTTCGCCGCGGATGACAGCGAGAATGCGCTCGCGCTCGTTCATGGCTCCTATATGCTATCGCGACCGGAAAATGCGTGTAACATGAGGGCATGAGATTAGCCACGGTTCTGGGTATTCCGCTGGCACTCGCCGTTGTTGCGTTGCCGGCTACCGCGCAAAGCTCCCATGGTTACGCTTTCTTCGCTCCCGGAGCGGTTTCCTGCAGCGGTTGTAGCGGCATGACGCTGCACTTCGGCGGGGGCGCCGAAGGCGTCATCGGCAAAGGTATCGGCGTTGGCGCGGAGCTTGGGTTTCTAGCGCCGCGCGAGGACGTTGGCGAAGGACTTGGAGTCTTCTCACCGAACGGCTACTACCACTTCCCTGGCAGGAACAAGGACCGGAAGGTAGACCCGTTTGTGACCGCCGGATACACATTGTTCTTCCGTAGCGGCCACGCCAACTTGTGGAACGTTGGCGGCGGCGTGAACTACTGGTTCGCCAAGCGAGTGGGGATGAAGCTCGAGCTGCGCGACCACATCTGGTCCGACGGCGGCACCTTACACTACTGGGGCGTGCGCATCGGCGTGACTTTCCGCTGATTCTGGTCTTCCACGAGCGCGGCGACATACCCGATTACGTGCGGCGTGGGACTGGTGAACAGCCCCAACATCTTGCCCAACGCGCGTTCGCCGGGCGTCTCGCCCATGTGCAGCAGGCTCGCCAGAGCGCGTTCGGTGGCCTCCAGCAACACCAGTCGGAATTGTGGTTCGCCGGTTTCGCGATGCGCGAGCGCCACACCGGCCAACACCAAGAAGTTCAGCGGGTCCTGCCCTCGCGTGGGCAGCGCGCGCGGACAGGTGGCGTAGCGGAAACCCTGCAATTCCGGAATCCATGCGTCGCGCAACAGGTAACGCACACCGCGCACGATAGACGCCGCGACGCGCGGCTCCGCGGTGATCTCGTGATAACGCGTCATGCCGGTGAGCAGCACGCCAACCATGTAACTCAATTCCCCCGCGTGTGGCGGCTCGTCCGGGTGGCCGCAGATCGGCCAGCGATCCCAACCGCCGTTGGCGGTCTGGCGTTCCAGCACACGTTCGATGATGATCTTCGCCGCATTCAGATAGAACGGGTCCAGCGTGGCCTTGTAAACCGCGGTGGTGAGCAACAGGTGCCAGCCGGCCACGCGCGAATCGAAGAAGTCGTAGGTACGCGTGTCCAAGGTGCCGTAACGATCGGCGATCTTCCGCGCCGTCTCCATCGAGTATCTGTCGCCGGTCAGGAAATGATAATCCAGATGGCCCTCGGTGTAGACGTGGTCCACGGTGAGAATGCCCGGCGCGATGCCTTGGCCTGGCACCGGAGTCTTGGCGTAGTAACCACCGGTGTGGCCGATGGCGTGATGGTAGACGCCGCCTACGCGCGTGCGGTCGCGGTGAAACTGTATGGTGTCGATGTCGCGATTGTGCCACTCCATTTCTTCGCCGGCCAGGTAATAGTCAATGCCGCCGGTGCGCGTGAATTGCAGCAGCAGCGCTTTCTGCGTATCGTACTCGCCGTTGCCCCAGTTGATGACGCGCTCACCGTACCAATCGCCGAAGTTCAACATGCCGTAGGCGCGTTCGCTCTCACGGTCGCG
>CAZDIZ010000252.1:2102-5663 GCA_964505625.1 uncultured Solibacteraceae bacterium | reverse complement strand
TTCGTTCCGGCGCGCAAATGGAAGCTGTACATCGCTTCGACCACGCATTTCGATCTCGGCTACACCACGCGCCAGCCCGAGGCGCTGAACCTGCACCTCGACAATCTCAAAGGCGCACTGGACGTGATGGAGCGGCACCCGGAAGTGCGTTGGGATCTGGAAGGCGCCTGGCTCGCGGATCGCTATCTGAACGAACGCAGTGAAGCCGAATCGCGCCGGTTGATCGATGCCGCGGCCAAAGGTCAGCTTGGATCGAATGTGCTGCATTCGAACTTGCAGGCGTCTCTGATGTCGCTTGAGGAATGGAACCGCGCGAGCGAACTGGGTCACGAGTTCGGCAAGCTGACGAAGACGCCGATGGACTTCGCCTCGCTGGCGGACGTGCCTTCGCTGCCGCTCGAAATGCCCACCGTGCTGAGGCAGGCGGGCGTTCGCTATGTGGCCAACGGCGCCAATCAGTGGCGCGCGCCCATGCTGCACAATGGTTTGCTCGACGAGCGAAGCCCGGTCTTATGGGAAGCGCCCGACGGAAGCCGCGTGTTGTGCTGGTTCATTCGCGGCTACGCGCACTCGACGTTCCTGTTCGGCGTGCCTGGTTCGGAAGCGCGCACACTCGCCACGCTGGATCATTATCTGTCGAGCTATCCCGTGTCGTACCCTTACGACGCGGTGCTTATCTACGGACTGGGCGGCGACAACGCGCTGTTGGGCGGCGACGCAAACGCCGCTTTCCATCGCGATTGGAACGCGCACTACGAATATCCACGCATGGTGCCGGCGCGCTTCCGCGACTTCTTCGCTTACATCGACGCCCAAGGTACGGACCGGCTGGAGGTGATTCACGGCGACGGTGGCGCGTATTGGGACGACGGCGTGATCGACAGTCCGCGCACGTTCGCCTTGAACCGCCGCAATCAAGCCGAAGCCGTCGAAATGGAAACGCTGGCCGCCATCGCACGGATGCGCGATGGCACGTTACGCTATCCGGCTGACGCGCTCAAGTCGATTTGGAATAACATTCTCCTGTTCGACGAGCACACCTTCGGCATGCAAGGCGCAGCGGTCCGTCCGGACTTCATGGAGACGCGCGCGCAATGGGCCATCAAGTCCGGCTACGCGCGGCGCGCCGCAAGCGATCTCGAATGGGGACGCACACAGTGGCTCGGCCGGCTCACCGGAACCGGCGACAAGGCTGTGGTGGTGTGGAATCCATCGAGTTGGCCGCGCACGGATTGGGTCGAAGTAGAGATCCCCGGACGCAAGGCAATCGCCGGCGCTGCTGGGGGAACACCGCTGCCCGTCGAGGTCATCAAAGAAGACGGAGGCCGGCGCATGGTGCGCTTCCTGGCCGAGAGTGTTCCGCCACTGCACTACCGGGTGTATCCATTGGTCGGCCAAGAAAAGCGCGCCGCGCCATTCGTTGCGACGGACACACTTGAAAACGAATACTACCGCGTCAGGTTCGACTCGACGCGCCCCGGCATTCGCAGCATCGTGGACAAAGCCACGGGCCGCGAACTGGTGAACGCGGCCAGTCCCTACGCGCTGGGTGAGTACTTGCGGGCGGTCGAAACCGGCCATCGGCGCGAACTCGATGCGCGCGGCTCTTACGACAGTGCCGTGCGTACCACGCTGGATGTGAACGGCCGCGACATGCCTGCTCCGGTGTTGAAGATCGAGCGCGCTCTGGCCACTGGCGCGGCCAGCATCGTGCGCACTCCGCTGGGCTCGATTGGCCGTATTGTGGGCCAGGGCGACAGCACGCCGCGCGCGGAATTGGAGGTGCGCCTGTGGAACGGAATCCGGCGCATCGATCTGATCGCGCGCGTGCACAAGCCGCGCGTGGGACATCAGGCCGCCGAGGCCCTGTACTTCGCATTCCCATTCAACGTCGATACGCCGGCGTTCTCCTACGACCGTCCGCTCGGTTGGGTGAATCCGGCGACCGGCATGATGCCCGGCGCGGCGCCAAGTTGGTACGGCGCCACCAACGGCGTGAACGTTGCCGGCGCGGGCGTTTCGTTGACGCTGGCCACGCCCGACGCGCCCATGGTGATGCTCGGCGACATCGACCGAGGGCTCTGGCCATCGAAACCACAACTGGCCGATCACGCCACCGTGCTTTCCTACGTCTACAACAACCACTGGTTGACGAATTTCGCCGCGGGCCAGGAGTATGGAGACTTTGAGTTCCGCTATTCGCTAACCGATGCAAGCCCGGACCGCGCGAGTCAGACGCGCTTCGGTGAGCAGGCGCGCCATCCGCTCGTGTCGAAGACGTCCGCCGGCGTCCAAGCACCCGCGCAGGCACCGGTCGAAGTTGTGTCCGGCAGCATCCACATGGTCACCATGAAGCAGACTCCGCGCTCCTCGGGCTACCTGATCCGGTTGGCGGAAGCCTCCGGCAAACCGGGCGAGGCGGTCGTGCGGTTCAACGGCTGGAAGCCGCGGACCGCGCGTTTGAGCACCACTCACGGTGAACCCATCCGGATGCTGAACATCGATGGCGACACAGTGCGCGTACCACTGGCCGGTCACGGCATGGCGACGTTGGTGGTCGAATAGAATCGTCTATTCGGGTTCGACGAATACCATCGCCGACATGCGTTCCGGCGTGAAGTGGATCTTGAGCCCATCGCGCGTCAGCTCCGCCTGTTTTCCGTCCACATCTTCGATCCGGAAGCGCGCCTTGGCCGGCAAGTGCGTGAGCGGCACCTGCGCGTCGAACTCGCCTTGACGATCCCAACGATAGACGATCACGGCGGCGCGGGACCGTCGCGCATCGTAGAAGGTGATGCGTGCCAGATCGGCTTGCGGCTTCGGCGCGACCACATCGTACGTCGTGGAATCCTGGCGCAGTGTGTTCAGGCGGCGATAGTTCTTGATTTCACTCAGAATCACCGCGCGTTGCGAGTCGCGAATCTTGGTGAGATCGGCGGAAATGCCCCACGTGCCGGCCATGGCGCTGCGCGCGTAATATCGCAACAGTTCGTTGTTGGCCGGATCGATGAGATCGGGATTATTGGTCCAACGCAGCGCGGCCCACGGGAAAACGAAGTCAATGGCGCCAAGCGCTTCGTCGATGTTGGCGCGCGCGCGCCGCAATCCGGAGTTGCCGCCATCGCGCAGCCACTGCTGTTGATTCAGCAGCACGGTCAGCTCGTTGGTCATGCGCCCGCCGCTCTGGCAGTTCTCCATGATCAGATCCGGATTCGCTTTGCGCACAGCTGTGAGCGCCTGCTGAAACGCCACTACATTCTTCATGACGCCCGCGCGGGTTTGCGGCACGAACAGTAACTGATCGTACTTCCACCAATCGGCCGAATAGTTCGTACGCAGTTCAGCCACGTGGTCGAGCAGCCGCTTGGTCCAGCCGCTGCCGGCAAGATCGATCAGGTGGCCGTCGATGAACTTCTCGTAGAAGCCGGGCTGGTCCACTTCCGGACGTGTTTCACCGGGCGCCAGATGCAGGAACTGCGGGCAGGTCCAAATGCCGGGGACGATGCCGCGTGCCTTGATCGCGCGCATGGTCTTTTCGAATTCGCCGGGCGCGAACTTCGC
>CAZDIZ010000252.1:0-2002 GCA_964505625.1 uncultured Solibacteraceae bacterium | reverse complement strand
CCGGGAATGCGCCAGTTGGCGTTCCACGCCGGGTACCACTCGATCGAACGCGGAGAAGCGGATTCGTTCTTCATCTCGACGCGCGTGCGAATGAGCGCGCTCGATCGCGCCAGTTCGACAACCCAGGTGGCGCGGACGCCATTCGCCAGGATCAGACTCGACGTGGCGCGGTGGAAGACAGCGTCTTCGGTGATTGTCCATTTCGCGCGGGCAGGCTTCACGCCGGCGGCGAGATCCGCAGGGACCCAGGCATTCAAGCCGTCGCTCGATCCGGCTTCGATGAATAGCTTGGCGCCGCTTGCGGCCCAAGTGGCTTGTGTGATCGCAGGAACGCCGTTGGACGTGGCGCCCAAGTCGAGGCGAATGGATTTGTTGCGCAACGTGGCGCAATGCGCCACCGGAAGAAAGACAAGAAGGAGAACAAGCAGAAGGCGGGCCGGAGGTCTCGTCATTCCTCCGAGCTTACACAACCGGCCCGCTCGAGAACCAGCCGGGCTATGCTTCGATGGGCAGGTCCACCTGCCGCGGCATCATGCCGAGCTTGGGCGGCAGATCTTCCATCGGCCCCATCCACAGCAACTCGCGCTCGATATCGCGATGCAGACGGTAGGACTTCTTCACGTCGGCGATCTTCGCGCCGCGAATCGAGATCTTCGAAAGATCGTATTGGCCGATGCCGCATTGCGAGCAATACTGCAGGTATCCGAGCCAATCCGCGTTGATGCCCATGCACTCGACGCCGATCCGGTCGGCGGCGATGTAATCGGTGCTGGCGATGGAGATGCGCGAAGCCACCGGTGTGCCGCTGGCCGGACCATTGCCTTCCATGCCTTCGAATCCGTCGATGATCGTGGCGCCCCAGAACGGTTTCATCTTCTGCGCGGTGAGGAACATGTTGTAGTGCGTGCCGCGAATGCCGTTGTGGTATTTGCGCTTGTCGTTCCAGTTGGGCCCCTGCTTGGGCACGCTGCGCAGCGGAGCGCCCAGCGTCATGTTCTTCACCGATAGGGTCGCGACGGTCACGTTGTGCGTTTTCATGACCGCCGCGCAAATCACGTAAGCGTCTGGGTCGAGCAGATGCGCCGCGAGACGCACCGGCGTTACGTGCAGGTCGTAATCGATCAGCGGCATGGTCTGGTAGCGCCCGTCGCGATTCAGATCAAGCAAACTCACTTTGCGGCGGCGATGCTCACTGACCACCTGCTGGTACTTGAAATTCTCGAAACCGTTCACGGTATCGCCCGCCGAAGATTCGGCGATGATCACCGGGCCTTTGAAGCGCGGCTCAAGGTAATCCAGGATTCCGTGCAGCGCGTCAACGTGCGTTGCGGCGAGTTGGTTCACCGTTGACACCATGTTCGGCTTGATGACGACGTACTTCTTGCGCTTCAGCACCGGCCGGATCTGTTCGTCGATTGCTTCGAGCGATTCGCGAACGATGCGGCGGCGCTGATCGCCGTGTGCAATGGACACAGTGGCCTGGCGGTCATTCGGGACTACCTGCTCCAAAACTTGTTTTTGCTGCGCGGAAGCGCGCGCGGCGAGTCCGGCGCCGATCGCCGTGTCCAGGAAGTATCGTCGGGAGAGTTTCTTCGGCATGGGGCGAATCCAAATCTCCTATAATGTAAAGTCTTGTCCATAGTATAGCCAAGAGCTTTGGAGGCCCAATGAAATCGGACTCTTCACGTCGTAGATTCCTTGCCGCCGGTGTTGCTTTGCCGGTGGCCGGACTGGCCAAAACTTCGACCGTAGCGGAGACAACGCCCGCGCTTGCGGCGCCCGCGGCGGCCCCCGTGTCACCGGGGAAGCCGAAGTATAAAACGCTTGGACGCACCGGGCTGAAAGTGACCACGGTGAGTTTCGGCTGCATGATCACGGCGGATCCCAGCGTGATTGAGCGTGCCGCCGACATGGGCATCATTCACTTCGACACCGCGCGTGTGTATCAAGGCGGCAACAACGAGCGCATGGTGGGCAACGCGCTGAAGAGCCGGCGCAAGAA
>CAZDIZ010000251.1:0-5733 GCA_964505625.1 uncultured Solibacteraceae bacterium | reverse complement strand
TTCAGCACCACGCCGTACTTGCGGCATAGCGGAATCAGCTTGCGCAGCACTTCGGCTTGCGCGTCCAGTTCCGCGGCGGTCTTCTTGCGGTTCGGCGTTCCCACGCCGGTGCCCATGGTGCGTCCGCCGAGCTTCTGCAACTGCGGCAGCAGCGCGCTGACCTCGTCGACGATAGCGTTCTGCTTGGCGCGGTCCCACATGTCGGCCTGATAGGACATGCCGATCACGGGCAGCTTGTGCTTGTGCGAAAGCTCGGCCACCTGGTCGGCCGCTCCCTTTTTCTGGAGCACCGAGTACATGAACTCGATGCCATCCAGGCCGGCGTAAGCGAAGTCGGCGAAGATCTGGTCCAGAATGTCGTTGATATCGTAGTTGGGACGGAACTTGGCGTACAGCCAGGGGTGTCCGCCCACCTGGACCTTGCTGGCGGGTTTCGCGCTGGCCACGGCGGCCGTGGCCAGCATTCCGAATAATTCGCGGCGCGAACTCTTAAGCATCGACAATCTCCTCCCGCGCGGCGTCCCAACGCACGGCGCGGCGCTTGCGATAGGCCTGGACCGACATGCAGATGGCGGCGGCTTCCTCGAAAGCGCGATCCACGCCGCAGCGCGGCGTTTCACCGGTGCGGATGCAGTCGAACAGGTTCTCCATGTGGCTGGATACCTTCAATTCGCCCGGCTTCATCGAGTATTCGGGCCGGACCGTGGCGTCCGACTTCTGGATTCCGATCTTGGCGGCGTCGATTTCGGCGGCCTTGATGCGTTCGGCCTGCCCCGGCTTCCACTCGGCGTCGTAGAGGCGGCAATACTGGTCGTTCACCACCAGCGTCTTCTCGTGCCCCAGGAACTGGACGTAGCGGAAGTTGTAGATGTTCGCGGTGGTGCTGGAGAAGGTGAAGGCGAAGTCCTTGGACGGATATTCGAAGGTGGTGTTCCAGGTGTCCGGCACGTCGCGTTCCTGTTTGTACATGTACAGGCCGCCCTGCGCGGACACGTACTCTGGGATGCCCAAGCCCATGATCATGTTGGTGGCGTCCCACATGTGGCTCATAACGTCGCCGGCCAGGCCGGTGCCGTAGTCCCAGTAGCAGCGCCAGGTGAAGAAACGCTCGGCGCTGAATTCGCGCTTGGGAGCGTTGGCGACGAAGCGCTTCCATTCGATGTGCTCGGGCGTCGCGTCGGCCGGCATGGTGTGCGTGTCGTAGTCGCTCGCGTAGAATTTCCAGTGCGGATACTGCCCGCCACCGTCGTAGCAGGAACGCACCAGTGTGACCTTGCCGAGCGAGCCGGTCTTGAAGATCTCTTTGGCCTTTACGTAAGTAGGCCAGCTATTGTAGTGGTGCCCAAGCTGCATCACCACTTTGTTTTCCTTCACCGCCTTGCGCATGGCCTTGGCTTCGGCCATGTTCAGGCACCAGCCCTTTTCACAGTAGATGTGCTTGCCGGCCTTGGCGGCGGCGATCACCATGGGCGCGTGCCAGAAGTCCGGCGTGGCGATGACCACGGCCTGGATGGACGGGTCTTCGATGACGCGCTCCCATTCCTTGGTCAATCGGACCTTGCGGTTCATGCACAGGTCCTGGGCCTTGCGCAGATTGGCGTCGTAAAGATCCGCCATGATGCGCACTTCAGCGCCGGGCGCTTGCTGCACCCAGCCCAACAAGCGTTTGCCACGCAGGCCTACGCCGATAATTCCAACGCCGAGAGGCTCGGCGGCTTTCGTTTGCCCCAGCAGCGCGGGCGCGCCCGCCAGTGTGGTGGCAAGAAAAGTCCTTCGGGGATGTAAACTGGTTTCCTGCATAATGACAACTTCAGTGTAGCGCCGAGACCGCTGTGGCTGCCGTCGCGGCGCGTGGAGAGGCACTTAATTGAGGGGGTGGATTCCGGCTACGGCATGACGCCGAGTTGCCGCAGGAGGCCCAACGAATCGTAGCCGTCCCAGCACTCCACCAGTTTGCCGTTTTCGGCTCGAACGATGCTGATTCCCTGCAACTCCACCGTCTTGCCAGTAGGTGGAATGCCCATGAAATCCACCGTGTGAGTGGCCCTCCAAGTATATCGGATGGCGGCCTTGTCTCCGCCTTGCGCGATGATCACGTCTTCCACGGTGACCTTTCCATCCGGAAAGGAGTGCATGAGAGTCTGGACGTACCGTGTGTAGCCTTCCGGGCCCCGCACCGGCTCAGGGAACGCAGGGTCATGGCGCACAAAATCCGCTGCGATTACCCCTTCCACCAGATCGAACCGGCCGTTGTTCCAGATCTCTGTGGTGTCGTGATCGATCCTTGCCCAGTCCACAGCTGACATTGCTGTTTCTGCCTCCGGCATGACAGTATACCTCCGGCCGATTGTGGCCGGCCTGTTTATCCACCGGCGTCTTCTGGGGATGGGTCGGGTTCGATTACCTCATCGAGCATGGCCGAGAGCGTGCCGGGCTTGGTGGAGCACCACTCCTGAATGTGGGCCACCTGGCGCTCCAGAGCTTGCACGCGATCGCTCAAGTGAAGGCAGGCTAGAACGGCAACGCGCGCCGGGTCGCTGGTACCCGCGCGCGCGGCGATGGTGGACATGAGCTCATCCACGCGCGCCGCAAGCGCCGCTGTTTCGTCGGCGCCGCCGGCGGCGCGTAGAGTATAGCTCTGGTTGAATATAGTGACGCGAACGGACTGCTTATCGGGGGCGCCGGAATCCATCCCCACTATTCTATTCGCTTAGCAGGTCCATCTGGCCGAGCAGTTTCTCGATCCGGGTGCGAACGTGCTTGCGCTCGCTCCGCAGCGATTCGAGTTCCTCGGCCACACGGGCTGCCTGCGCCTTGGCTTCGATGGCTTCCGCTACCGCGGCCTCTTTCTCTTTCTTGAGGCGCGCGATCAATTCCACGGCCTTGACGATGCGTTCTTCCAGGCCGGAAAGCGAATCCAGTTCGTCTTCGCGCAGCATAAACGTCACGCGGTTTTCAGTGCGGCTTGGGCCTGCTCAACCAGCTTCGAGAACGCGGCCGTGTCGGTGGCGGCGATGTCGGCCAGCACCTTACGGTTGAGTTCGATGCCGGCCTTCTTGAGGCCGCTCATGAACTTGCTGTAGCTGGTGCCGGCGGCGCGGCAAGCGGCGCCGATACGCACGATCCACAACGAGCGGAAATCGCGCTTCTTGCGCTTGCGGCCCACGTAACCGTGACGCAGCGAACGCTCGACGGCTTCTTGCGCCGAACGGTGCAGTTTACTCTTGGTGAGGAAAAATCCCTTGGCGAGCGCCAGGGTTTTCTTTCTGGAGGCGCGGCGTTTTGTACCGCGTTTGACTCTAGGCACGTTTGTCTCCTTTGGCTTTGTACGTCAGTTTGGGGCGAATCGGGTACGTGCCACGCACGCCGTTCGCACCCGCCGCCGCCCTTAAAGGGCGGACAATTCATTTAGTTGGGAAGCATCAGCGCCACGCCTTTGTGATCCGCCTTGTCGACGGTCACACCCTTGCCGAGGCGCCGCTTCCGCGTGCGGGTCTTCGATGTCAAGATGTGGCGGGTAAAGGCATGATGCCGTTTGATCTTGCCGCTACCCGTCTTCTTGAACCGTTTGGCCGCACCCTTATGTGTCTTCAGTTTAGGCATGGTCGGGAAAGTTACAGTATAGCATGGCCGCCGGCGGGTGTCGGCGGCGGGCCGGGCGTTGTAGATTGACCTATAGAGGAGTTTTGTTTTCATGCGTATGACGTGGATGTGCGCGGCACTCGTGTTTGCCGCGAGTTTGCAGGCAGTGGATCTGAACGCACCGGGCGCGGGCCGTGTGGATGTCCGGCAGGTGGACGGCGGGCGCGTGGTGGCCGCGAGCGATTACTGGAAGCTCGAGTTCGATCTCACGCGCGGCGGCGCGCTCGATAGCATCGTCTTCGCGCGCGGTTCCGGCCGCAACCTGCTTACACGTCCTTTCACTTCCTACGTGGATCAGTGGTCCGACGCGAGCGCGCCGCGCACCGAGTTCCGCCTGTCGCGTGTTGGCGGTGGCGCCCGGCTCGAATTCTCGGGCGTGTTTGGCGCGACCGGACGTGTCGCGGGTCCAGTCCGCTTCACCACGGTTTGGACGATTACTCCGTTCACCGTCAAGGCCGATCACACGCTTCAGTTCGATGCGGATCTCAGCGCGTCGAGCGTGGGCATCGCTTCAACGGCGATGCGCGCCGATATCGGCGAATACGGCTGGCGCAATGGCCCTGGCGACATGCCTGCCAACGCGTCCTCCACGGGAACGCACTTCGGCAAGACGGCGCGGGCCGGCGCGGTGTTGATCGATGAACACCACCCGCCGCTGTACCTGGCTTTCTTCCAGCGCTACGTCGAAGGGCTGGACTTCAACATCGGTGCGGACCTCGCGGCTTGGGAGGACGCCCTGGCGCGGCGCGGCGGCCTGGGCCGCTATCAGGCGCGGGCCAGCGAGGATGGCCGCTCGATCGAGATCCTGCGCGAACCGTTGCGGTCGGCGCAGCCGGTCACGATTCGCAAAGGCACGTACACGTTCAGCTATTACGTGGGGTTGCCGCGCTTGGTCGAAAAGTCGCCGCGCAAGTACCGGCACGTCTCCTTCGGCAACCATCCCTGGCCGAGTGATGATCTGATCCGGCGCTGGGCCGAAAGCGGCGTCAACATTGCGCGACTGCACAACGATTTCGCCGAAGACGGCAACTTCTGGCACGACGGCGCCTGGCCGCCCTACGATGCGGCCGGTATGGCCGAACTGCGGCGCGTCATTGCGACGTGCCACAAACACAACATCGCGGTGGTGCCGTACTTCTCGATTCACGAATTCCATCCCCAGGCGCAAGGCTACGCCGCGAATGAACAGGCCTGGAAGCGAACCGTCGACGCAACCGGGACGGTCATCCACAACACGCGCCTCAAAGGTGAGTTCGGCGCGCAGATGTGTCTGCATAGCGGATGGCTCGACCGGCTGAAGGCGGACGTCGAACGCGCCTACCGCGAGTTGGGTTTCGACGGCATTTACTACGACTGGAGCGCCAACCTGCCGTGCCGCAATCCGGCGCACGCCCCCGGTTGGCACACCGGCATGGACGGCATGATCGATCTGCTGGCGTGGACCCGTCGTCTGGTCGAGCCGCGCGGTACCTTGATCCTGCACATTTCCGGGTGGCTCGCGTCGGTTTCATTCGAGAACTACGGCGACCTCATCGTGAACATGGAGGAGAACTCCCAGGTGAGCGGATTGCCGCGTGTCGAGGACATGGCGCTGATGACGGTGCTGGCCGAAGCCGTCCCGCGCTCGCCGTGTCCGTCCTACCGGCCGGACCGTCCGCTCGAGCGCAACAAGAACAACATCGCGCAGGAGGTGGTCTTCGGCCTGTTCCCGTGGTCTGGAGCTGATGGCCCGGTGGCTGATGAAACACTGAAGCTCTTCCGTGCGTTCAAACCGTACCGGCTGGAAGATTTCCGGCTGCACAATGCCGCCTCCGGCGCGGTGCACACCGCATGGCCGGACGTGTACGGCGCCGTATACGCCTCCGACAAGTTGGCGCTAGTAGCGATTTCGAACACCGGAGAAAAACCACGTGCGAACGTGATGTGGACGGTGAAGCCCGAGCTGCTGGGCATCGCGCCATCAAACACGGTAACGGTGAAAGACACAACCACGGGACAAGAGAAGACGCTCCCCTGGAGCGCACTCACCGACGGAACGCTGCAAACTGAACTGCCGGCCTTCGGCTATCGCGTCTTCGAGCTGCGCGGCGC
>CAZDIZ010000250.1:0-5778 GCA_964505625.1 uncultured Solibacteraceae bacterium | reverse complement strand
CCCAGCGCGGCGAAGCTGGATTGTCCGGCCTGAACCAGGGCGTGCGTGGTGCCGTGATGCCGGCGCATGCAGTCGAGCGCGCGATCCACGGCGAAACCTTTTCCGATGGCGCCCAGGTTGATTTCAATGCCCGGCCGCTTAAAGTGGACCGTGCGGGCGCTGCTGTCGAGCACGACGTGCGCCATGCCGCTTGCGGCGCGCGCCGCTTCCAACTCTTCCGGTTCCGGCACCCGGCGGGGGCCTTGGTAGAAACCCCAGGCGCGGATCAGCGCGCCGATCGAACAATCGAACGCTCCCGCCGTCGCCGAAAAAATCCGCGCCGCGCGGTCGAGGAGGGTGAGGACCTCGCCATCCACAGGAGCAGGGTGGATGGACGCGGCGCGGTTTAAGCAGGAGATTGCGGAATCGGAACGGTAGACCGACAGCTTGGCTTCCAGACGGTCGATTTCGTCTAGGGCGGCGTAGCCTGCAGGAGAGGCGGACGGACCGGCGGCTGGAAAAATCACGGAGACTTCGCAGCCCATCGCGCTGCGTGCCATCGTGATCAGATTGCGTCGCGTCATCGCTCCAACTCGCTTTCGCAAACGAGCTTACGGCGCGCGGCCCCTCCGGCGTAAGGCTTGTTTCGGCGTGTAACTATTCGCGTAGCATGCTAGTAACGCCGCCCAAGTGTCTGTAAAATAAAGATGGTTCTAATGCCCGAGTACAGTTCCGAAATCGCGCCCGCTACGCCGAACTCCGTTGAGCGCGCCAGCGTTGTAGCGGCCGAGTTGGAGCGTATCCTACAAAGTGTTGCTTTTCGTAACGCCAAACGCAGCCAGGATTTTCTGCGCTACATCGTTACCAACGCACTCGATGGACGCACCGACTGCCTGAAGGAACGCTCGATCGGCGCCGAGGTTTTCCAGCGTGCGGCGGACTACGACACCGGCGAGGATTCCATTGTCCGGGTGAAGGCCAGCGAGTTGCGGAAGCGGCTGGCGCAGTTCTATCACGACGCTCCCGACACCGGCGTGCAAATCGAACTGCCGGCCGGCAGCTACGTGCCGGAGTTCCGGCTGCGCAAGCTGGAGGCATCGCCTTCAGCGCCCGCAGCCACACCCCGGCGGACTACGGTGCCACTTCGGTTGGTGGCGTGGGTGGCTGTGGCCATAGCGCTGGTTGCGGCGGCGGTGTGGTGGTTCAATCGCGCGCAACCGGCCGAGCCCGCCCTGGACGCCTTTTGGGCGCCCGTCTGCAATAGTTCTTCACCCGTGCTGCTCTGCGTGGCGCATCCGGTGGTCTACACGGTGGGCGGACGCGCGCGGGAGATTCTGGAACGGACGCCGCGCGCGGCGGAGATTCCGGCCGATGATGTCACGCGCGACGCCGAGCATTTCATCGGATTCGGCGACGCGTTCACGCTGGCGCAAGTGACGGGCTTTCTGCGAGCGAAGGGCAAAACGGTGCAACTGCGAATGGGCAACGATGTCGCCTTCGCCGACTTGCGAAACGCGCCAGCGGTGCTGATCGGCGCGTTCACCAACCAGTGGACCATGCAGATGACCAGCAATCTGCGCTACGTCTTCGACAAGAAGGACGGCCGCTCCGCCATACGCGATCAAATGAATCCTGCGCAGGCCTGGCATTTTCCGGGTGTCGGAGCCGGTAGCGACTACGTGCTGATTTCGCGTATCTTCGATTCGCGCAGCGGCAACGTGGTGATCACGGCGGCGGGCCTGGGCGTGGTCGGCACGCAGATGTCCGGCGAGTTTCTCAGCAACCCGGACTACATGGAACAACTGGTCCGCAACGCCCCAGCCGATTGGCGCCAGCGCAACATGCAAGTGGTCCTGTCCGGCGAAGTGATCGGAAGGACGGTTGGCCCTCCCAAGGTCGTGGCCAGTTGGTATTGGTAGCACCTCTATCAGCCGCCTGCATTTGGCGTCACCAATCTTAATCGGAGCTAACACATCGCAATTATTTGCTTTAAGCAATGTTAGATCCGCACAACGGGCCTTCACTGGACTGTGCTATTATTCCGTTCCGAAATGTCGGATTCCTCGCGCATTCTCCTTGCTGATGACGATCCCGTTGCCGACACAACGTGTGAGCTCTTTCGCCAAGCTGGCTTCTCGTGTGAGCGAGTCAGTAACGTGTCCACGGCTGTGGCACACCTCCGCGAAAGCTCATACGACCTCCTGATTAGTGACTTACACATGCCCGGCGATAACGGCATGTCTCTTATCCGTGAAGTATCCGCTCTGCGAAAGGGACTGCCGGTAATCATCGTTACCGGCTGCCCTTCTCTCGAAACAGCCATCGAGGCAATCCACTTACCCGTGGCCGCTTACATGGTCAAACCCATCGATTTCCCCGAGCTGTTACAACGGTGCATAGAGGCGATCGAGCACTCTCGTCTCTTCCGGACTATGAAGGACCTGGCAGTCCAAACGACGTCCGTACTTCGCGAAACCGCGCAGGATCTTGTGGCAATGAACTCCCGCCGGGCGGGTGCGGAACCCGACAGTATATACGCCTTTCTGTCGCTTGCCACACACAACGCGGCGCACTCTCTTCGCGACGTGGCACGCGTACTGAGCCGTTTGCATGCGGTCGATCCTTCGGCCAAAGATCGTGTCCCATGCGCGCTTTTCAATTGCCTGCGAGATGACAAATACCGCAGTCTGCTGCAAAGAACTGTGGACGTGCTCGAGCAAACGAAAGGTTCATTTAAGTCCCGCGCGTTGGCTGATCTGCGGAAGGAAATCGAACAAGTAATGGTATCCGGCGCCACGTGAATCGTGAAGCGTGTCGCCCACTGATCGTAGTTACTGGCCGGCTCGGCGTAATCCACGCGCGATGCCGCTGGGGCATAGCGACAGGATTAGAAGCGGACGGTCAAACAGTAGTGAATATTTCTACACGTTAATGGTGAAAAGCACTAAGGTTTCCCGCTGGTCTGCCGAAGATTATGTGTGAGAAGTAAGCGCAACAAAGCCATTTCACTCGTGGCGAGATAGCGCAAACCTTGTCGGGCAGACTTCGGGTCTGCAAGTCGAAGGCACAGATCGGACGTTCTGATTCACAGGACTCCAGTCTGTGCCTTTTTTGTTTTTCGGGGTCCGACAAACAGAAGACATTGCGGCGGACAATGTCGCGCCAGCACACGAAGAAAAAGATCCCGGGACAAGTGTGTCCCGGTGGAGAACAAGTGCATGCAAGAGCAAGATCAAGATCTAATTCGTGAATTCGTAGTCGAGAGTTACGAGAACCTCACACGCCTGGATCAGGAGCTCGTCGAGCTCGAAAAGCGCCCCAGGGATGCTGAGCTGCTAGCCGGCATCTTCCGCACCATGCACACCATCAAGGGTACGTGTGGTTTTCTCTCGTTTTCGACTCTTGAACAAATCGCACATCAGGCCGAGAGCCTCCTGAGCCAGTTACGTGATGGTCAGCGGGAACTCAGTCCTTCGTTGGTGTCACTCATTTTGGAAACGGTCGACGCAACGCGAAAAATGTTGGCCTCGATCGAAGCGAGTGCGGAAGAAGGTCCGGATCGCTTCGAGGAATTGATTCAGCGTTTGCGGGCGGCGGCACAGCCGGTCGATGAGCCTGACGCCGCTGGATCGTCCGTCGCCGCGCCGCAACAGGCGGATGACAGTGGATCGGCCGAACAAACCGAAGGCACAAAGCCCGAGGAGGATGCCGTGAAATCATCCACTCTGGCCGACGCCAACATCCGGGTTGGCGTGGGACTGCTGGACAAGCTGATGGATCTGGTCGGGGAACTGGTCCTGACACGCAATCAGATTCTCCAGTTCACCGCCGAGCGCGAGGACGCCGCTCTGAACGCGACGTCGCAGCGGCTGAATCTGATTACCACCGAGTTGCAGGAGGGCGTCATGAAGACGCGCATGCAACCGATCGGCACGGTTTGGAACAAACTACCTCGCGTGGTGCGCGACATGGCCGTCACGCTCGGCAAACAGATCCGGCTGGAAATGGATGGGGCCGAGACGGAACTGGACCGGACCATTATTGAAGCCATCAAAGATCCGCTTGTCCACCTGGTTCGAAACTCCTGCGACCACGGCATCGAACCGCCGGAGGTCCGTCTGCAAGCGGGTAAACCGCCTCAAGGAAGACTGACGCTTCGCGCCTATCACGAAGGCGGGCAGGTCAACATCGAGATCGGCGACGACGGAGCGGGAATTGACGTCGGGCGAATTAAGCAGAAAGCCATCGAGAAAGGAGTTCTACGGCCTGAGCAGGTGGAGAAGCTGACCGATCGCGAGGCATTGAACCTGATCTTCCAACCCGGGTTCTCGACGGCGCATACGGTGACCAACCTGTCGGGACGCGGTGTCGGCATGGATGTTGTGAAGTCGCACATCGAAAAGATCGGTGGCGTCGTTGACGTCTTCAGCCGTCCCGGAGAAGGTTCCACGGTCAAACTCAAAATCCCTCTCACTCTGGCCATTATTCCCGGCTTGGTAGTGACAAGCGGAGGGGAGCGGTTCGTCATCCCCCAGGTCAGCCTTCTGGAGCTGATTCGCCTGGAGGGAGATTCATCGGACAAGCACATCGAGTACGTGCATGGCACACCGGTGTACCGCCGGCGCGGGAGTCTTTTGCCAATCGCCCACCTCAACCAGGTACTGGGGTTGAAAGCGGCGGAGCGGGCCGAGGTAGTCAACATGGTGGTCCTGCAAGCTGAAGACCGGCAGTTCGGGCTGGTGGTGGATGGCATCAACGACACGCAGGAGATCGTGGTCAAGCCCTTGGGCAAGCAGTTGAAGGGGCTCACGGTCTATGCCGGCGCGACGATCATGGGCGACGGCAGAGTAGCGCTCATCCTCGACGTGCTCGGCATTGGGCAGCGCTCCGGCGTGCTGGCGGAATCCCGCGAACAGGCGCGCGCCGCAACGGAACAGAAGACGCAAACCGGGATCGAACGGCAGTGCTTGCTCCTGTTCCAAGCCGGCTCCTTTGAGCGGTTGGTCGTTCCGCTTTCTCTCGTTGCCAGACTCGAGGAATTCCCGCGATCGTCCATCGAGCAGGCAGGCGGATGCCAGGTTGTGCAATACCGGAACCGCATCCTGCCGCTGGTCTCTCTCCCAGCCGTCCTTGAGCCCGATGCCGCCGGCCACGACCAGACGGCCGATCCGGCACAGGTGATCGTTTTCAGCGACGGCGACCGCAGCGTAGGCATGGTGGTCGATCAGATTCTGGATGTCGCCGAAGAAGCGGTTACGGTGCGCCAGAAGTCGCGCCGTCCGGGGCTTCTCGGCTCAGCGGTGGTGGGCAAGCAAGTCGCGGACTTCGTCGACCTGAACCACGTCATCCGCGCGACCAACGAGGATTGGCGGCAAAACACTCGCTCCTCCGCAGACGGCAAGCAACTTCTGGTTGCTGAAGCCTCGGCGTTTTCGCGGGGCTTGATCCGGAGCTGTCTGAACATGGCGGGTTACCACGTGTTGGAGGCGGCCACGCTGAACGAAGCGCTTCGCGGACTCGAGCAGCATCCGGTGGACGCCGTTGTGACGGCGTTGGACCTTCCGCCCCAGGGCGGCACCGCGCTGCTGGAGGCGATGCGCCGCCGGCCGGAATGGGAGAGCATTCCCGTCCTGGCGCTGGCGGACTCGGCCGAACAGGCTCGGGAACAAGCCGGCCAATCCATCGATTTCCATGATTGCCAAATGAAGTTCGACCGGGACGCCATGATCGAGTCGGTGGCTCGGTTGACCTACGCGCTGGCTGGGGCCGATTCGGCGCCGGTAAGCGCGGGAGAGGAGA
>CAZDIZ010000249.1:0-5841 GCA_964505625.1 uncultured Solibacteraceae bacterium | reverse complement strand
ATGCACGCATCACCGTGCCGCAGGACATCGCGTGGCGAGTCTTCACCAAAGGCATTCCGCAACAGGAGGCCGAAGCGCAGGTTCTCAAGGAAGGAAACGCCGAACTCGCGCGCCACGTACTGGGATTGACGGCGATCGTTTCCAACGAAGTTTCGGACCAGCGCAGCTTGTCTCCGAAACTGTAATTGTGCTATCACCTGCTTAGCTGCAACTTGCGCCGCGTGGGTACTAATGATCAAGGACGAAGCCATAGCACGGCAGATCAGTGAATTGATGTTGGATTTTGGGGCACGTCTTGATCAGTCGGTCAAGATGGTCGAAGACAACTGCACCCCTGAGGAGTTTGCGGTCTATCGCAGGAGCGTCGGGGCCATAATGGCCGAGATGCTGCTCGGTGTTATGAACCCGCTGTACGCAGATCACCCCGCTCTCAAGCCACCAGAGCTGAAGTAAGTTGTTTCGCGGGAGATGACGGGACGTGTTTGGCGTGCGTGCGAGTTTCGGACCAGCGCAACCTTTGCCCAAACTTAAACCCGCCGGGCTGTAAGCCGGTTTCTGTGCCTCTTGTGGAGGTGGCAGCCATTCCTCTGGGCCGCGCATTACTGCGGGGCTCTAGCAACCTACCCGGAAGTCGAACGGAGCGGGCCGCTCCTCCTCCCCTATTTGGTCTTGCTCCGCGTGGGGCTTGCCCTGCCAACCGGATTGCTCCGGCCGCGGTGCGCTCTTACCGCACCATTTCACCCTTACCGCGTTCAGCTTGCGCCGTACGCGGCGGTATATTTTCTGTGGCGCTTTCCGTAAAATCCGCTTTGAGCGAATCCTCCCGGCCGTTAGCCGGCACGCTGCCCTGTGGAGACCGGACTTTCCTCTCGTTGCCGAGCGGCTGCCCGCCCGGCGGGTCCGCTTCGATTATCGCATGGCGACATGTAAGGAAATGAGAACGCTTGTCTCAGTTAATTAGAACGTTCGCCTCGCGACACCCTTTATATAATGACCTTGTGAAACCGACCGTTCAGATTTCGCTCGATCTCACCGACATTGACGAAGCGGTCCGGACCGCGGCCATGGCCGTGCGTGCCGGTATCGATTGGTTGGAAGTCGGAACCCCGCTCATCATCGCTCACGGCATGCATGGCGTGCGCGAACTGAAAGCACGTTGGCCGGAAGTGCCCATCGTCGCTGACCTCAAGACCATGGACGGAGGCTGGCTGGAGGCCGAAATCATGGCCAAAGCCGGCGCCAGCATGGTGGTGGTGATGGGACAGGCGCACGAGGAAACCGTCGAGCTCGTGGTGAAGGCCGGCCACGATTTCGGCGTGAAGGTGATGGGCGACAACATGGCCATGCCCGATCCGGTCGACGGCGCGCGCCGCCTGGAAGAGTTGGGCTGCGATTACGTGATCCATCACATCGGCTACGACATGCGTAATCTGCAACGCGAGCGCGGCCTCACGCCGCCCACGCCGCTTGATCGTCTGCGCGAAATCGTCGAAGCCGTCAACGTGCCGGTGCAGGCCGTGGGCGGCCTCACCATCGATCAAGCCATCGACACGCCGCGCTACGGCGCGCCGTTGGTAGTGGTGGGCGCGCCGCTGGCCATCGACGCCAGCTCGTTCCGGACCGCCGGCGGCGATGTCGAGCATGTGTTGAAGCTGATTTGCGAGAAAGTGCATTCGTACGGAGATGTACCCATCGGAAAGGAACGTTGTTCATGAGCGCTGTGATGCCCGCTGTGGTGAACTACGCGCGCGAGCCGCTAAGCGTCGAGTTGCGCGAGGTGCCGGTCCCGGAGATCGGTGAATTCGAGGTCTTGCTGAAAGTGGGCGCGGTGAGTGTCTGCGGCAGCGATCTGCATCAATGGAAAGGCAGCGCGAGCTGGCCAGTCAACTACCCTTGCATCCTGGGACACGAGTTCTGCGGCACCGTGGCGAAGAAGGGCGCGCGCGTCACGCAAGTGAAGGAAGGCGATCGCGTGGTGAGCGAAACCGCGGCGATCATCGATGAGTTCTCTCCTTACTCGCGCCGGGGCTTGTATAACCTGGACCCCGCACGGCGCGGTTTCGGCTACGGCGTCGACGGCGCTATGACGTATTACGCGCGCGTGCCGGAACGCTGTCTGCACCGGCTGCCGGATTCGTTGAGCTTCATTAAAGCCGCGTTGACCGAGCCGTGCTGCGTCGCCTACAACGCGGTTTGCATGAACGCGCGTGTGCGGCCGGGCGATAACGTGCTGGTGATCGGTCCCGGCCCCATCGGCTTGTTGTGCGCCGTGATGGCGAAACTGAGCGGCGCGGGTCATCTCATCGTTTCGGGACTTCCGGCCGACGCAAAGCGCTTCCAGGTGGCTCGCCAGTTGGGCACGGACGCGACGCTCGATAGCGGCGTGACCGAGTACATTAAGAACCTCGGTGACGGTCTGGGCGTCGATGTCGTGATCGACGCGGCCGGCCACTCTTCCACGCTACAAATGGCCATGCAGGTGGTGCGGCCCGCCGGGCAGATCGTCAAGGTTGGTTGGGGTCCGCAGCCGATGAACTTCTCTCTCGATCCCGCGGTGCAGAAAAACGTCACCATACAGGGCAGCTTTTCGCACAACTGGCCTATCTGGGAACGCATCATCTCGATGATCGCTTCCGGACAAATCAACCTCGATCCGGTGATTGGACGCACCGGGTCGCTCGCCGAGTGGCGTGAGTGCTTCGAAGGTATGCAGTCCGGCGAGTTCGTGAAGACCGTGATCACACCAGGAGATTAGCCGATGCCGCTAGCCGCGTTCCCCAAGTGCTTTCTGAACGCCATGTGCGTGACGCGCGAGATGAGCGTGGACCAGTGGCTGGACATGGCCGCTGAGTTCGACGTGGACGGCTACGAATTTTACTGGCCGTTTACACCGCACGAAAACCCACGCGAGATGGAGCGCATACGCCGCCGCGCCGAAGATCAGAAACGCTCCATTCCGATGATGTGCTACTCGCCGGACTACACCAAGCCGGACGCGGCCGGACGTGCCGCGGAAGTGGAAGCGGAAAAGGTCGCCATCCGTGCGTGTCCCATGCTGGGCGTGAAGTATCTGCGCGTGCTGAGCGGGCAGCGCCGCCCGGAAGTCTCGCGCGCCGACGGCGTGCGTTGGGTTGCCGAGTGCATCCATCAATTGCTGCCGGAAGCCGAAAAGCACGGCGTGACACTGATTTTGGAAAACCATTACAAGGACACGTTCTGGAGCTTTCCGGAGTTCGCGCAACGCCGCGAGGTCTTTTTGGAACTGCTCGACGCCATCGGCACGCACCCGAACTTCGGTGTTAACTTCGACCCGTCGAATTCGGTGATCTGCGGCGAAGACCCCATCCAGTTGCTGGACGCGGTGAAGCATCGCGTCGTATCGATGCACGCAAGCGACCGCTACTTTGAAGGCGGCACGCTCGACGATCTGGTGAAAATCGACGCCAATCCGAACACCGGCTACGCCGGCATTCTGCAACACGGCGTTGTCGGCAAGGGCCTCAACGATTACGACCGGATCTTCTCGACGCTGAAGAGCGTCGGCTTCGACGGTTGGATTTCGATTGAAGACGGCGCGGACCCGCTAGTGGGCGCGCACGACATCGCCGAATCGGCCATCTTCCTGCGCCAGAAAATGCGCCAGCACGGACTGCGGTAGGACGGATCAGTCGCAGCGCAGCGCTTCCACCGGCTCAATCCGCGAAGCGCGACTGGCCGGAACGAATCCCGCAACGGCGGCTACCAACGCGAGCAGCGTAATGGTCGCCGCGATGGTGAGCGTGTCGGTGGTCTTTACGTCAAACAACATGCTCTTGATCCAACGCGAGAGTACGAGCGCCAGCGGAAGTCCCACCAACGCTCCTGCGGCGGCCACCGCTAGCGATTCGCGCAGCACCATCCACAGCACCTGTG
This sequence comes from uncultured Solibacteraceae bacterium, assembly GCA_964505625.1. Taxonomy (GTDB): domain Bacteria; phylum Acidobacteriota; class Terriglobia; order Bryobacterales; family Bryobacteraceae; genus JAJFUV01. Next base: position 1,929 of record CAZDIZ010000249.1, on the reverse strand, counting down.
CGCGTCCCGCGCCCAGTGCCATACGGATTCCGATTTCGCCCGCGCGGCGCGCCACCGAATAGGACAGCGTGCCATACAAACCGATCGCAACCAGCGCGAGCGCCAGCGCGCCGAAGACGCTGCCAAGACGCGCGAACATGCGCTCGCGTTGCATGGCGTCTTCGATCAGGCTGCGCTGCGAACGCATGTCGGTCAGCGGCAACGTTGGATCGATGTCCCGCATCGCGTTTCGCACCGCCGCGGTCATGGCCGCCGGGTCGCCCGCAACCTGAACCGCGAAGAACATCGGCTCCGGTGTCTGATACAGGAAGTAGAGTATTGGTCTTTGCTCTTCGCGCAATTGGGCGTACTTGGTGTTGCGCGCGACGCCAGTGATCTCCATCGACTCGGCCGGATCAAAGCGCTTGCCGAACGACAGACGGCGGCCCACCGGATTCTGATTCGGATAGAACATCCTAGCGAAGGCTTCATTCGCCACCACCAACTTCCTGGCGGCGTCGTAATCGCGCCCGTCCATGCCGCGGCCCATGGTGATTGGAATCCTCATGGTTTCGAAGAAATCGGGGCCAACCATGTTCCAATACACTGTGCGCTGGGCTTCCGTCAGGTCCACAGCTGAATCGGCGGACACCGTCGACATGTTGTGCGATCCCGACAGCATCGGCAGCGCCGAGAATGAAACCGAACGCACGCCCGGGAGTGTTCGCAGCCTCTCGACTGCCCGCCGGTAGAGTTCGCGCTCGCGCGGTTTGTTGTATCCGCTGCGCGCCGGGTCCACCTGGAACAGGACGACGTTGTCGCCGCGGAACCCCAGTTCAACGCTTTCCAGATTCCGCATCGTCCGCACGAAAAGACCGGCGCCATACAGAAGCGCGCACGATAGAGCCACCTGCACGGCGATGAGCGCACGGCCCAGCGTCAACCGCGAAGTGACGCTGCCGGATGTCTCGCGCAACCTCGACGCCAGATCCGCGCTGGTGGCGCGCAGCGCGGGCGCTAGTCCGAACAGCAAGCCGGTCACAGTCGAAACCGCGACGCTAAACAGAAGTACCGTTCGGTCCAGACGGACATCCAGCGCCACTGATTCCGCGCCGCCGCTTCCCCAAGGCAGTACCATGAGCAAGGCACGGCCGCCCCAATGCGCGACAAAGAGTCCCGCCGCGCCGCCAAGCATCGAGAGCAGTATGCTCTCGGTCAACAACTGGCGGATCAAACGACCGCGCGAGGCCCCCACAGCCAGACGCACGCCAATTTCGCGTTGCCGCGACCGCGCGCGCGCCACCAGAAGCGTCGCCACATTCGCGCACGCGATCAACAGCACCAATGCCACCGAAGCCATCAGGATGTACATCGTTTGCGAAAGGTTGCTGCGTATGAGATCCAAGCCACGGCTGGCCGGCGTAAACACAACCGACGGAACCTGGTCCGCGCGCGGAGGCGGCACTACTCCGGCTGTAATGCTGCTCTGAAACAACGTGTTCGTTTCGGCAAGCGCCTGCTCGGACGTCTGTCCAGGCTTCAGGCGGCCAATCATCAGGCACCACCACCAGCGACGATCCTGCCAGACCGATTTGCCGGAGACCAACTGCATACCCCACGGTTGCAGACCGGGTACGTTGCGCAACGGAACCCACATGTCGGCCGGATGCGCCGGATCGACGCCGAAGAACTCCGGCGGCGCGATACCGATCACCGTGAAAGGAATCCGATTGAGACTGATCTCACGTCCGACGGCCGACAACTCGCCGCCGAACTCACGCTTCCAATACCGGTGGCTGATCACGGCAACGTTGGGCGCGCCGGCCGCAAGATCCGCGTCCACGATCGTGCGGCCAGCCAGCGGAGCGACGCCGAGCAAAGAAAGGTAGTTGCCACTCACCATGTCGCCGTCGGCCGTAGTGGTGCGTCCGCGGTGCGTCACCGTGAGGC
>CAZDIZ010000248.1:1205-5882 GCA_964505625.1 uncultured Solibacteraceae bacterium | reverse complement strand
CAGTATACTCGCGAGGAGGCGGAAACGGAGGCGTTCTTGCGTGTCCTTACGCTAAACTGAGTGAAATCATGCACGCGCCTTTCGTCGCTCGGGATGTCTATGCAACCAGGTGGTTCCGCCTGGTGGAGAAGTCCTTCGAGGACTGCCCGGCGCCGTACTACTGGATCGAGTCGCCCGATTGCGTCAACGTTCTGGCGGTGACCGCCGACGGCCGTGTGCCTCTCGTACGCCAGTACCGGCCCGCGCTCGATCGCGAGTCGCTGGAGTTACCCGCCGGCCACATCGATCCGAAGGAAACACCCGAAGCCGCCGCGCGCCGGGAGTTGCTGGAAGAGACCGGCTACCACGCGCCGAACCTGGAACTCATGGGCGTGACGGACCCGGACACCGGCAGAATGCGCGTCCGCATCTGGTGTTACTTCGCGCGAGACGTCGTGAAGGTCGCCGAGCCGGCGCTCGGCGACGAGAAACTAACCAACCAGGAATGTAAGCTAACTGACCTCGACCAGATGCTGCGCGAAGGCCATATGCTACACGCACAAGACATGGCCGCGATCCTGCTGGCCAAAACCCGAGGCTTCATCAAGTAGCGCCGCCCTGCCGGGCGGCCGGAGGCAAGCTGATGCGAAATCCATTCGCCCTGGTCGCGCTAAGCGCGACGTTGGCCGCCGGAGCCGATCTACCCGAACCCGCACACACGCGCAACCAGCATTACGCCCAAGAAATCGAGCAGTACTTCCGCAATTACCTGGTGCGCGATTACCGCGAGCGAGCCGGTAAAGCCTGGAAGCGCAACTACACAAGCGTTCCCGTGTATTTGAAGAGCGTCGCGCCAAACCGCGAACGCTACCGGCAAATGCTGGCCCCGCCGGACTGGAAACCGGCGGGCAAACTCGAGCGAACGCCGCGTCCGGACATCGCACCCACCGCCGAGTGGATTTCCCTGCCCCTCGCCGGAGGCCTGAAAGCAGAGGCCCTTCTTGCTTTCCCCGAAAACGCGAAAGGCCCGGTGCCGTTGGTCATCGCGCAGCATGGCATCGGCAGTTATCCGGAGCGTGTCTTCGGTGCGGGCGACGCCGAGAACCTCTATCACGATTACGGCCACGCGCTGCTGAAGTCTGGCTTCGCTGTGCTGGCGCCCTTCAACTTGGCGGTCATCCAGAACCGCAACCGCATCGAACGCCTGGCGCGGTTGGCCGGCACCACACTGCCCGGCATGGAATTCACGCGCATGTCGCGGCTGCTCGACGAAGTTCTGAAGGACAAGCGCATCGACAAGGCTCGCGTCGGCATGTGGGGCATCAGCCTGGGCGGCATGGCCACTATGTTCTGGACGCCGCTGGAACCGCGTATCCAATGCGCGGTTGTCTGCGCCTGGTTCAACCACCGCCGCAACAAGATGGTCATCCCCGACAAGCGCTATAGCTGTTTTCTGGAGACCACCGAAGAGCACGCCTTCTTCCGGGGTTGGCTCACCGAATTCACCGATAGCGACGTGGTCAGTCTGATCTGCCCGCGCCCACTGCTGGTGCAAACCGGCAAAGCCGATCGCATCGCCTGGTGGCCGCAAGTGATCGAGGAACTGGACGCCTCGCGCGAACACTATCGCAAACTCGGCATGCCGGAGCGCGTCGATATCGATCTGCACGACGGTGGTCACGAAATCCGTGTTGAAAGCGGTGTCGCATTTCTGAAACGATGGCTGGAGAAGTGAATATGTCCGATTCCCTGACGCTGCAACAACAAATCGCCGAAGCCGCGCACTTCTTCCCCGGCACGGTCGTCGCCTACGCTCGGAACATCGACACCGGCATCGACTGTGGATTGAATCCCGATACGCGCGTGCGCACGGCCAGCACCATCAAGCTCCCCATTATGACGGCTGTGTTCACTGCCATTGCCGAAGGGCGCGCCAAGTGGACCACCAAGCTCAAACTGCGTAACGAAGACAAAGTCGCCGGTAGCGGCGTGCTCTCCGAATTCAGCCATGGCATGAAGTTCCCCGTCATCGATCTGGTGCATCTGATGATCGTGGTGAGTGACAACACGGCCACCAATCTTCTGCTCGACAAGTTCACCGCCGAGTACGTCAATCAGCAGATGGACCGCCTCGGCCTCACCGCCACGCGTTCCCTGCGCAAGGTGCGCGGTGACAGCCAGAACCTGAAGACCGCCAGCGGCTGGAGCCGCGCGGGACTGCTCGAAGAGAACAAACGTTTCGGCCTGGGCGTCTCCACGCCGCGTGAAATGGTGACGTTACTCGAAAAGATCGAGCGCGGCCAGGTGGTCAGCGCCGCGGCATCCAAACAGATGATCGAGATCCTCAAGCGGCAGCAATACAAGCACGGCATTGGCCGCCACACGGAGTTCGAAGTGGCCAGCAAGTCCGGCGGACTGGACGCGCTGCGCAGCGACGTCGGAATCGTCTACGCGAAATCCGGACGCATCGTCATCGCTATCACCGTGGATGACATGCCGAAGGTGGACTACTCGCCCGACAACGCCGGCAACCTGCTGATCTCACGCATGTCGCAAATACTGGTGGCCGGCCTCAGCCGTGGTTGATGTAGTCGGTACGCCCGCCGTCGACGGTTAGCACTTGCGCGGTCACGAAGCCTGCCTCGTCGCTCGCCAGATACACGGCTGCCGCCGCGACGTCTTCCGGTTGCCCCACGCGCCGCATCATGGCCTTCTCGGCGATCCCCGCGAAAAGCCGCTCAACCTCTTCCTTGGTGCGGTCCACCCAAACCAGGTCTGTCGCAATGAAACCCGGCGCGATGGCGTTCACCGTGATGCCGCAGGGCCCGAGTTCCAGCGCGAAACGGCGCGTGAGAATGACTACCGCCGCTTTCGTGGCCGCGTAGAACGTGGTGCCCGGCAAGGAAGTGCCGTGCGCGGCCAGGGAAGACAGGTTGATGATGCGCCCGTACCCGCGCTTCTTCATTCCGCCAATCACCGCGCGGATCGGAACCACCACACCGCGCACGTTGGTGCGTTGCATCTCATCCACCACGCTCCAATCCAGGTCGCCCAGTTCCATCCGGCGGAAAATGCCGGCGTTATTGATCAGAATATCGATGGGCCCAAGTTCGGTTTCCACCTTCGCAACCATCTGGGCGACCGCCGCTTCGTCGCTTACATCTCCGCCCACGGCCACCGCCCGCCCGCCATTGGCGATTATCTGTGCCACCACACGATCGGCCTCGCCGGCGCGCTCGCGATAGTTCACACCGACGGCCACCCCGGCACTTGCCAACCGCAGAGCGATCGCCTTGCCAATTCCGCGCGAGGCGCCCGTTACCAACGCAGTACGGTTCTTGAAGATCATCTCGGCTCGATTCTTGCACCGGCGGGCGTCCGCGCGCAAGACTAAACTGCTTTTGCGGCGACTAACGACTTCACCAGCCCCCAATGACGCTCGCGCAAGACGCGCCCATCGGGGAACAACGCCTTCAGTTCGGAGGCCGTGAGCAGACGAATGTCCCGAAGATAGTGCTCAATGTAGAACTCGCGCCGGTCCGCTGTGGGGCGCTCGATGGCGTCCCAGACCGTCCACCACCGCGCCAGGGGCCGCTGTACCGCCTTCGGCAGGTAGTGCAGCAGCGGCGTCAGCAAGTGACTTTCGATCGGGTACCAACGGTTGGGCGTCTGCACCCAATAGCGGCGGCCCACACGGCGCACTTCCTCGGCGAAGCGCTTTTGCCCGTCGCGGGTGCCCACGTGCTCCACCACGGAATTACTAAACACCACGTCGAAGGCGCCGTCGGGAAACGGAAGGCGGCACCCGTCCGCGCACACATACTCGAAGCGGCCATCGTCCGAGTACTCCTCCGGACGAATGTTCACCAACGTCACCCGCGGGCGTATGTCCAGCAGCGTCCAGTTCAACGGCGTGCCGCCGACATCGAGGATGCGCGTGGTTTCGTCTATGTGCAGAAAGGCGCGTAGCGCCTCCATGCGGCGCTTGCGGAACGCGAGTCCTTTTTCGCGCACCCATCCCCGGTTGAGTTGCGAAAACATCATTCGAAATTTGTTTCCAGACTATTCTCGCAGATTCGCGGGCGAATCTGGCCGTTTTTCGCGCTCCAGCAGCTTCTTCTTTCGCTCGATACCCCAGCGGTACCCGGCCAGAGTGCCGTCGCCGCGTATCGCACGATGGCAGGGAATCGCCACCGCCAGCACATTCGCGGCGCACGCATGCGCGACCGCGCGGACCGACTTGGGCGCCCCGATCCGCCGCGCGATCTCCGCGTAGCTGGCCGTGGCGCCGGCGGGAATCTTACGCAGTGCCTGCCACACACGCTGCTGAAACGCGGTGCCTTGTATGTCCAGCGGCAGCTCGAGCGCCGTCGCCGGAGTCTCCACCAGACGCACCACCGTGGCGACCAGTTGTTTGAACTCGCCGTCGCCACCCAGCAGTTCGGCCCGGGGAAAACGCTCGCGCAACTCGCGCACCAGCGCATCCGGATCGTCGCCCATTGATATGGCGCAGATGCCGCGTTCGCTCGCGGCCACCAGAATCGCTCCCAGCGAGCACTTCCGGGTCGTGTAACGGATTTGAGCGCGCGCGCCTCCGTCGCGAAAGCTCGACGGTGTCATACCCAGCACCGCGCTGGAGGATTCATAGAAACGGCCGCTGGAGTTGTAGCCCGCGCTGTAGATTGCCTCGGTCACCGT
>CAZDIZ010000248.1:0-1105 GCA_964505625.1 uncultured Solibacteraceae bacterium | reverse complement strand
GCCTCACCGGCACTCCGATTCTTGCTGTCCAATATAAGATGAAGACCATGACCACGCGTAGAGAAGTGCTCGCCGCCGCGCTCGGCGCGGGCGTACTGAACGCCCGCCCGATGACGATGCCCAAACAGATTCGCGCTTTCTGCATCGACTTCAATTGGTACAAAGGCAAATTCGCGCCGCCGGGACATTGGGGCGACGCTTCCCCGGAAGAGCACGTGCGCTGGTACGAGGCTCTGGGCGCCAACACCATTCAGACTTTCTGCGTTTCCTGCAACGGCTACGCCTGGTACAAGGGCGGATTCGTGCCGCCGCAACCGGGCCTAAAGTACGACTTCCTCACCGAGCTCGTGCGCTTGGGCCACCAGCGAGGGATGTTGGTGATGGGCTACTTCTGCGTCGGCGCCAACAGCAAGTGGGGCACGGACCGGCCCGATCTGAGCTACGGCGTGCCGGGCAATGTTTTCCACATCCCATTTACGGATGCCTATCTCGATTACCTGGCGCGCTCGATGCGCGACGCCATCCGCCGCACGCGCCTGGATGGCTACATGATCGACTGGGTCTGGAACCCGCGCGACAGACTGCGCGAAAAGGGTTGGATCGATGCCGAAAAGGAGCTCTTCACCAAGCTGACCGGTGTCCCGTTTCCATCGAGCGGCGATCCCAAGCCGCAAGACAAACTACTCTACGAGCGGCGCGCCATTGAACGTTGCTGGGAGCGCATTCGCGACGCGCGCGATCGTGCCAACCCGAACTGCAAGATCTGGCTCAGTTGCAGCCGCCTGAACGATCCCACCGTGCAAGGGTCAAAACTATTCAAGGAAGCCGACTGGGTCATGAACGAAGCGCCCGACCGCGCGTTGCTCGAAGGAGTGCGGCGGATGGTTGGCTCGCGCACACGCCTGATACAGAACCTGGTCGGCTGGCCCAATCACGACGCCAAGACGTTTCTGGCCGACCCAGCCAATCGAGGCCTGGACTTCTACGGCTTCGCCGAACCGCGCGACACCTCGCTGCCCCTGCCGGTCGAAGAGTACCTGGCAAAAACCGAGGAGTCCTTCGCCGGCAAGGAACGCTTCACGGTCAACGACCGCAACATCGCAAC
>CAZDIZ010000247.1:2912-5962 GCA_964505625.1 uncultured Solibacteraceae bacterium | reverse complement strand
CGTAGCGTCTACACCAACCCCTTCAACATGCCGTCGAAGTACATGGGCTTCAGTACGTGCACCTTCAGTGCCCAGCCGAGCCAGTGTTCGCGGCCCGGATCGAGCAGCGGGAACGTCGGCGTGGGTTTCTTCTCGTAACCGAATTCGGCCATCAGCACCTTTCCGTATTCAGTGACGAACGGGCAGGCGGTATAACCGTCGTAGCTTTCCCGCGGCGGCTTACCCTCCATCAGCGCGATCAAATTCGCTGCCGCCACCGGCGCTTGCATGCGTATCGCCGCGCCCGTCTTGCTGGTGGGCACTCCCGCCACGTCGCCCAAAACCATGACGTTCTTGTAGCGCGCATGCACCAACGTGTGCTTGTCGGCAGGGACCCAGTCTTCGGCTTTGCCGCTCGCGGGATCAACGGCCAGCGGCGACTGCTTGACGAAATCGGGCGCGCTCATGGGCGGCACGATGTGCAGGAAATCGTAATCGATGGTGACGAACTCCCGCACGGCCGGCTCCTCCTTGCCGCGCTTCTCGAAGGTCACCTTGCGGGCGCTTGTATCGACGCTCTTGACGCGGTGATTGAACGTCACCGGGATCTTCCGCTCGGCGTAGATCTCTTCCAGGCGCTTGCGGAACAACGGCACGTCGAACATATGATCGGTGGCTGTGTACAACTGGAAGTCCACCTTGTCGCGCGTCCCGCGCTTACGCGAGTGGGCTTCCGCCATCATGTTGATCTTCTTGGGCGCTCCGCCGCACTTGAGTTTGGTCCAGGTGTCGGTGAACACCGCGCGCCCGCCCGACGCGGCAAGCCGCTCGATGGCCTGCCAGCAATTCCGCGCGCTGCGGTAGTCGTAGATGCAGTGCACGTTGCCGCGTCCAAGTTCTTCCCGCCGGATGCCTTCGATGGCATCGAAGTGCATTTCCAAACCCGGGCACAGCACCAGGAAATCGTAATCCACTGTGCCATGGCGCGCCGTCCGCAGGCGATTCGAGTCCGGATTGATCTCGACCACGCTATCCTGAATCCACTTGACGCCGTTCGGAATCAGTTTGGACTGCGGGCGCGCGACCGACGCCGCATCGAACACACCCGATGCGATCAGGGTGAAACCGGGCTGGTAGTAATGCACGTCGCTCGGATCGATCAGCGTGATGTCGGGCTTCGCAAGCGCCCGATTCAGCCGCGCCGCCACGTTCAGGCCGGCCGAGCCACCGCCGATGATCGCCACACGCGCCCTGGCGTTGCTCGACGGCAGTTGGAACCTTGCCACTCGAAAGATTCCGTAAGCGGCCGCGACCGCCGATGCTCCAGCGAGAAACCCGCGGCGGCTCAACTTGACCTGTCCTAGTCCGTTGCTCATGAAACCTGCCAAAAAGACCAGTCTAACGTGATCCATGCGCCAACCGCCCAGTTCACTGCCGTGTCACAATTTGTGCATGGCTCGCGCGTCGCTCCTTTCCCTGAGAACTCTCCTGTTCTTGTTGATGGCTTCGGTTGTTTGGAGTGCCGATTGGGGGGCTGCTTTCGCCGACCCTCCACAAACCTACGACATGGGCGTCTATTGGTGGTGGTTCGGCCCGGCCGTCACCAAGGCCGAGGTCACGCGTGAACTCGAAGTCATGCGCGCGGCGCGCATCGGCACCGTTTTGATTTTCCCGATTTATCCCATCAGCGTCGACGATCCGTCCAAGGGCATTCGCAATTTGAAGTACCTCAGTCCGGAGTTTCTCGACGTTCTCGGACACGCCACGCGCGAGGCCAAACGCTTAGGTATCACCGTTGACGTGCTCATGGGCACCGGCTGGCCTTACGGCGGTCCGTCCATCAAGCCGGAAATGGGTTCGAAGAAGCTCCGTGTGGCCACCGGTGAAAGCCGCGCTGGGGCGCATGAAAGACTCGAAGCCGCGTGGATCGTCAAGGGCGATGGGAAGAAGGTGACGCTGGCCGGCGCGAAAGAGGTGACAGCCGAGGTGCGCGCGGGTACAACGGTGGCTCTCCCCGAGGGACACGTGTTGATGTCCTTCTACATGGCGCCCACGAAGATGAACGTCAAGCGGCCCGCTCTGGGCGCCGAAGGCCCGGTGATGGATCACTTGGACCCGTCGGTGCTCAAGTCGTATCTGGATGACGTGGGCGGTAAGCTGCTCTCCACTTCCGCGCCTGGCGCCATACGCACGCTGCATTCCGACAGCATGGAAGTCTTCGGCGCTGAGTGGACGCGGACCTTCCTGGACGAATTCCGCCGCCGGCGCGGCTATGATCTGCGCCCGTATCTACCCGCGCTCGCCGCCGACGCCGGTCCTGTCACCGAAGATGTGCGGTTCGATTTCTGGCGCACGCTGAGCGAACTGGCTATGGATAACTACGTGCGCCCGCTACAGGCCTGGTGCCACGCGCACGGTGTGGGCCTGCAAGCGGAAAGCTACGGCACGCCGCCGGTGGACATGTCCAGCTTCGCCGCTGTCGACTCCGTCATGGGCGAAAGCTACGACTGGAAAATGTTCGTAGCCTCGCGCTGGGCATCTTCGGCCGCGCATCAATACTCCAAGCGCATCACATCGGCCGAAGCCTACACGTGGCTGCGCTTCCCGCGCTACGTTTCCACGCTTGAAGACGTCAAGCTCGGCAGCGATCTGCACTTCGCTTGCGGCGTCAACAAGATCATCGCGCACGGCTACGCGTATTCGCCGCCAGCGGCTGGCGTGCCCGGCTGGGGCTACTACGCCTCCATCATGATGAACGACACCAACACCTGGTGGCCCTACTTCCGCCATCTTTCCGATTATGTCCGCCGCACCAGTTACGCACTCGCACTCGGCAAGCCCGCAGTGGATGTCGGCATTCTGCTGCCGGAAGACGACGTGATGGCCGCCCAAGCGCCCGGCAAGGGTCTCAACCTGTATATGACGACGAAAGGATGGCTGGGACGCACGCGCGTGCCCGAATTCAGCTTGCCCGCCGCATTCGCCGCCGAAACGCCGTTGCTCAAGACGCTGCTCGCGAGCGGTTTCACCTTCGACGGTTTCGACCGCAGCATTCTGCAAGCCACGCTGCG
>CAZDIZ010000247.1:1157-2812 GCA_964505625.1 uncultured Solibacteraceae bacterium | reverse complement strand
GCCATCTACGTACCGGATGAAACCGAGCAGTTCGCCAAGGCACTCGCCACGTTGAACCCTGAAATTGGCTTCGCAACTCCGGACGCTGACCTGGTCTACCTAAATCGCGCCGAAGGTGCTCGCCAGCTCTACTTCGTGGCCAACACGACGGCGGCCACCAAACACATCGAAGCCACGTTCCGCGATGCGCGCGGCACGGCGCAATTCTGGAACGCCATGGATGGCACTATCACAGGCGCGCCGGCCGGCAACAAGCTCGCAATTGAACTGGGACCGCACGCGAGCACCATCGTGTATTTCGATCCGGCCGCGAAAACCGTGGCTCCGAAACCGGCTCCGCGCCTCGCCGCGGAACAGCCCGTGACCGGCAAATGGACCTTGGAAGCCGGCGGGCGAAGTTTTACACTGGAGTCGTTGCGTTCCTGGACCGAAATCGCCGAATGCAAGTACTTCTCGGGCCGCGGCGCCTATCGTATTTCCACCCAAATTCCCGCAAGCTGGATCGGCGCGGGTAAGAGTGTCTGGCTGGATTTGGGCGAAGTGCGCGAGGCTGCGGACGTACGCGTCAACGGTCAGGCGGCGGGCGCGGTCTGGATGCAACCGTACAAAATCGACATCACGCGTTACGTGAAACCGGGAGCGAACCGCATCGAAGTGGGCGTGGCGAATCTGCTGATCAACCGCATCCTCGGCGAGCCTACGCCCGACTACAAAGGTCTGGAACCGTTGCGCTTTCCCAAGCCCGGTGAGAAGGATCGCGTGAAGGAACCACTACCATCGGGGCTGCTGGGCCCGGTGCGTTTGTTGAGTCTGACGAACTAGAGAGGGCCTATGATCATTGGGGTCACGCGCGAACGGCGCGCGTCGGATTGCCGCGTGGCGCTGACACCGCCCGTGGTGCGGCACCTGGTTGAGAGCGGCAACAGCGTGTGGGTGGAGAAGGACGCCGGCGTCGGCGCGCGCTTCTCCGACGACGATTACATACGCGCCGGCGCGCAGATCGCCTACTCGCCGGCCGAAGTGATTCGCCGCGCGCGTTTGCTGGTGAAGATCGCTGTCCCCACCACGGACGAGCTCGACATGTCGCCGGAAGGCGCCACCATTCTGGCCTTCTATCACATGGCCGTGGCCGACCGCGCATTGTTTGAAAAACTGCTGGATCAGAAGATCACCGCGGTCGGTCTGGAGATCGTCGAGGATGAGCGCGGGCGAAGGCCAGTGCTGGCGGCGGTGAGCGAAATCGCCGGGCAGATGACCGTGCAGTTGGCCGCGCACCTGTTGCGATCGAGCTCCGGCGGGCGTGGCATCCTGCTCGGAGGCAGTCCCGCCGTGCCGCCGGCGCACGTTGTCATCCTGGGCGCGGGCGTCGTGGGTTCGGCCGCCGCGCGTTCGGCGCTGGCCGCGGGCGCGCGCGTTTCAGTGCTGGATGTCGATACCGAAAAGCTGCGCCGCCTGCTGCAGCACACTCCGGGTGTGGCCACCGCGTACGCCGATCCGGAAATGGTGGCGCGCGCCGTCATGATGGCCGACGTGCTCATCGGCGCGGTGCTGGTGGCCGGCGCGAAAACGCCCCACGTGGTCACACGAAAGATGGTGGACGCCATGCAACCCGGCGCCGTCATCATCGACGTGGCCATCGATCAGGGCGGCTGCGT
>CAZDIZ010000247.1:0-1057 GCA_964505625.1 uncultured Solibacteraceae bacterium | reverse complement strand
GAGTTACTTGAACCGCCAACCGGCGCCTGAGGAAACCCGACATGCACTGGACTGAAGCTTACCGGGCGAAAATCAAGACCGCCGACGAGGCGCTCAAGGCTGTCAAATCGAACGACCGCGTCTATATACACCAGGGGTCCAACGAACCCGAGGAGTTGGTGCGCGCCCTCACCGCGCGTGGCCCCGAGTTGCGCGACGTCGAGATCGTGCACATGATGACCACCGGCAACGCCGACTACTCGAAGCCGGAATACGAAGGCCACTTCCGCCACAACGCCTTCTTCATCGGCGGCAACGTTCGTGCCGCCGTGCAGCAGGGTCGCGCCGACCTGATTCCCATCTTCCTGCACGAAATCGAAAATTTGTTCCTTACCGGCGCCATGCCCATCGACGTGGCGTTGATTCAGTGCACGCCGCCGGACGAACACGGCTTTATGAGCCTGGGCACGGGCATCGACGTCTCGCTCACCGCGGCCAAGTGCGCGCACCACCTGATTGTTCAGGTGAACGACCAATCGCCGCGCACGCTCGGCGACGCGTTCCTGCACGTCAGCAAAGCCGACGCGATTGTGGAAGCTTCCCGCCCGCTGCCGGAGTTCAAGAAGACCATCGTCACCACGGTGCATCGCACCATCGCGCGCCACGTCGCCAACTTGATTCCGGATGAAGCAACACTGCAGATGGGCGTCGGCGGCACACCCGACGCGGTGCTCGAGTATCTGGTGGACCACAAGGACCTCGGCATTCACACCGAGATGTTCTCCGATGGCGTGATCACGCTGATCGAAAAGGGCGTCGTCAACAACGAGAAGAAGACCATACACCCGCACAAGGTGATCAGCGGATTCGTGCTCGGCTCCAAGCGCCTGTTCGACTTCATCCACAACAATCCGGTGTTCGAGTTCCATCCCACCTCGTACACCAACGACCCGTTCATCATCGCGCAGAACCATCGCATGGTAGCCATCAACGCGGCGATTGAAGTGGATCTGACGGGCCAGGTCTGTTCGGACTCGGTGGGAACGATTCCCTACTCCGGCATCGGAGGCCAAGTGGA
>CAZDIZ010000246.1:4649-6000 GCA_964505625.1 uncultured Solibacteraceae bacterium | reverse complement strand
TAGAATTTTGCCCGTTAGCAACGGAGAGAGCATGACACGACTTATTTTCGGGATGGCATTGCTGGTACCCGCGCTCGTGGGCGCGGACCTTCGGGGGACCTGGAAGTGGACCTGCTGCCGCGGGCAACACACCGGCACGTTTCAAATCACCGCGCAGAACGCCGACGGCTCGTTCACGGGACGCTTCGGAGACACCGCGAGCGACGGCAAGAGTCCGCTCGCAGGCCGGATCTCCGGCAGTGACATCGAATTCACCAGACGCATCGTTCCGGCTGGCCGAGACCAGTTGTGGAAGGCGCGGCTCAGTTCGGACTCGGCGAAGATGACAGATGGCCGTTGGTCCGGTTTTGGCTTGGCGGCCGGCGGCTATGACGATTTCCGGGCGGAACGCGTGGTCGTGCCGGTGCAAACCGTTTCTTCCAGCATTGCTGGGCGCTGGAGTTGGAGTTGCTGCAGAGGCACGCACGCTGGAACGTTTACGATTTACGAGCCTGACGCGCAAGGCCGCATTCGCGGCAAATTCGGCAACAACGCATCCGACAACGCCACGCCTTTCGTGGGTACCTATCGCGATGGAGAGTTAGTCTTCACGCGATCGTTGACCGGCTCGCTGGCGGGCAAGCAACAACAGTGGCGCGCTCGAGTGACCGGGTCGGGGTCGTCGCTGCGCACCACCGGCGGCGAGTGGTCCGGCTACGGCGCCGGGCCAGGATACACCGACTTCCAAGCCACGTTCATCGGAACGTCCAAGTAAGAGCGCGACAGGTTGCTGAAAACTCCGGGGGCAGAGTGGTCAGTCCCCGGGTTTTCAGCGGCGCGCTTCGGGGCGCGGTCCGACACCCGTCAGGTCGATCTGCCGGAAGCCCAGCTTGAGGGCGGGCGAGTCCGGGCGCAGGCGGAAGTTGTAGTTCACCGCGTCGACGAATAGCGGATCGGCGATCAGCGATGCGGCGTCCATGCCGCGCGCGCGCCAGGCATCCCAGGATTCCTTGCCGAAGCCCATGACGCCGCCGCGCGTGTCCCAATAGACGTTGTTGCGCATGGCGAATTTGTCGTCGTCCCAGCGCGTGCCCAGCAGGCGTCCGGAATCGAAAATCACGATGTTGTTTTCGAAGGTGAACGACGAGTGCGGCTCCTTGCGCGTGCGCATCAACTGGTACTCGTCGCCAAAGGCGAAGATGTTGTTGCGCACGACATTCTCGCGGCCGTAATGCTGATGGAACCCGGCGCTCTTGGTGCGGTAGACGACGTTGTTTTCGATCAGCATCTCGCTGGAACCTTCGTCCGGGTAGATGCCCCAGCCGCCGTAGGTGAACGAGCGCACGTCGTGGATCAGGTTATTGCGGATGCG
>CAZDIZ010000246.1:0-4549 GCA_964505625.1 uncultured Solibacteraceae bacterium | reverse complement strand
CGATTGCGCCGCGCGCCGCGGCCGAAGTGGATGGCGTAGTTGCCCAGGCGGCTAAAGACGCAGCGCTCGATGGCGCAGTCGGCCGCGCCGACGGCTTCGAAGGTCGCCTTCACTCCAATGCTCGCCTGCGGCTCGACGACACCCTTGGGGCCCATGGACCAATCCGTATGGGAGAATTCCAATCCGCGGAAGATCACGTGCTGGACGTAGCGGCCCTGTTCGGGCTGTCCTGCCAGCCGCACTAATTGTTCGAGCGCCGGAGCCACCACGTCGCCGTCGGCAATACTCTCGTTCGAAGCCGCGCGGTAGGACACGGTTCCGGTCTTGCGGTCCAGGTACCATTCGCCGGCTTCGTCGAGCGAGTCGGGTGAGTTTTCTATATAGTAGCGCGCGTCCTTTTCCTGGTTGGAAGGCCAGGGATCGCCCGACATCACCGCCACGCCGGCCTGCGCGTCGACGCTCACAATGGGCATCCGCAACTCGGCCCAGGAAAGCAGGATGACCGCCTCGGCGCCGCTCGACGCCCATTCCGGTTTAACGTCCGTGCCGCGGAATTTGAGCCGGTAGGGCTTGTCCTGGGAACTGGGCCCCACGGCTCGGAAAAAGCCGTTGTTGGGTGTCCGCGCACGGCGGGCGCGACGGCCGCCGACAAATAGCTGGTGGAAGCTGGCACCCTCGGCGGCGCGGCCGGTCCACAGGTGGCCCTTGGGCGCCATGGCACCTGTCAGGGTGCGCCCACCACTCACGACGGGGTGTTCGCCGGGATAGGCTTCGTAGACCACCGGCTGGCCGGGCGCGCCGGAGTCCTCCGGCGTCAGCACGAACGGGCTGGCCAGTTGGTAGACGCCACCCCTCAGTTGGACGGTAAAGGCCTCGCGGACGCCCTGCTTGCGCAACGCCCGGATGGTATCGCGGGCGTCATCGAGAGTCTTTAGAGGCCCGGAGGGCGAAACCACCAGGGTACGGGCCATCGCGGTAACCGAAAGCAGGACGAGCAGTGAGATCTGGCGCATAAAGTCATGCTCGCCCGCCGCAGCGGTTCGCCGCAACTCCAGGCTCGGATTTCCTGGCGGCGGGGTAACGTTTCCGCGCCTACCGCCATCCCTATGAAGGGGGATATCTCCAGAATGAATACACGAATCGCAGTTGGCTTGATGGCGCTGCTGGTGGTGGTGGCATCGGCCGCCGACGTGAGCGGCACGTGGAAAGGCACGTCGCAGGGACGCGACGGCAAGACTCGCGAGACAACTTTCACCTTCAAAGTGGATGGCGAGAAGCTCACTGGCACCGTGTCGGGCCGTATGGGCGATCGCGAAATCAGTGAAGGCAAGGTAGCCGGCGACGAGATTTCGTTCGCGGTGAAAGTCTCCATGGGAGACCGCGAATTCAAGATGCTCTACAAGGGCAAGGTGGCCGGCGACGAAATCAAGTTCAGCGTTCAGCGCGAAGGCGGCGATCGCACGACGGAGATGACCGCCAAGCGATCCAATTAGTCGACCCCGCAACCAAGGTCTGCGCCGCGCTTGTCGAGGGCGCGGCGCAGACCGGATCCCACCTCTTTTCCGAGTAATTTGTCTGCTTCATACCCCACTACAACCAGGGCGATTGACCGAGGCAGGCCTTGACTGTCTGCTATAATGGGAACCGAACTAGGTTACGCCCGCCCTGGGACAGCGCGGGCAACTTTCCAAATCGCTGATCAAATCGCCTGGAAAGGCGATCGTGGTTTCTTTGTAACTCGAAGAAAGGAAATGGGATTGAATACATCTATCGCCGTTGGCGGCGGTCTGTTGACAGCTTTGCTAATTGCTCCAACAATCATCCCCGACCAACGTGTCCCAGCCTCGCCCTACCGCAATGATCCACGCAGGGCGTGTCTGGAGAAGTTCTTCGGTGACCGCGATTGTCCGGCTCGTGATCTGGCGGAGGAGTTCCTGGTGGCCGCCGACCGCAACGGGCTGGACTGGCGGCTTCTTCCCAGCATCGCATTCGTCGAGTCCACCGGTGGCAAGAGCTACCGCAACAACAACATTATGGGGTGGGGATCTTCACGCGAGGCATTCCTCAGTGTCCCGGCGGGGATACACCATGTGGCTGAACGCCTTAGGAATTCCAAGTATTACCGCAACAAGGACGTAAAAGACCTCTTGCGGACGTACAACCCCTCTCCCACCTATCCAGGCAGTGTGCTCCGTGTGATGGAACGCATCGGTCCGGCGGCGCTAGGCGCCCAGTCTATGGCCGACTGACGCTACTCCAGCATCCTTACGCCGAAATACAGGCCTCCCAGCACGAGCACCGTCGCAGCCAGAGCCGCGACCCAGCATAGAATTCGCTCCTTTTTCGAGGAGCCCGCAGCCACGTCGTTCTTGATCTGATCATCGAGGCTTTCGAACATTGTCTCAAACCTCCTTCGGGTTTCTGATACGTAAGTCTTATGAGACCGGCTAAGCTATTTTAGTATTGTTTTGACCAGATCGAACTGAATTATGTCATGCCGCACAAAGAGACGCAAGTCTTCCGTGCAAAGTTACCGTTACCTGCTGCTTTCCAAGACAGCCCGGGCATGGCGGGCGAAATGTCCCCTAAGGTCCTGGGTGTACTCGGTCAGGATCTTCCGGCCGAGCCCCTGGTAGTCGCCGCAGCGGAACAAGGCCCTTCCCCATCCCAATTCCCGCAAAGACACGGCTCGAACCCGGGTGTCGTTTCTGTCGGCTCCGGTCTCTACTCGGGCCGCCTCGACTTTGTCGATCACGCGGTGCCGCAAACCGGGCTTTTCAAGCAGGCGAGCGATGGCGGGCGCGACCGAAGCGTCGCCGATCGATTCCAGCGCCAGGGCGATGGCGCGGTGGTGCGAGAACTCGCTGGAATCGTCGAGCTGTTCGAGCTTCCTGAGGATCGCCGGCAGCGCCCGGCGGTCGCGTGTGCGGCCCAGAGCGACAATCCGGCTATCCACATGGCTCAGCGCCGAGCCGAACTGGCCCATGCCGCGGTAGTTCCAACCCTGGTCCCAGCTTTCGGCATCGAGGGCGGCGGCTAAGGCTTCGACGCCCGTCGAGTCTCCCAGCACCGCCAGAATGTGAGCGTAGGCGAGTTTGTCCTTCTCGTTGGCGGCGTTCCGGTAGGCTTGCCGCAACAGCGGCGAGGCGGTTTCCGGTTGCGTCATCAAGGCGGGAATGTCGTTGAGTCCGGCAACGGCCGCGGCGATGCGCTGGGCCGACAGCGGGAAAGAGTCCGTGGCGGTCAGAGCGCTTTCCGGGACGATGCCGATTTGCGCGAGCCGCTTTTGCAGAGCCCGTATGTCGATGGCGCGGGTGCCTTGGCCCATGCGAGCCGCTTCGGCGGCGGCCATTCCTGCCGCGTAGCCTTGGTTCTGAACGTCGGGCTGCATGCGGATCATGGGGATGGCGTCGCGGTGCGCGCTCACTCCGAGCCCCGTCACGAGAATCCCGTCCAGCCCTTTCGGCAGCAGGCAGCGATAGGGCACGTTGATGGTGTGCCCTTTCTTTTCAGGGTGTTCCACCAGGGTGTATGGGTCCACGGTGTAGCCGTGCGTGTCGAAATTCGAGTACGCGATCGAGATGGTATCCGGATAAGTGCGGTCACACATCTGATCGAGAAGCGTCATGCTGAAATCGCCCACTATGCCGCGGCGTTCGCGCGTGTCGATGAGGCGGCCGAAATCGAAGTCCGAGGCGAACTTGCTTTTGGCATACACCAACAGGTGCCAGACGTCCTTCATGTCGAGTTCGTCGGTGATGGTGAAATCGGTATTGGTGTAGCGTGCGTCCAGCTTGACCCCGGGCAGTCCGGTGCCCTGCTGCGCCAGCTCGGTTGCGCCGGTGTAGGTGGTCTGTGCACCGGCGGCCGCGGCGATGTCGGCGTTCCCGGTCGAGTCTATGACCGTTTTAGCCAGCACCACGCCGCGCCCTTGCGGGGTGGCGACCACCACTCCGGCCACACGGCCTTGCTCGACGTAAGCGCCGCAACCGATCACGCCGAACCAGATGTCGGCTCCGGCGCGCCGCAGCGTCCGGCGCCACCATTCGGCACGCTGAATGGGATTCCAGTTCTTCGCGCCGGGAACTTCCTTCGTGAATCCTCCACGGAACCCCCAGTAGTAGTTCGAAATCAGGCCCAGGGTGCCAACGCCGCCCAAACTGCTTTGGTATTCGACCACCAGGGTGCGCGCGCCCGATCGGGCCGCGCCGATGCCGGCCGGGGCGCCGCCCGTGCCGCCTCCGACCACCACCACGTCGTAGCGGCCCAGGACGTCGAGCGCACGTTCGGACGAAGGAACCGTGCCGAGGTTCGTTCCCATGGACCGTACGCCGCCGAGCGGTTCCTTCACTTCTCCGGCGAGCGTGCTGGGAAGCCGCCGCCCGGCGACCTTAACGTTGAGGGGTGCGACGCTCCGTTTGGCGAGTTCCGCCGCCGCCTCGCCGATGCGCGTTCCGGCTTCGATCAGCGCGACGGGCCGCATTAGGCGTTCGGCTTCCGGACGCGGAAGATCCGCGCTGCCGCTCAGCACGAACAGGCGCTCGACGCC
>CAZDIZ010000245.1:3304-6124 GCA_964505625.1 uncultured Solibacteraceae bacterium | reverse complement strand
TCGCCCGCGAAGCCGCCGGAAAGCACGCCGCGCATCACACCGCGCGTGCGCAAGTGCCGCACCAGGCGCCGCGTGTCGATGCCGGAGATGATCGGAATGCCGTGCCGCGCAAGAAATTCGTCGGCTCGCTCCTGACTGCGCCAGTTGCTCACCAGCGGCGAAAATTCGCGAACGACGAGCCCTTCAATAAACGGACGCAAGGATTCGTCGTCGCCGCGGTTGGAGCCGTAGTTTCCGATCTGCGGGTACGTGAGAATAACGATCTGGCCTGAGTAGCTCGGGTCTGTGAAGACTTCCTGATAGCCGGTAATGGCGGTATTGAAGACTACTTCGCCCGAGCGTTCGGAGCGCGCACCAAAGCTCATGCCCTCGAAGATGCACCCATCTTCCAGAGCGAGCACTGCCTTATCCAAACGATTGTCCTCCAGGAAGGTGTAACCTGTATTGTAGCGCAGGAAGGATGCCTCCTTTCCGTGCCCCCAAGGGTTTTCCGGCATGACAGTGGAAACAAAGTTGGTTCAGTTTGACGGTCTCGATCTCGACAGCGGCTCGCGCATCGCGCCGGTCGAGGTCGCCTACCAAACCTATGGGGAGTTGAACGCCGCGCGCGATAACGCCATTCTGATCCTGCACGCTTTCTCTGGCGACGCGCACGCGGCCGGCATCAGCAGCGAAACCGGCAAGCCGGGCTGGTGGGATAACATGATCGGCCCGGGCAAGGCGTTCGACACCAACAAGTACTTCATGGTGTGTTCGAACGTGCTGGGTGGATGCCGCGGCACGACGGGTCCGTCTTCCATCAACCCCGCCACGGGCAAGCCGTACGCGTTGTCGTTTCCGGGCATTACGATTGCCGACATGGTCCGCTTGCAGCACAAACTGGTTGAGCACCTTGGCATCCGCCGTTTGCTCGCCGTGGCCGGCGGCTCGATGGGCGGCATGCAGGCGCTCCAATGGGCCGTCGCTTATCCGGAGATGGTCGCCGCCGCGATTCCGATTGCCACGACCGCCCGCCACAGCGCGCAGCAGATCGCATTCAATGAAGTGGGCCGCCAGGCCATCATGGCCGACCTGGATTGGAACGGTGGCGACTACTATGCCGGCAATCCGCCCGCGCGCGGGTTGGCCGTGGCACGCATGGTGGGCCACATCACCTTCATGAGCGACGACTCGATGAAGCAGAAGTTCGGCCGCCGCTTGCGCGACAAAGAGAATTTCAGTTTCGATTTCTCGGTGGACTTTGAAGTCGAAAGTTACCTGCGCTACCGCGGCTCGCAGTTTGTGGGCCGCTTCGACGCCAACTCGTACCTTTACATCACCAAGGCCATGGATTACTTCGATCTGGCCAACGGACACGGATCGCTTGCCGGCGCATTTGCGAAAACCGCGGCGCGTTTTCTGGTGATCAGTTTTACTTCGGACTGGCTGTATCCGAGTTACCAGTCGCTCGAAGTGGTCAGCGCACTGCGCGGCCTCAATAAGGACGTGGCTTACTGCGAACTGGAATCCAACTACGGCCACGACGCGTTTCTGGTGGACATCGGCGCGCAAACCGAGGTGGTTCGCGGCTTTCTGGCCAGCACCTACCGGGAGGTTTCGCAATCGTGACATCCTTGGCTCCAACACGCCGCAAGGCGTTTGTGCGAGAGGTCCTCGGGCGCAGCGACTACGCCATCATCGGCGACTTGATCGAACCGGACACGCGCGTACTCGACCTGGGATGCGGAGAAGGCGAACTGCTCGACTGGCTCGCCACCAACAAGAATGTGACCGGGCGCGGCGTGGAGTTGGACAGCGCGCGCGTGCAGCGCGCCATCGCGCGCGGCGTATCGGCCTATCAAGGTGATATTGACCAGGGGTTGGCCGACTATCCGCCCGACAGCTTCGACTACGTCATCCTGAGCCAGACGTTGCAGGAAACGCGCCGCCCGCTGGCTGTAATGCGCGACATGCTGCGCGCGGCGCGATACGCCATTGTCGCGTTTCCGAATTTCGGCCATTGGTCGGTGCGCCTCTCGCACCTGTTCGGCGGGCGTGCCCCCAAGACGCGCATCTTCCCGCATAACTGGTACGACTCACCGAACATCCACTTTTTCACGGTGCACGATTTCGAGGACCTGGTCGAGCAGGAAGGTTGGACAGTCGAGCGGCGTTACTTCCTCTCCGGCCACCACCTTGGCCGCCTGCTGCCCAACCTGATGGCGGAAGTGGCCGTGTACCTCGTGCGCCGCTAGAGCGCCGCCTCGCCCCGGTCGTTGTTGCGGATGCGAATCGTTTCGCAGATTTCCGACACGAAAATCTTGCCGTCTCCAATCTTTCCCGTGCGCGCCGCCTCGCAAAGTGCCGTGATCGCTTCCTCAGCGCGCGACGCCAGGACAACCATTTCAATCTTCACCTTGGGCAGCAGATCCACCGTGTACTCCTGACCGCGGTAGACCTCCTTGTGGCCCTTCTGCCTTCCGTGGCCGCGCACCTCCGTGATCGTCATGCCGTCGATCCCAATGCCTTTCAGCGCCTCTTTCACCTCTTCCAGCTTGAAAGGCTGAATAATAGCTTCGATTTTCTTCATGATGGGCGTCCTTTCACACCTGTCCCGCGCGGCCGGCGCCGCGTTACGCAAGCCCACGTGGCAGTACTTCACTTTTGCATGAGTGGTGACAATCAGGGAAGCGAAACGTTTCTATCCAGCCAATCCAAATAATTAATTGGCCAATTCCAGGGGTTTGCTCCTACACTTGAGTCTACTTCGCACCTCTCGGCGAACGACCTTCTCGGATAGGAGCTCTAACATCGAATGACGCACTCGAAGTGTATCTTGAT
>CAZDIZ010000245.1:0-3204 GCA_964505625.1 uncultured Solibacteraceae bacterium | reverse complement strand
TTCAATCACCCCTCCGACCGCACCAATCAGATTCGCGTTTTCGATGTGAGAGCGAATCAATTCACGCTTAACATGGCCAAGCTCAGCATGGAGCACTCGCCCGACCCGCTGGGGTTCCGGCTTGATCTAGGCTTCGGCCGCGGGATGGATCTGTTTCACTTCAACGAGCCGGACTTCTCCGCAATGAAGTATGTGGAGCAAGCGTTTGTAAGTTGGAAACCAGCGAAAGGGAATGGCTTTCAGGCAGATTTCGGCAAGTTCGTTTCGAGCGCTGGCGCCGAAGTATTTGAGACGCACACTAACTGGAATTACTCGCGCTCTCTGCTCTACGGTTGGGCTCAACCGTTCTATCACTTCGGGCTTCGGACGTCAATGCCTCTGAACAAGCACTTCTCCGCCGGCGTACAGGTGATCAACGGCTGGAACAACGTCGAGGACAACAACACAGGCAAGACTCTCGGTTTCACGGGTACGTTCACGTCACAGAAGGTTTCCTGGACGAACACGTACTACGTGGGCCCTGAAAAGACCGACACGAACGACGGGATGCGGCATCTCTACGATTCCGTCCTAGTGCTGACCCCCGCTTCGAAGCTGAGCGCTTACGTCAACTTCGACTACGGCGTGGACAAGGTCATTCTTGGCGGCGATAACCGCTGGGTGGGCATTGCCGGCGCGGCTCGTTACCAGATCAACAGTTGGTTCGCCGTGACGCCTCGTCTGGAGTGGTTTAACGACGCCGACGGCTTCAACACCGGCACGGCTCAGAAACTCAAAGAGTTCACATTCACCGGCGAATTCAAGATGGCCAAGGGGCTGCTCACCCGCATGGAGTACCGGCGGGACTGGTCCGATCAGCCCTATTTCAACCGCGGCAATGAGTCCGCGAATCACAAAGCTCAAGACACGGTGCTGGTTGGCGTCGTGGCCTACTTCGGACCGAAGTAAGACGCGGTAGTAAGTACCGCGAAAGTGAGGAAATAACTTATGGGTTCAAATTCACAACAAGCACTTGGAGTAGCGCTGTTCATACTGGCATTCGCTTTCATCTCGTCCGGCCTCGCGGCGGGAGGGAGCATCGCGTTGTGCGCGCTGGGCGTTGCGGCGCTGCTCGGCTCCGGCGCGGTGCTGTTCAGGATCAAGCCGTGGGAACACAAGGAAGGTTGAGGACACGCATATGGTTTTCATTGGACTGCTCGTCACAGTACTGGGATTCGTTGTGAGTCTGCTTTCGCTGGGATTCACGTCGGGCGTCGGCACCCGCATGACGTTGGTGCTCGCCGGCATCGCGGTCAGTCTCGTCGGAATCCTAGGACTCATCAATTCGGCGTATCTGAAGAACGCCATTTGGAAACGGTAGGAAAGAGAAATGAAAAAGACACTGTTGGTCGTCGCGACTTTCTGCGCATTCACCTTGGCGGTCTACGCTCAGACGCAGCCGCCGGCCGCACCTCCCGCTGCCGTGCCGATTACTGACGCGGACCTGAAGTCCGTCGCGCCACCCAATGCAGATCTGCGCGCCAAGGGCGATCCCGACGGCAATCTGACAGGCACAGTGGCCGACGTCGCTGTAAGTGACGCAAAGAAGGGATTGACCGTCGCCGATTTACTGAACCAGGTGGGACAGAACCGGATTGGCATCAACTTCATGTGGACGTTGATCACCGGCTTCATGGTCATGTTCATGCAAGCTGGATTCGCGGTTGTGGAAACCGGCCTCTGCCGCGCCAAGAACGCCAATCATACCATGATGATGAATTTCGCCGTGTATGGCGTCGGCATGTTGGCTTTCTGGCTGATCGGGTTTCCACTGCAAATGGGCGGCGCCGGCGCGCTCGCGAACCTGGGCGGTACGCCGACGCTGAATTCCGAATGGGTCATGCAACTGTTCGGCAAGCCTTTCGGCTTGTTTGGTCAAAACGGTTTCATGCTGATGCACAACGGCACTTATGACGTGTCCGTGATGGTCGTGTTCCTGTTCCAAATGGTTTTCATGGATACCGCGCTCACCATCGTGACCGGCTCGGCCGCGGAACGCTGGAAGTTCACCGCCTTCCTCATCTCGTCCTTCTTGATGGGTGCCTTCACTTACCCGATATTCGCAAACTGGGCCTGGGGCGGCGGTTGGCTCGCTAACCTCGGCGTGAACTTCGGCCTGGGCAAGGGATACGTGGACTTCGCCGGCTCCGGCGTGGTGCACTCGGTGGGTGGATTGAGCGCTCTGGCGCTGGCCATCATCGTAGGGCCGCGCATCGGCAAGTTCACGCGCGACGGGAAGCCTAACGCCATGCCCGGACACGATATCGTGCTGGTGCTCACTGGCTGCTTCATTCTGGCCTTCGGCTGGTTCGGTTTCAATCCCGGTTCCACGCTGGGCGCTTCCGGCAGCGGCAATCTCCGCATCAGCACCGTGGCGGTGAATACGATGCTCGCCGGAATGGCCGGCGGCCTCAGCGCGATGCTCTACATGTGGCTGCGCTACGGCAAGCCTGACGCGTCGATGTCCGGCAACGGACTGCTGGCGGGCTTGGTGGCGATCACCGCTCCGTGCGCGTTCGTGAATCCGGTGTCGGCCGTGATTATCGGGCTAATCGGCGGTGTGCTGGTTTGCGTGTCGGTCGAATTCGTCGAGCGGGTTTTGAAAGTCGACGATCCGGTCGGCGCTGTGTCGGTGCACGGAGCGAACGGACTCTGGGGCGTGATTTCGGTCGGGCTTTTCGCCGATGGCAAGAGCAACTTCGGAGGCAGTTGGAACGGAGTGAGCGGCTCGGTCACCGGCTTGTTCTACGGCGATCCCGGACAGTTAGTCGCTCAGTTGATCGGCGTGTCGGCGCTGCTCGGTGTCGTGTTTGCATCCACCTTCGTACTGAACCTGCTGATCGATTTCGTGGTTGGCCAACGCGTCTCAGCCAAGGCTGAACTCGAAGGACTCGATCTGCCTGAGATGGGCGCGCTCGGTTATCCCGAATTCGAGCTCAAGGCCCGCACCTTGGGAGCGTAGCTAATGTCCACCGTTGCCCTGCAACTCACGGATCGAGACGTCGCGGCGGTTCCGTCGCGCCTGCCCGCTGTCCCGTGGCGAGACCCTCACACGGTCTCGCCCGAGCAGCTTACCGGTTACATCGCCATGTTGGAACGGGCGTGCGAGGAAAACCCTCGCTCGCCCGATCTTCGCACCTGCTTGGGCATGGCGCACGCCATGAA
>CAZDIZ010000244.1:0-6248 GCA_964505625.1 uncultured Solibacteraceae bacterium | reverse complement strand
GTGGACATGGAACCGGATGCGATGGCCGCGCGAACGGCATCGTCCACATCGGCATCCGCATAGCCGAGGATGCAGGTACCAATACCCGAATAAGACATGTCGATGAACTTGCGGCCATCGACATCCCAGACTTCGGCGCCCCTGGCGCGCGAGAAGTAAGCGGGCCACTGTTCGGGAGCGTGCAATTCCGGACGTTTGGAGAGAAGCTGCGTGGCGCCGGGGATGCGGGTCCGCGCCCTACGGTAGAGATCGAGTCCCTTGGTGGACATCTTAATAGTGTACGGATTACGGCGCCGCGTTGGCGCGCGTGGGAATGGTGGCGACGGCGTAAACGCTCGACGACGCCGGATAGTCCCGCGCCGCGCACAGTACGCGTGTCGCCGGGCTCCGTAGATTGTCCGGCAAACGTAGCGAGATCTGATAATAGCCGATGGTGCCCGGCGCCAGGCCCGCGAAATAGATGGCGAGCCGCTCGGCGGGGAGATCGTGCTGGTCCAACTGGTAACAGTCGATGGTGGTTTCGAGGAACGAAAGCGGCGACAGCGGCGCTACGGCACCGTTGGGCACGGCTGGAGTGACTCGGCCAAATTCCGTGGCGTAGAAATGGAGGATTTCACCTGGAACGGCCGGATCCTCCTCCGTCACGACAGCATACCAGTTCTGATGCGCGACGAGCGAATAGGGCGTATCAGGAAGCGACACAAACGACGAATCGGCCGCAGCAGCGACCACCCGCACAGTTCCGCCTTCCCATGTGCTTGGTTCGGCGGTCCGCAGTCCCGCTGAGCAGTAGTTCTGCGTGCCGGCGAGCGCTGGCGGAATACTCCAGGCGAACGGCAGGCGGAAACTCACCGCGCCCTCGCTCACTTGCGATACGGGCAACGACCGACCGCAGACATCCACCGCGAGCGATTCCGATCCCAACACCGACGCGGCAAGCGTGACATCGTTGCCCTTGGCGGACTGGTCGGTGGTATCGAGGATAGCTGGCACGGCGCCGATGATCTGGGTGGAGTTGCCGCTGGAAACGTCGATGCGCAACAGGCGGCCAGTACGAGTGAGCACCCACGCCACCGCTCCGTTGCCGGACAAGATCGCGTTCGAGATGCCTTCCGGTTCGTTGCTGAGTTGCCTCCGGCTGGAACCGTCCGGTTTGACCAAAAACACCTGCGCGCGATTCGATTCGATTGGGCGGGACAGAAACAAGATGACTGAACCGTCGTTGGCCATGCTGGGCAGGTAGTCGTCGCGTCCGGCCAGGGTCAGGCTCACCGGCTCGGCGGCGCCTTCCAATCGCAACACGCGCAGGCCGCGCGAGGAACCGGCCTTATCGGCCCAGACAATCACGGTGCCAGCGGCATCTATAGCGGCGGACTCGGCTTGCGCCGGGATGACTTGCGATTGGTCCGGCAGTCGGAACACCGTCAACTCCCGGCCCACAGCTACTGCGGTTCCGTTGTTTGCGATCGCCCCTTTGCGATAGTCGTAGGTTCCAACGTTGTAGGACCACGCAATGTCATATGTGGTTTGAGTCTCCAGATCGATGACGCGCAACTCGGGAAAGGGGACGTTCCTGCCGCCGGTTACCAAGCCCCAACGGCCGTTGGGACTCAAGCGCAGGCCGCCCTTGAAAGCCGCAGCCTCCTGCCCACGCTCGTTGTATACTCTCGTCCAGGTTTGATCGCTGTATCCGCACAAGCCCGTGCTGCCAACGCAGTCGCGTCTGGTCATGGCGGCCAGGCGGGTTTCGCCACTGGAGATTTCCGTGCCGAAGACGTCGTAGTGATTACTCGTTCCCGCAGCCCGGCCCCAGGACGGAGTTGCCGTCCACACCCGCTCTTCAACCAGCAGCGGACGAATGCCCTGGCTGTCGGCGAGGAACATCTTCCCCCAGGACGGCTGGTCCGTACCGGATTGACGCAGCCGGCTGGTGAAGTAGAGGCGCGAGCCGTCGTAGGGTGTTGAGAGACTCTCAAATTGCGCAAGCGCGGGCAGGACTGCACCCATCAGCAGAAGGAGGATCAGGTGCATACCTCGCACTATAGCAGTTGCTGTTCCAGTGTGCGCCACAGAGGATCAACAACTTCGACGCGGCAACGAAACGCCAGTCGTGTCCAAATGCCACGCTGTGCGAAAATAAAGGTTTATCCCCGTGAGACCTCATATCATTGGCATTGCCGGGCCATCCGGAGCTGGTAAATCGGAGTTGGCGAACCGGTTAGCCCAACATCTGGGCGATGCGTCCATCATGACGCTGGATAGTTACTACCGTCCCATGGACGATCTGCCGTTTGCGGAGCGCCAGAAGGCGAATTTCGACGTGCCGGACGCACTTGAATGGGAACTACTGTTCGAGCATCTGAGCCGGCTGAGCGCGGGCGAGGCCATCGACGAGCCTATGTACGATTTCACGCTGTACACGCGCACGCCGAGCATTCGCCGCGTCGAACCGTGCGAGTATGTGATCGTCGAAGGACTGTTCACCTTGTATTGGGACGAAGTGCGCGGCGCGTTGGACACCGGAGTGTTCGTGAAGACAGCTCCCGGAGTCTGCTTCGATCGGCGGCTGGCGCGCGACGTGGCCGAGCGTGGCAGAACGCCCCAGGGCGTGCTCGAACAATACGAGAAGACCGTGCGCCCCAGCGCGGAAACCTACATTTGGCCGACCGAGCGTCTGGCCGACATTGTGGTGAGCGGCGAGCAGCCGATCGAAGTGTCGACAGCGGCAATTCTGGCGCGGTTGCGCCAGCGTGCCGCGGTGGCTTAGTTCGCGGGCTTGGGCGGCGTCGAATTTCCGATGTCGGCGGTCACTTTCCAGACGCCAGATATGTCTTTCTTCCAGACCGTGATGTAGCGGCCTTCGGTGGTCATGGTCTTTCCGTCTTTGCCCAGAAATCGCGATTCGGATTTGCCGTAGGTGTAGCCGAAGTCGCCCGAGGGTGCGATTTCCGCGCCCAGCGGCGTCCAGCGCAGCAAGAAACCGGGCTGCGCGAAACGCGCGGTCATCAACTCACGAATCGCTTTCTTGCCTTCGACAACGTCGCGTCCGATGGGGAACATCTTGCCGTCTTCGGCGAATGAATCCACCCATCCGTCGACGCCGCGCTCGGCCACTGTTTTGCAGAAATTCCGGTCCGCTTGCATCAATTCCTCGCGCGTGGCGGCACCCGCCGTGAGCGCGCACAGAGCCGTTACCAGCAGTATGGTTCGCATGCAATCCTCCCCGCAGCGAGCGCCGCCCACTGGGCGCCGCGCTGCGATTATCATGGATGAGGCATCTTACCAAACCTTCGAACAGGAGAGCTGAACATGGCGATCAAAGTCGGCGTGAACATGGAGTACATCCGCTGCGAAGATAAGTCGTTTGCCGAGGGCGTGGCGCGGGCCGCCGAGATCGGCTACAAGTGGTGCGAACCGCTGGTGCACAGTGGCTACGAACTGTTGAGCGGCGGCGGCTACTATCATTCGTTCTCCATGCAGAACGATCCGTATGAGATGAAGGACATCCTGGACAAGTACGGCATCCAGCCGTCGGCGTTGAGTTCGCACGCACCGCTGATGCGGCCGGAAATCGCCATCCCGTACATGGAGCAGGCCATCCGCTTCGCCAAGGTGGTGGGCGCGCCGGTGCTCACAAGCGACGAAGGCATCAAGCCCGATTGGGTGCCGATGGAAGAAGTCTTCGACGTGATGAAGTACACGCTGACGCGGGTCTGCATGATCGCCGAGCGCTACGGGATTTCGATCGGCATCGAACCGCACCAGATCATCACAAAGACCACCGAAGGCTTGATGCGCATCGCCACGCTGGTGAATTCGCCGATGCTGCGCGTCAACTACGACACGGGCAACGCGTGGCTGGGAGGCGCCGATCCCTATGAAGGCTTGAAGACCGTCGGCAAGCGGCTGGTACACATGCACGCCAAGGACATCAGCGTGCAACAGTCGGACAAGGAACGCGGCGTGGTCACCGGCACACCAGTCGGCTGCGCGTGCGGCGACGGCGTCGTGGATTGGGCCAAGGTGATCGGCATTTTGAAAGACATCGGGTTCGACGGTGTGTTGAGCGTCGAGTGCGGCACGCCTGCTCAGGCCGTGCGCAGCCTGGAGCACCTGACCAAGCTGATCAACGGATAAGCACAAGGAGTCAATCATGCGTTTCCGAACGCAGGCGGTTTTCGCGCTCGCGGTCTTGTTGGCCGCGAGCGCTGTCTTGCAGGCGCAGAACAACGCCAAGCTATTCCAGCCGGGCAAACTGCGCGCGTTGATTCTGTCGGGCCGGAACAACCACGAGTGGCGGCAGACTACACCGTACTTGCGCAAGCTGCTGATCGACAGTGGCCGTTTCGACGTGCGCGTCACTGAAGAGCCCACGGGCATGACGGCGGCGACGCTGGCGGCGTACGACGTGGTGGTGTCGGACTACTGCGGTCCGCGCTGGGGCGAGACCGCCGAGAAGGCTCTGGTGGATTTCGTCAAGGGCGGCAAAGGGCTGGTGATTGTGCACGCGGCCGATTACAGCTTCGGCGTGATGCCGGTGTTGGGCGACCACATGACGCGCGCGGGATTCGATGAACCGCCTTGGACCGAATACGGCGACATGGTGGGCGCGGTATGGACGCCCGGTCCGCCGCGTACCGGCCACGGCACGCGTCACATCTTTAAGGTGAAGTTCACACAAGCCGATCATCCCATCGCACGCGGCATCCCCGATGGCTTCTATGCCAACGACGAGTTGTACTTCAACTTCCAGATGCGCCCGAACGTGAATGTGATTGCGACCGCGTTCAACGCCAAGGAGATGAAGGGCAGCGACAAGGACGAGCCTATTCTGTGGACCGTCAACTACGGCAAGGGCCGCGTGTTCCACACCGCGCTAGGCCACGACCTGATGGCGCTGATGGAAAACGGCTTCAAGGTCAGCTACGCGCGCGGCACCGAGTGGGCCGCTACCGGCAACGTCACGCTGCCGGCCACGTGGGCGAAGGAAGAACCCAACGCGGACGCAGTGCGCGTATTGGTGGTAACCGGCGGGCACAGCCACGACACAACTTTCTACGACCTGTTTGAAGGCTATCCGGAGATGGCCGTCACCGTCGATCCGCATCCGTTCGTCTACGGGCGCAAAGGCTGGCTGAAGAAGTTCGACGTGCTGGTGCTCTACGATCTGATCCAGGAAATTCCGGAGCCGCAGAGAGAGGCGCTACGCGAGTTCGTCGAAAGCGGCAAGGGACTGGTGGTATTGCATCACGCCATCGCCGACTTCAACAGTTGGGAGTGGTGGTGGAAGGAAGTGGTGGGTGGACGCTACCTGGTGAAACCCATGGACGGGCTGCCTAACGCCACCTATAAGCACGACGAAGAGGTGATGGTGCGTCCGGCGGCGGATCACCCGATCCTCCGCGGCGTTGGTCCGTTGCACATGATCGAGGAAACGTACAAGGGCGTCTGGATGTCGCCCACCAACACGGTGCTCATGAGGACCGAGCACCCGCTGGCCGATGGCCCCATGGCGTGGCTGAGCGCGTACGAGAAGTCCAAGGTGTTCGTGACCGTGATGGGACACGACCACCAGGTACACACGAACCCTGGATACAGGCGCCTGGTGCGCAACGGGATCATGTGGAGCGCGGGCCGTTTGAACAAATAGCACGCGCGGAAGGAGTTGTTTCGAATGCGGGGCCGGGCATGACACCCGGCCCTATTCTTTTGGAGATTACTTGCGGGCGCCGCGCTGCGGGCAACGTACGCGCGCCTGCCGCGTCTTGTGGCGGCTGCGCTTCGGTTTCGAAATGATGAACGTACCGCTGCCCACGTACTGCGCTGTGTAGAGTTTCTCGTCGGCCAAGATAGATCTCCTCAGTCTCTTTTAGAGTGGAAAGTAACATTGTAGCGCAGTTATCGTTAGAAATAAGGGCACTCATGAAACGCATCCTGATTCCCATGCTGGCGTTGGCGGCCTTGGCGCCGGCAAGCGCGCAAAGCGAGGACAACTCCAGCCTGTTCGGCCAGATCAACGAGATCACCGCGGAGTTGAGCCGCATCACCGGTTTGAAGCCACTGAAGAAGGTGGAATACGCACCCATCACCAAGCCGGAGGTGAACAAGTTTCTGCGCGAGCGGCTGAAAGAGGAGATGCCGCCGGAGGAAATCCGCGCCGAGGAAATGGTTCTGAAGAAGTTCGGCTTCGTGCCGGCGGATTACGACCTGGCGAAGAACACCGTCGATCTGTTCACCGAACAGGCGGC
>CAZDIZ010000243.1:0-6248 GCA_964505625.1 uncultured Solibacteraceae bacterium | reverse complement strand
GTCGCCCGGGGAGAGGCGCGGCGCCTGGCGGCCATCGGCGGGAAAGGGCTAAACGAGTACCGCGCGCAAGTGCGAGCCAGCTTGCGCGAGATGCTGGGCGAAATGCCGTTCAGCTCGGCGGGCGGCGCGTTCAACGTGCGTCACGTTTCGCGCCACGTGCGCGACGGCTACTCCATCGAAAACGTTCTGTACGAATCGCTGCCCGGCTGGGATGTGAACGCCACGTTGTTTCTGCCCGACCCGGCGCGATTCGCGCCGCCGTGGCCGGCCATTGTTATTCCGGTGGGCCACAGCGGCAAGCAGTTCGCGAGCTACCAGATTCCCGCGCAGGTGTTCGCGCGCAGCGGATACGTCGCGCTGCTGTTCGATCCGCCGGGGATGTCCGGAGAGAAGCGCGAAGGCAACGATCATTTCCGCGACGGTGTGCGCTGCTACTTGACGGGCGCGACGTCGCAGCGTTTCTTCGTGCTGGACGCGCTGCGCTCGATCGACTATCTGGCCACGCGCGGCGACGTCGATATGCGCCGCGGCGTGGGTATGACCGGCGTTTCCGGCGGCGGCTTCACCACGCTCTACGCCACGCTGCTCGACGACCGCATTCGCGCTTCCGGGCCGTCCTGCTTCGCGGCGCCGGAGCTGGAGCATCCGTTGAAGGATCTCTATCCGCCGTGTCCCGAAACGCTGCCGTTCGGCCTCTATCCGCGCGGGTTGGACGCGGTGAGCCTGCTCGCGGCCGCCAGTCCCACGCCGCTGCTCATGATGGCCGGCGCTAAGGACGAAGTCTTCAAGGCCGATTGGATGGAGCGGATGGCGCGGGAGACCGAGCGCGCATACATCGCGGCGCACGCGGCCGATCGCTTCCGTTTCTTTCTGGATGCAGGCGGCCACGCCTACAGCGTCGAGCAGGCCGTCGAATTCGTGAAGTGGATGGACCGCTGGGTGCGCTCGACGCCCGGGCGCGCGCTGCCGCCGTTCGACGCGGCCAAAATTGAGATGGCGCCCGAAGAGCTGTTGCGCGGCAAGCCGCGCCAGCAGGAGAACATGCGCACGGTGGCGAGCGCCGAAGCAGCGCGTTTGGCGGCCACGCGAAAGATCACGGACATTAGCAGCGCAGCTAGGGGAGTGGCGCGCATCGCGGGTGAGGCGCCGCGCGTTCTGTCGGCAAAGCGTTCCAGGCCGTTTTTGCTTTGGACGGATTACGCCGAGGAAGTGCTGCTCAAGGTAGACACGGACGTGGAGCTGCCGGCAACGTTTCTTTACCCGGCTCGCCGGGACGCTGCCGTCGGAGGCTTGCTCTACTTCGACGATCGCGGCCGTTGGACGGATCTCGCGGCGGGTGGAGTGCTGGCGCGCATGAGCGGGTTTCTTTCGCGCGACGCGGTGCATCCGGCCGTGCTCACTGTCGATCTGCGCGGTTGGGGCGACACGCGTCCGGCGCTGGCGCCTTACGAAGCCGCCGGGTGGGCCGCGCCGGAACGCTGGCTGGCCTACGTATCGGCCGCGCTGGGTGATCCGGTGCTGACGATGAGAATTCGCGACGGAGTGGCCGCGCTCGCCTGGCTGCGAGCGCAACCGGGAGTGGACCCCGAGCGCATCGTCGTGGGCGGACGCGGCATGGGCGGCGTTGTAGCGCTGCACGTCGCGGCCATCGACGGAAGGTTGCGCGGCGTGTTTGCGCACGAACACCCGGCAAGCTTCCGCATGCTGGCCGAATCGGAACGCACCGCGTGGCCGCACGACGCATTCCTGCCCGGAGTGCTCAAGCACTACGACATCCCGGACCTAATCGCGAATCTGACAACGCCAGTGCTCGCCAGCCCCACCGTGCCCAACGAACTGGTTCAATGGGTGGCGAATCGCTGGCATTAATACGCAAAAGCGGACCATTTTATGCCAGAATAAAGCCCGGCGGGCGGTGTGCGCCGCCTCGGCCGCGGGAGCGGCAGCCTCATGTTCAGTCAAGCTCGTTCTACCTTCCTACCGTGCGCGCTTTTCACGTTGTGCGCGATGCCGATGTTTGCCGGACAAGTCAACCTGTTTCCGCGCCAGCCGGATGGGACGCATATCGGAGCCATTCGAACCGATAGCACCGGGAGTATCTACATTGCTGGGTCAACGTCTCCAACCAACGCCAAGGCAGGTGACCTGACGGATGCCTTTGTGGCGAAGTTCTCCGGCGACGGAACTCAGATCTACAGAACCGTCCTGGCTGGATCCGGCGATGACGTCGCGAACGCCATTGTGCTGGGGACAGATGGAACGGTCTATGTTGCGGGGCACACGTTGTCGAAGGACTTTCCAGTCACTTCGGGCGCGTTGCAGCCGGCATTGGGAACAACCAGCGGCGGTCAAGCCTTCCTTGCCAAGATCAGCCCGCAAGGACAGATTCAGTCCGCCACGTACTTCGGTGGTGGCGCGCAGACTTCCGCGAGAGCGCTGGCCCTTGATAATTCGGGCGCGTTGTATCTTACGGGAACTTCGACTGGCGGCGGCTTTCCCGCGAGTGCCGGAAGCTCCGGAGCGGGGAACGGTTTCTTCCTGGCGAAAGTCAATGCAGATCTGAACCAGGTGCTGTTTGCGACGCTCGCCTACGGTGGCACTGCGCTGACGCTCGATTCCCAAGGGAACATTTATCTTGCCGGTGCGGCAAGCGGCGCGATCGGAGCGAATGTGCCATTGCAGACGAGTACCGGCGCATTTCAGAGTGGAGCGAAAGCCAAAGCATGCCGAGGCAGCGGCATCGTGTTTCTTCCGTGCGATTACCAATTTGTGGAAAAGCTCGATTCCACGGCAACAAAGCTGAGCTATGCCACTTTCCTTTCGGGCTCGTATGGAGCAACACCCGCCGGCATCGCCGTGGATGCAACCGGTAACGCAATCGTCGCGGGCACAACCAACTCCGCCGATTATCCGGTCACCGAACACGCATTTCAGACTATGTACTTAGCCAATGCGCCCGCGCCGCCGGAGTTGCTCCCAGGGCGGGTGTCAGTCGAACTGCCGCCCTCCACCGGTTACGTAACGAAGCTCAACGCAAGCGGCACGGGTTTGGTCTGGTCGGCGTTTTTCGGCGGCTCGATACAAGACGCGATCTCCAGCCTGTCTGTCGATTCGAACGGCTACGTCTACCTGGCAGGCCAGGCGAATTCTCCGGACTTGCCGGGGCTATCCGCGGCCGTGCCTGGGGGCTGCGAACCAACGGTGAACCAGGGCCTCGGTTTTGTTGCTCGCGTGAGTGCGGACGGCACGAGCCTGAGTCCGACGCAGTTGATTTACGGCGCTCCGTCGTGCAGCTACGCATCGTGTTTTCCCAACACGCAGAGCAGTTCATCGAGCGCGTGGGCGTTGGCGGTAAGGCCGGATGGAGGCGTGGTCGCGGCCGGAGCCAACGGCGCGATGGCTCAGGTTGATCTATTCGGAGCCGCACGCCTGGCTTGCGTGACCGACCCCGCCGACAACGTACAACTGACGTCCGTCACTCCTGGACAGGTTCTCAGTGTTTTCGGTTCGCGGCTCGCGTCCTCTCGGGGCGCCGTTCCTCCCGGTGGAAGCGCATTCTCGTTCCAGGGCATCACCGTGACTTTCAACGGCGTCGCCGCGCCCATCCTCTACACTTCGGGCGAGCAGGTCAATCTTCAAGCGCCCTATGAGATTGCTGGCCAGCAGTCTGTTGAGATGCAGGTGAGCCTCGCCAACGGAGTCGTGGAGCGCAAAACGCTTCCGGTGCTTGCGCGGCAACCGAGCGTTTTTCTTTCGCCGGGTGCTCTCCTGTCGGACGTGCCGGGCTACTTCTACTGCGGTAATTCCGTCAGCCGCGCGCAGCACGCGCTGGCAATCAACGCAGATGGAACCGCAAACACCTGCCAAAACGGAGCCAAGCCCGGCTCCACGGTAACAATCTTCATGAACGGCCTGGGGCCGGTTCAGCCGTTACAGGCAACCGGCGCCATTACCGCCGGTCCACCCCTTGCCATCACTCCAGAGGCAACGGGGACAGGCATTCTCTCGATGACGACCTTTCCGGGTGCTATCTCCGGACTTGCCCAGGTTCAGGTTCAAGCCACGAGCGCGGGATTCGTTGAAGTCACGCCCACGGTGGGGAGCGTTGCCGCACGCAATCCGATTGTCCTTTGGGTTGCGGCTCAATAGTTCTGTTTGCCGCCGAACCTTGCGCGCAGCTTCTCGTACAATGGCCGCATCTGTGTGCGCGCCAGGCCGTCCTTGGCGTTGAGGTGCGGACCCGCAGCGTCGAAATCGAAGGGCACGTAATATGTGACTAGTGAATTCGCCGACGCCCGCAGGTCGCGCCAGGCAGCTTCGCGTTCCGCGGTCTGGTCCTGCCGGTCGGCTTCATACAAACGCGCCAGCGCCCAGTAGAAGCGGAACGAATCGTCGCCGTAGCGGAACGCGCGCGCGTCTTCTTCCAAACGCAAACGCACTTCGAGCGGCGTCTCCAAAGCGAGGGCGCGGTCGAGCGCCGCTTTGGCTTCGTCCAGCAAGCGCAGCGATTCAACTGGCCCCACCGCTAACCCGCCTTCCGGCGACAGGTGCTTTAAACGATACAACGGCTTGGTGGGCTTCTGGCCGTCCCAGTTGCGCATCACGCCGTTGATGCTCGGCTGATACCAGCTTCGCCAAGCGGTGATGTTCGCGTAGGCGGTCTCCAGCTTGTCGTAGAATGTGCGCGCGTCGGCGTAGGCCGGGCCGTAGTAGAGGCGCAGGTACTCGTCCTTGATCTTGTCCACCGGCGCGTGCGCGTCCCAACACAGCCGCGCGTAGAGAACCTGCGTGAGCGCGCGCGGTCCCCACAGCGACATGGGGATGTGCATGTAGCTCATGCCGGTGACGCCGATGCGGTGGTAGAACGCCAGGTCCGTGCCAATGGTGCGCGAGAACCCGAGCGGCAGGTCTTCGAATTTCGAAACGTTGTAGTACTCGACGATAGCCAGCGGAAAGCGCTTCGACACGCGTCCCCACTCTTGCACCGTGCGCGCGTACTTCTCGTTCAGTTCCGTGCATTGATGGTCTTCGAGCGTGTGCGCGTAGCAGCGATTGATGGGCGCGTACAAGCTGAAGTCCTTGCCGCTCGCGAGCAGCTCAGGAATCTCGCGCGACGGGCCGCCCAAAGACGGTGTGCCTTCGTAAGCAGCTAGCGCCATACCGATGTCGCGCGGCATCTTGCCGGAAGCGATCGCGGCGGCGGCCTCCTTGCGAATGCGTGCCATCAGGTGCAGGTAGCGGTCCGCGTCGTTACCGAGTTCGCGGCAGCGCGGGCACTGGCACCAGCCGGCCCAAGTGTCGAACAGCCAAACATTTTGATAATCGGTCCAGCGCCAATCACCCGCCAGATGTTCGACGACGTTGCGCGCCACGTAGGCCGCGGCTTCGTCGTTCGACACGCAGAACTGATAGCTGTACGCGTTCTTGCGCTCGCGCTTGCCTTTCACCTCGGCGAACCAGTCCTGATGCTCCTCGAACAGCGTCTTGCCGCTGGGCATGGGCTTGTCGGGATCGA
This sequence comes from uncultured Solibacteraceae bacterium, assembly GCA_964505625.1. Classification (GTDB taxonomy): domain Bacteria; phylum Acidobacteriota; class Terriglobia; order Bryobacterales; family Bryobacteraceae; genus JAJFUV01. The sequence continues at coordinate 733 of CAZDIZ010000243.1, read as the reverse complement.
GGATCTGCTCCAGGATGTGCCCGCCCGACATGAAGATGAAGCCCAGCTTCTTCATCAACGCATACGAACGCGGGCAGTATGACCACATGTTGAGACGGTTGCGCGCCATCCACTGGAACACTTGCAGCGATTCCATGGATTCGGCGGCGGCGTGGAAACCGCGAAACAGCGGGAAGTCCGGCGCGGATTGAATGTTCCAGCCCGAAAGCGGAATGCTGCCGCGCTCGGCCGGAACCACCTCGCCGTTTTTGCCCGGCGCGTACCAACGCCATCCGAGCTGATCGAGATAGGCGTAGACGGCGTAGAGCGTACCCGCGCGAGCGCCGCCGGTGAGATACAACACGTCGCGGCCGTCGCGCTTCGCACTACGGACGGCGTAGGCTTGCCCGTTCGCAAACTTGACGCCCGCCTCGCGCGAGGCCGTCGCGACCACGATGGCATCGCCAGTCGCGGGCAGTTCTTCCGCGAACCGGAATTTCAGCTTCGGCGCCGTTCGCGCCAGGAAGCGCTTCAGTTCGGTAGCGGCAAATGCGGTGGTGCAACGTTCGGCATCCGGGCCATCCTTCTGCCAATCGATTTGCGATTCGGAGACAGCCCAGTAATCGACCAGACGAGCGGCACCCGGGTAGGGAACCACGATGGCGATCTCATTCGCTTGGGCGAACGCGGCGGAGGCAAGCAATACGGCAAAGAGCAATCGAAGCATAAACAACCATGGTATTGCGCTTCGATG
>CAZDIZ010000242.1:0-6432 GCA_964505625.1 uncultured Solibacteraceae bacterium | reverse complement strand
GGAATGGCTGCCACCTCCACAAGAGGCACAGAAACCGGCTTACAGCCCGGCGGGTCGTTTACCAGCAGACCACTACGCGACGATTGCCGTCAACTCCAACGCGTGCCGGGCGAGGTGTCCTTCCATCGAGACCTGCGACTCGGCTTCGTCGCGACGGATGCCTTTGGTGAAGACTCGCCACGCGATGTCCTGCGGCACGGTGATGCGTGCATCCCAACTCGCGGTTGGATGGGCCATCAGCCAGCCCGCTTCGCCTTTTTGAATCTGCCAGGCGCCACCGCAATCGCCCGAGATATCCACGCGCACTAATGTTCCGGGCGCCGCTTCGACTCGGCGGTACGCGTGGGGCAACCCGCGCATGAAACAATCCAGCACGGGATGGTACAACCTCGGAACCATTAGTCCCGCGCGGTCTGTGGCATGCCGGATTTGTTGCTGATGATGCCACCGCTCGGTCAACTCTCGCGCGGTGTCGAACCAGTTCAGGGAACGCTCCTGGCCTGCCCAGCTTACAGGGAACACGGCGGGCGCGAATGGATCGAGAGCCTCGTGGAACTCGGCGCTGGCGCGGCACGCAAAGCGCATCAGCGAAATCAAAATGGTGGGACTAAGTCTTCGAAAAACAGTTACACCCTCACTGTTCAAACGATTGACCAGCGCGGCGACGTCTTCGTTAGAGCGAATCTCCACCGAACAGCCGTCCCGAACCACGGAGAGCTTGCGCAACACGGTGTCCAGTAAGTGAGCCGCGATGTCACGGACTTTCCAGGCGGGCGCCACGGTTTGCAATTCCCACTCATCCGGACGCAAGGCGGCCAACAACTCAAGGAGCATCGCGTCCACCTCACCGAGCAGTGGGGCACACAGGATCGGACCAAGACCCTCCGTTTCAATCGGTAAGCTTTCGCATGGCCCATTCATTGCGCGGATTCTCCTTGAGCGACAAAGTGTAGACGTGCGTCGCCCGTTCCTTGTTGCCGCGAGTTACATACGCCCCGGCAGGCCACGCGCGTGCATGGTCACGATTCTATCGCTTGCGCCGGGTCATCGGCCTGCGCGTCAAGCTGGCTTCGCGCTTGAGTTTCGATACGTGAGATCATGGAGGTGAGCCTTAATGGGCGAAGCGCCTGCCGCCGGCATTCGGCTCTTTCACCCCCGGCATCCGTTTCGGATGGGAGGTATGTTAGCATGCCTCGGACGATTTCCAGACGCCACTTCTGTTGGAGTCTGATGGGCGCCGGCTTCCCCGCCAGGCTGTTCTGCAATGGGCCGGTCAATCTCGAGCGGCGCTATCGCGCCGACGCTTCCATTCTGGTTTTGTCCGTGCCTCTGTTTCATCGCTCCGATGTCGGCGGCGGCAGCGTCGTGTGGCGGGAGCCCGCGAATTCCACGAACGGCAAGATTCGCCGGAACTTGGAATTCCTGGGATACTCGAAACCGGATCGCGCGGCCGGTTTGAACCGGTTGGGCTTCATTCAGGAGACCTCCGGGGACAACACTACTTACTTCGGACTGATGAGTTCTTCGCCCGAGGAAAGCATGGAAGCCGCGCGCAAGAGTCTGAAGAGCGACAAGAAGGATGTGGCTTTCACGGCAATCGATGGGCGCATCGCACCGAGCAGCGTCGAAACTCTGACAGCCACTTTCCTGGCGCCGGGGCGGATGTCGGTCGAAGGCCGCGAAGAACTGGTCGGACGGGCCCGGCGCGCACTGGGCGAGGCCGTCAAGAAGGCTCCCGATTTCGATCCGCGGCGAACGGCCGCGCAGCCGTTTCTGCACTCGCTGGCCGCGGCGCTGATCGACGGCGGCAACCGGACTACTCACTTCACCTTCAGCGGCCGTCTCTACCGTCTTTTGATCGAGAGCTCGCCGGACCCGCAAGCGACGACGGTCTTCCGCGAACGCAAATTGCTGCCGAACACGGGTACGGTCGTTCGCGTTTCCGGCCGATTGCGGCGCGAAGCGGGCGGCAAGGAGTCGAAATTCCGGGTGTGGGTGGAACAAGGCGCAGCGCATCCCATACCGCTGCGCATCGAGTATCGGCCCAGATCGTACCTGCGTCTTACCTTCGAGGTCGTGGCGCCAGCCTGACAGCGGACAGCGGCTACCGCGCGCCGCGCAACGTGCGTTCGTGTTCGGGCAGATCGGTGATCGGCAAGCGCCGGATGGATTCGAGAAAGCTCTCGTAAGGCACTGTGTCGAGATCGAATCCTGGCTCGGTCCAGGCAAGCACCCCCGCCTCTCCCACCGTCGGCAGCGTCACGTCCAGTGAGTCCCACGTGGTTTCCAGCATTCCCATGGCGTTCAGCTTCTTGGCTTCGTTCACCAGTGCGACGGCGTTCTTGCGTACCTTCCAGGGCGACACTACGATGGGGAAACCGCGTTGCTGGAGCAGGCGCGGCACCGGCCACTCGCCCGTCGCATCGTAGTTCCAAGCGTCCATGATTACGTCCTTCGGCAGCTCGTTCAGCACCAGGTGACTGTCGAACGGCGGCACGCTATTAGCCGGCGACAGGCGGCCCAGTTGCGGATGATCGCGCTGGATGAACATGTCGTGCCAAACGAAGACCTGGATCTTGCGCGCGGCGAAATATGCATAAAGCTTTTTCAAATGCGCGGTCAACGTGGCTCGCGGATTCTCACCGCGACAGGCATCGCTGCGCATCAGGCCGCGATGGCCCCAGGCTTCGTCCAGCCCCAGGTGAAAGTACTTCACATCGCCGAATAGTTCCAGCAGCTCCGCGTAGCGGTCGAACAGGTGATTGTAGATGGCCGGGTTGGTGAGACAGAACGTCCAGCCGTCCTCCTCATACAGCGACTTGAACCGCGGGAAGCGATCCAGCACTACGTGCTGCGACGATCCTCTACGCATGCCGCTCGCGTGTCCCCAACTGTTGAGCATGGGGATCATTTCCATGCGCAGGGCCTTGCCCATTTCGATGAGCGGTTTCAATTGCTCCGGCGTGTAGGTGTAACGGTAAGCGGTCTCCGGCCGTTTCTTCGATTCAAGCGATGCCCAAGTTTCGAGGACCACGGCATTGTACTTGTAGCGCGCGGCGACGAGCATCGCCTGCCGTACGGCGGCCAACTCCGTGTTCGGAAAGATGCAGATGTGCAGCCCGCGAAAACCGAGCTGGGGATAATCGACAATGCGGGCGCCGGCCACTTCCATCCCCTTGCCGGCACTCCGGGGACGCACCAACTGCAGCAGCGTCTGCACGCCATACAACAGGCCGCGCGGAGTTTCCGCGACGATGGTCGCGCCCATGTTGCCAGCTTCGAGAATGTAGGCCTCTGCGTTCCTGTGTGAGGAGTAGCGCCCGGTGCCGTCCATTCGCGCAAGCAGTCGCTTGCCGCGCGCCGTCCCGGCGAGCGCCAGCGTGATCACCGAGTCGCGCCCGCTCCGCACACTCAGCGTGACACCGTGCAGCCGTCGCATCTCGGCTACCAGTACGTGCGCGACCTGCATCTCCTCGGGAGCGACCGCCGAGACACCTGCCCCCGCGGTAAGCCGCACGCCTTCACCGGTCCACTCAACATGACGTGCTGGCGGAGTCAAAACCATCGGCGCCGCGCTTGCGAACAGACTGGCTCCGAGCGCGAGCGCGGCCACCTTGAAGCATTGCGCCACTGACTTATCCTTTCGCCTCACAAGCTCAGCTTGAAGTGGATCTGCACGTCTGTCAAGAACTCGACCGCGGTTCCATACCGGATCAAAGGTTGGTATGTCCACTGCCTTAAGGAGTGCACTTATCTCGCAATATCAAACCACAAAGCCCGATTTTCTGATACGCTGTACCCGAGTCAAAGGAGCGTGCCCATGGGCGAACTCGTGGATCGTGATCAAGAGCATCTGCTGCTGCTCAAGTGGGGTTTCTACGTCCTTTCGGCGATGGCTTGCATGGGAGCTGCGATCTCTCTCCTCGCCTCTGCCATCATGGCTGTCGCTGCTTTCAGCGGGGCACTCGATCACCGGGGCGCGTCGGGCCCACCCGAAGAGATGCTGTATGTGATGGGTGGCTTTGTCTGCGTGATGGTTCTGATCACCCTCACCGTGGCGGCGTTGACGTTCTACGCCGCACGCAGTGTTGCCGCGCGCCGCCGCCGCATTTTCTGCATCGTGGTGGCCGCGCTATGGTGCCTGCAACTCTCCTTCGGCGCGGTGATCGGCGTCTGCGCCATCATGGTCCTGACCCGTCCTACCGTGCGCGCACTGTTTGAACCGCCGCCGCCACCGGTCGCGACCGCCTGATCTGCCCCAGCTCCGTGCTATCGTAAGTTCAAACAGAGAGGCTCCCACTCCATTTGTCACATGGCGATGGGACGGAAAGAGGGGATATGGTCAGTACCAACGAAATTGCGCCCGAGGTCTATCGCATCTCGGTCTGGGTTCCCGACATTAACTTGGAGTTCAGTCATTTCCTGGTGCGGGACGAGGAACCGCTGTTGTTTCACACCGGGTTGCGGAGCATGTTTCCGGCGCTGCGCGAACAGGTCGCGCGGCTGATCGATGTGTCAAAGCTCCGCCACATCAGCTTCAGCCATTTCGAATCCGACGAATGCGGCGCGCTGAACGAGTGGCTGGCGGTTGCACCTGCGGCCCAGCCGGTGTGCGGTCTGGTGGGTGCGATTGTAAGCGTAAACGATTTCTCGAACCGGCCCGCGCGCGTCCTGAGTGCCGGCGAGACGATGAGCACCGGCCGGCACCGGTTCGAGTTTATCCCCACACCGCACGTTCCGCACGGCTGGGACGCCGGCGTTCTGTTCGATCACACCGACGGCACGTTGTTCTGCTCGGATCTGTTCCATCAATGGGGGCTTCGCGAGCCATTCACCACCGGCAGCGTCATCGAACGTAGCCGCGATGCGTTACGCGAGTCGCAGGCCGGACCTTTCGCGAACTACGTGCCCTACACGCATCAGACTGGCCAGGTGCTCGAATCGTTGGCGAAGTTCCAACCCAAAACGCTGGCGGTCATGCACGGCTCAAGCTGCGCGGGCGACGGTGCTCGTGCGCTGCGGGATCTCGCGGTGGTCATGCGCGAAGTACTTGGGCCCGGGGCGCGCACCGATCAAACGGCTTCGAGCGCAACCGCCGTGAAATGAGTGAGTCCGACTACGTAATCTCAGACTGCTCCAAGATTCGCTCTCCGGCTGCGGCGTCCAACACTGTCCACTGCCGAGCCGCACGCTCGTAGTACAGGACATCCAAATGCTGTATGTCAAACCAGAGGCCATGCAGGCCCAAATGACGCTCCTCAATGGCGCGGCTCACACTTGGGTAGCTTCTCAGGTGCTCGAGTTGAGCCAGCACGTTGCGGCGTGATACCTCGCTTACATCGTTCAACCCCAACGCTTCGACGGTGGCTCCTATTTCGAGCCACGTTCTCAGCGGTCCCGGAGGCAACGTCTCAAGGCCCTGGCAGTGAGCGTGCATAGCTCCGCAGTCGCTATGGCCGCAGACGATGATGTCGCGCACGCGCAATTTGTCGACGGCGAAATCGACCGCCGCGGCTGTACCCGCGGCGCCGGGATGATCGTAGGGCGGCACGAGATTTCCTACATTGCGCACGACGAACAAATCGCCGGGGTCGGTGGAGGCAAACACATTCGCCGCCATGCGGCTGTCCGAACAAGCGATGAAGAGCGCGTCCGGCTTTTGACCCAGCGCTAACCTTCTGAAAGCCTCAGTGAAACCTTCACGACGAGTCTCGCGAAATTGAATGATGCCTCGAATGAGTTTGTTCATTTACGTGCGACGCGACCGCAAAGAGACGATACGATATCCGCGGTGCGCGTCGCAAGGCCTTGTCTCCGGTAGTATCCTGAAGGCAAGCGACAGCCGCTCTCCCGTATGAAACTCCAGGGCATCTTTCCACCGATTGCGACTCCGTTCGACGCCGAGGGCAACCTCTACAAATCGAAAGTCAAACACAACGTCGAGAAATGGAACCAGACGGCGCTTGCGGGCTACGTCGTCTGCGGGTCCACCGGCGAGAGCGTCTATCTCACCACCGAAGAAAAGATACAGCTTTGGGAGTGGGTGGCCGAGTATGCCTCACCGGACAAGCTGCTGCTTGCGGGAACGGGCATGGAGAGCGTGCGCGAAACCGTGGCGCTCACGCGCCGCGCCGCTACCATCGGCTACAAAGCGGCCATGGTGCGCACGCCGCACTACTACAAGAACCTGCTCAATCGCGGCGATGCGCAGGCGCTCTACTTCCGCACGGTCGCCGATCAGTCGCCGGTTCCCATCATGATCTACAACTGGCCGCAGGCCACTGGCATCGACATTCCGGCCGGCACCGTGGCGGCGCTTTCCGAACACCCCAACATCGTCGCGGTGAAGGAAAGCTCGGGCAACATCGAGAAGGTCATGCAGATGATCCGCACGGTGAAGCCGGGCTTTCAGGTGCTGGTGGGTTCGGCGCC
>CAZDIZ010000241.1:5365-6437 GCA_964505625.1 uncultured Solibacteraceae bacterium | reverse complement strand
CTGCCCCCGATGGGGAACGCTGAAAACGTGGCGTCTCCCGCGCGGGGCAGAGCAGTCTGTCCCGGTTTTTCGGCATCCTCATGGTGGAAAGCCCGCTGCTTACTTGGCGGGCTTCTGTTTCACCGCGGCGATGTCGAGCGTGACTGCAACTTCGTCGCTCACGGCGACACCGCCAGCTTCCAGCGCCTTATTCCAGGTGAGGCCCCAATTGCTGCGGTTTAGCTTCGTGGTGGCGGTGGCGCCCACACGCACGTTGCCCCAGGCGTCTTTGATCTCCTGCGCCGGCGGCTCGACGCGCAGGACAACTTCGCGTGTCACACCGTGCATGGTGAGGTCTCCTTGCACCTGAAGCACGCCGTCGGCCTTCCAGGCGTTCTTGCTACGGAATGTGATGGTGGGGTACTTGGCGGTGTCGAAGAAATCCGCCGAACGCAGGTGCGCATCGCGTTTCTCATTATTGGTGCTGATGGTGGAAGCGTCGATGCTGGCGTCGATCTTGGTTGCGGCCGGGTTAGCCGGATCGTAGACCACCGTTCCGGTTACTTTGGCGAATTGGCCGCGCACGTTCGACACCATCATGTGACGCACGCTGAATTCGGCCGACGAGTGCGACGGATCAATGGTGTAGGTGAACTGCGCGAAAGCGGATGTGGCCAACAGCAGCAGGCCGGCGGCAAACGAGGTGACACGCGGTTGTTTCATGGGTTTCTCCTTATGTTGTAACGGTAATTGTGATAACAAATATAGGACCCGTGAAAACTCACTCACCGCTGTCCCGCAGCGCCTCCAGAGTGTCAATCAACTCCTCCAACTTTCGCTGGCCGACATGACCCAGTATTACCTTGAACAACGCCTTGAGCGGCGCGTCGATTTCCGCGAGTAGCGTTTCACCCTTGGGTGTAATCCAACTCACCACCACCCGCCGGTCTTCGCGGCTGCGCTCACGCCGCATCAACTTGCGCGCTTCCAGGCGGTCGAGCAGACGCGTGATGTCGGGATCCGGCGAGAGCATGCGTTCGCAAGCCTGCGTACAGGTGACCCCTTCCGAACCGGCGCCGCGCAAAATGCGAAG
>CAZDIZ010000241.1:0-5265 GCA_964505625.1 uncultured Solibacteraceae bacterium | reverse complement strand
CCCTTCGACATCTTGCGCGCCATCAGCAGCGCCAGCTCCAGGGCTTGTTCGTAATTGAGGCGGGGATCGACTTCGGATTTGTAGGCGCGCGCCAGGTCGGCTTCGGCCAGTCCGCGCGCGCCGCCGGTGCATTCGGTGACATCCTCGCCGGTCAGCTCGAAATGCACGCCGCCCAGACGGCTGCCACACGCTTCGTGTATGTCGAAAGCCTGCTCCAGTTCGGCCAAAATCTCGGAGAACGCCCGCGTCTTCACGCCGTCGCCGGTCATGTGCGTGTTGCCGTGCATGGGGTCGCAGGACCAGAGCAGACGGTGCCCGGTTGCACGCGCCGCCTGTATGAGCGGCGGCAGGCACGCCGCGATGCGGTCGGCGCCGAAGCGGTGTATGAGCGTCAGACGTCCGGGTTCGCGCGCGGGGTCGAGCGTTTCAATGAGCGCGCGCAGGGCCTCCGGCGTGGTAGACGGGCCGACCTTCACTCCGATGGGATTGGCAATGCCGCGGAAATACTCCACATGCGCATCCTCCACGCCCGCAGTGCGCATGCCGATCCACGGAAAGTGCGTCGAGAGGTTGTAATACTTCTCTGGCGCGGCCGGCTTGGTCTGAGCTTCCTCGTAACCCAAGTGCAGTCCTTCGTGGCTGGTGAAGAAGTCCACACGCTGAATTTCTTCGGCGTGTATGCCGAGCACGTTTTCAAAGAAGCGTAGCGAATCGGAAATTGTGGCCAGGATCCGCCTGTACTCGTCGGCGAGCGGCGAGTGGTGAACCCAGTCCAGGTCCCAGTATTCGGGATGATGCAGATCCGCGAACCCGCCTTTGACCAAAGCGCGAATGAAGTTGAGCGTGAGCGCCGAGCGGCCGTAGCCGCGCAGCAGAAGCTGCGGATCGGGCGTGCGGTCGGCGGCGGTATATTCGGGCCGGTTGACCAGATCGCCCCGGTAGGTGGGCAGAGTAACGCCGTCGCGAGTTTCGAAGTCCTCCGACCGCGGCTTGGCGTACTGGCCGGCGAAACGGCCCACACGAATCACCGGACGCTTGCTGCCGTGAACGAGTACCACGCTCATCTGGAGCAGGATGCGCAGCTTGTCGGTGATCAGCTCAGGCACGCAGTCGCTGAAGCGCTCGGCGCAGTCGCCGCCCTGCAATAGGAACCGGCGGCCTTCGGCGGCGTCCGCAAGCTGCGCCTTCAGCGCCTCGATTTCGCCCGGCGTCACCAGCGGCGGCATGGTGGCAAGCTCGGCGGCGGCGTCCGCGAGGGCGCTTTCACACGGATATGCGGGTTGTTGCAGGGCCGGCCTCGAACGCCAGGACCGTGGCGACCACGTAGGCATGGGAAACGACCATTCTCGCAGATTCGCGCCATGGCCCGCGCGCCGTATAATCGAGATTCCAACATCATGCGCGCCATTAATTCCGCCATCGTCTTGCTTGCTCTCTTGCCCGTCGCCGCCTGGAGCGCTCCGCGCGCTCAGTGCGTGGCGCATCGCGGCGACAAGAAGAGCGCGCCGGAAAACACCGTCCCCGCGTTCGTCTCGGCCGCGAAGAAGGGCGCGCGCATGATCGAATTCGACGTCCAGCTTTCGCGCGATGGCGAACTGGTGCTGATGCACGATGCGACCGTTGACCGCACCACGAACGGGCACGGCAAGGTGAGCGATTTGAATTTCGCCGAACTGCGCGCGCTCGATGCCGGCGCGCGGTTTGCGCCGCAGTTCGCCGGAACGCGCATTCCGACGCTGCGCGAAGCGCTCACCGCCATTCCGCGCGGAATCCTGCTGAATGTGCATCTGAAGGATTCGCCAGGCGTCGCGGAGGCCACCGCGCGTGTCATCAGGCAAATGGGACGTGCGAAGGATTGCTTTCTGGCATGCACCGCCGCCCAAGCGTCGGAGGCCAAGGCGATCATCCCCGGCATACGCATCTGCAACATGAGCGGCCAGCGCAGTGACATGGCAGCTTATGCCGATGAGACCATCCGTGTGAAGGCCGAGTTCATACAACTGCGCGGCGATCCGGCGCCGCTCGCCCAAGTGGTGGAGCAACTGCACCGGCACAACGTGACGGTGAATTACTTCGGAGCGCAAGAAGAAGGACTACTCAGGCGTCTGGCCGCCGCCGGAGTCGACTACATCCTCACCGACGATCTGGATCTCTGCCAGAGCGTCCTCGCCAAGTAAGCGCCGGCAGGGCGCTACCACGCTTGACTACTTCTAGTTGTTGTTTTATGTTAGGTGTTAGTTACATCTAAAGGAGTGTCCTATGCGTATCGCCATTCCAGTCGCCGACGGCCGCTTGAACCAGCACTTCGGCCACTCGCGCCGCTTCGCCGTGATCGACGTCAATCGGGAAACCCGTGAGATCGTCACAGCCATTGAAGTGGATGCACCCGAACATCAGCCCGGCCTGTTACCGTTCTGGCTCAAGGAGCGCGGAGTCGGAGTGGTGATCGCCGGTGGAATGGGCACCCGCGCGCAAAACCTGTTCGCCGAAGCCGGAGTGGAAGTGTTCACCGGCGTCGAGGAAAGCGACGTCAACAGCCTGGTAAGCGCGTACCTGTCCGGAACACTGGTAAGCCGCCCGGTGACCTGCCACCATCACTAGCGAGCTGCCCCAGGACGCTGTGGCTGCGGTCGCGCGATTCCCAGCCGCTTCATAAGGCTGTGCAGCGTGGTCGGCGGAACGCCCAAGCTTTGCGCCGCGCCTCCGGGGCCCGCCACCTTGCCCTTGGCTTCATCAAGCGACGCCAGCACTTCCGCCGCGATGGCGTGGTCCAGCCGGTTCAGATTCGACGGTATCCGTGAATCCACCGCCGCTCGTGCGAGGCGCGCCGGCACGGCCTTGGGGGCTTCATCCAAATGACGCGGTTGTATGGTCTGCCCTTGCGCCAGGATCGCGGCGCGCTCCAGCGTGTTGCGCAACTGACGCACGTTGCCCGGCCACGCGCGTTGTTCAAGCAAGCGCAGTGCCGCCGGACTGATGCCGATCGCATCGAAACCCAGGTCCCGGCTGATGCGCTTGAGCAGATGCGCGGCAAGCAGCGGAATGTCGCCAGCGCGATCGGCGAGTGACGGCAGCCGCAACGGATAAGCATTGAGGCGGAAGTACAGGTCTTCGCGAAAACGGCCCTGGGCAACTTCGTTTTCCAGATCCTTGTGCGTCGCCGCAACCAATCGCACATCGGCGTTGAGTAGCGTGCCGGCGCCGCCCACGCGCTCGTAGACACGTTCCTGTATCACGCGCAGCAGTTGCGCTTGCACGGGCGCGGGCAGGTCGGCCACCTCGTCCAGAAACAGTGTCCCTTTCTCGGCCAGCGCGAAGCGGCCCTCGCGGCGGCGGTCGGCTCCGGTGAAGGCGCCGCGCTCGTGCCCGAACAACTCGCTACTGGCGAGCTCCGGTACGACCGCCGAACAGTTCAGCGCGACAAAAGGCGCTGCCGCGCGCAGCGACCACTGATGAATCGCGCGCGCCAACTGCTCCTTCCCGGTACCGGTCTGACCGGTGATGAGCACGGTGGCGTTGGTGGGCGCGGCCAGTCGCGTGCGTTCAACAACATCGAGCCACACGGGTGCATTGCCCACCAGTGCCGTGCCCGTTTCGCCTTCTTCCTTCAAACCCGCGCGCCAGGTGGACAGCTCGTCCAGGTGACGCTCGAGCGCGGCGGCGCGACGCTCTTCGTGAACAAGCCTCGCCGCCAGATCCGCCAACGCGCCGATGGCCGCCACCTGCCCGGTATCGAAAGCTCGGCACACCGAGACATCCACCGTGAGCAGTCCTTCCAGTTCATCGCCGAAACGCAACGGCGCGACCAGGCAGGAATGATCCCCGGGCAGTGTGACGCTCCCGTCGTAAGTATCCGGCTCGTCGATCTCCTCACCCGGTTCGCTGTGCATGACGGTGGGGTGCGTTTGTTCGAGCGCGCGCCGCAGCGCGGGACGGCGGTTCAGGTCGATCCTTAACTCGCGCAGACGGTCGGTGGATAGGGGCCCGGCGCTGGCCACGACGCGCAGGGTGTGCGAGGCATCCAGAGTGAGAACGGCCGTCAAGTCAGCGGGCACGATGCGCTCGATCGAGTCGAGGATGTGGGCGAGCGAAGACTGTTCCACGATATTACGCCTGTCACTCTATATCGTATCATTGTTAACGATATATCGTCACACAATGATGGAAGTGATTGATTTTACGTGTTCTGTGGTTTGGAATGCGGCGTGCCTTTATGTACAGCGCAATAGGAGATAAACTCAAATGCCCAAAACCAACGAGAAACTCAATCAACTACAGGCCGACGCCACGGTGTTCTACCAGAAGCTGCGCGCTTACCACTGGACGGTAACCGGCGAGGGCTTCCCGCAATTACACGCCTACTTCGAGAGCGCCTATGATCGTTGGGCCACGCACATCGACGACGTCGCCGAACGCACGGTGATCGACGGTGGTAAGCCACTGGTGACGCTGGCCGAGGTTCAGGCCAAGGCCAAGGTGAAGGAAGCCGCGCTGCCGCTTTCCTCGCGCGCGATGCTGGAAGACGTGGCGGCCGGCAGCAAGTACCTGCTCGAAGCGGTTTCGGCGGCCATCGAAGCGGCTGAAAGCGAAGGCAAGCGCGGAACCGTGAACTCGCTCAATGCGCTTTACGATCAGGAAGAGAAGGCGCTGTGGATGCTGCGGGCGACGCTTGCCCGGTGATGGCGGCGATCGACGCTCCGAACTCGCGGGCCTTGGCCCGGACGAGCGCTTCGTCGAAGGTCACCACGCGGCGGTTGCGCACGATGAGCTTGCCGTTCACCATGACGTCGGCCACGTCGCTCGCCTTCAACGCGTAGACCAACTGTGAGTACAGGTTGTAGAACGGTACGGCGTGCGGCGCGTCCAAACGCACGGTGATCAAGTCGGCTCGCTTGCCCGTTTCAAGCGAGCCGATTTCCTTTTCCAAGCCCAGTGCGCGCGCGCCGCGAATGGTGGCCATTTCGAAGGCCGCCGTCGCGGGCAGCGCCGTGGGGTCGCCAGTGAAGACCTTCTGCATCTTCGCAGCGAGATCCATTTCCTCGAACATGTTGAAGTCGTTGTTCGAACCGGCGGGTCCATCGGTGCCGAGACCCACAACCAAATCCGCTTTCAACATGGCAACCACGGGCGCCACGCCGCTCGCGAGTTTCGTATTGCTCGAAGGGCAGTGCGCCAAGCCCACGCCGCGCTTCGCAAAAATCGCGTGATCAGCCGCGTCGGTCCACACCGCGTGCGCCACCAGCGTCCGCCCGGTGAGCACACCGA
>CAZDIZ010000240.1:1709-6553 GCA_964505625.1 uncultured Solibacteraceae bacterium | reverse complement strand
GCCGCCAGCGAAAACCGGTACGCATCGAGCGACGCGCGCATGCCGCTCATCCCGCCCACCGTGCTCCAACCCAGCGGGATCAGCGCGAACGACAGCGCGATGATCAGAAATCCTTGCAGGAAGTCCGTCCACGCCGTCGCCACCAGTCCGCCGACGAAGCTGTACAACACGAACACCACCGTCATCGCCACCACGATTTCGTTCACCGGCACCGAGCCGCCCACCGCCTGGTTGATCACCTTCCCCGCGCCCTTCAACATGCTGGCCATGTTGATGGTGAAGAACGTCAGCGCGAACAAGGTGTAGATCGCACCCATCCACGGTCCGTAGCGGTCCTCGATCATCTCCGCCACCGTGGTCCGCCGCACGCGCCGGAAAATCGGCGCGATCAGCCAATAGAACGGCGTCGCGAACAGGTTCTTCCACTGGTACCAGATGCCCGACAGCCCGAAGCTGTACACGGCTCCCGCCAATGACACCGGCATCTCCGCATGCGTGCCGGTACCGAAGCTTTGGCCCATGATGAGCCACTTGCTGAAACGCCGGCCACCCAGAAAATACTCGCCGGTGCTCTTCACTTTCCGGCCAGCCAGAACACCGATCACGGCAATGCCCACCAGGTAGGCCACCAGAGTGATCCAGTCAATAAGCGCAAGTTGAATGTCGGGCATCGGGACCTTTCGAATGTGGAGGATTGGTTCTTCTATGCGATGCGCAACAGCCGCCGCGCATTTTCGTACAGGATCTTGTGCTGCAATGCCGCGTCCACCTTCGAGCGCGTGAATGCGTGCAGGCGATAGTCCATCGAATCCGCCAACCCGAAGCCGAAGTCCGATCCCCACACCATGCGATCGCTCGCGGCCTGGCGGCACAGAATCTCCATGGCGCGCATGTGCGGCCCGCACAGGCACAGCCAGATGTTCTCAAGCCGCGCCGCGTCCAACGCGCTGCGCCAACTCCACAACAGGCCCGCGTGTCCCAACACAAATTGCGTCGCGGGCAAACGCCGCGCGAGTCCCGCGATCTGCTCCGGCAAGCTGTAGCACGGCGTGCCGTCGTGAAAGATCACCGGCACCTGCGCTTCGCCCGCCATCGCGCACATTTCGATAAAGCAAGCGTCGGCGGTCGAAAACCCTTGCAGCCACGGATGGAATTTCAAACCGCGCGCGCCCAGCTTCTCGATGGCGCGCCGCGTTTCCGCAATGCCTTCCGAGCCCGCCTGCGGCCACGCCGTGTAGATGGGCAGCAGCCGCTCCGGCGCGCGCTCCGCTACGCGCGCGACGCGGTTGTTATCTTCCGCGCACCAGTCCACGCGCACCAGGTTGGCATGCCCCATCAACGCGGCTTTCTCCACGCCGTGACGGTCCAGCGTCTCCAGCCACTTCGCCGGGTTCTCGCCTTCGCGCGCGCCCCAGGCCAGGCCCCAATGCGTATGGCAATCGATGATCATAGATCGCCTCGCTTACTGAGCAGCGCGGCCAGATTCCCGCCCGTCACCTGCGCCCACGCCTCGCCGCCTACATGCTTGCACAACTCTTCCCACTCGAAGACCAGATCGTTCAACGGAGCCGCGGAGCCGGCGATTCCCTTCCCCGCACCGAGCTTCTCCAGATACCCCGCGAATTGAAACGGCCGCGCCAGCGACGATTCCAGATACACGTTCGCATTCACCCGGGCCGCCTCCACCGCATCGTTCCAAAAGTCGGTGGCGCCCGCGTGGCCCATCAGAAAGTCCACTTCCACGAAGCGCGCCGCGAGCATCGATACTTGATGCGGCGTCGAATTGCCCGGCTGGCCCGTGTGTATGTAAACCGGCACACGCTCGCGCGCGGCGATCTCCAGCAGCGGAAACACCAGTTCGTCGTTCGCCTGAAATCCCTGCACCCAAGGATGCAGCACCAACATCCGCGCGCCTTCCCCGAGCGCCCTGCGGAATTCACTCTCCGCCGCCGCGCCGTACCAGGGGTTCGCCGCGCAGGCCGCAATCAACCGCCCCGGAAACTCGCGCGCCGCACTCAACACGTATTCGTTGCCTTCGCGGTTCAGCACCGCGAGTGCCCGATCCACCGGCGCCACCACCGCGCGTTCCACCCGCGCCGCGTCCATCGCATCAATCAACGCGCGCGCCGTCAGATCGTATTCGCGGTCCACGCCCAAAGTGCAATACGCGTCGATGGTGCCCGCGCCATCGCTCACAAGACGATCTCCCATAGGTAGCTGCTCCGGTACGGATTATCGTTCTCGCCCGCGTAAATCGTACCATCCCGCGCGATCGCGATATCGTGTATCTGCCAGCAGGCCGCGTCTACATCGCGCACGCGTCCGAGCAATTCCCACTGATCCGCGCGCGGATCGAAACGGATCACTTCGCAATCGCCCGCCATGCCCACCACGCCGTACGCCGCGCCGTCCGGCGCCAACTTCATCGACGACAAACGGCTCGGCCGGTCCGCGATGGGCGTGCCAAGATACCGCGCCACGCCGCTCGCGGTGTCGATCTTGTATAACGATCCGTTACCACCCGACGCGTACAAGCAGCCCGTGCCTAGATTAAACAACCCATCGAGCTTCAAGTACGCGCCGGGTGTTCGGGGGTCCGGCAAGCCGGTCTTGTAAAACAAAACTTTTCCGGCACAGGGGTCATACGCGCAGAGGCGTTTGCTGTCCGGACCCGGATCGTTTTGCCAGGCGCGCGTCACGCTCCACGAGGTCCACGCCCGGCCTTCCTCATCCAATTCGATGTTCTGCCCTTGCGTGAACTCGAAGCCGCTGCTCACCGGCCCCAAATCGCGCGCCGCGCGCGTGTTCAAATCAAAGCGGAACAGCCGCTCCGGCGTGAACGATACACCGTAGATCGCGTCGCGGCTCTCGTCCAGGCAGATCATCTGTATGTAAACATGTTCGAGCGGCACACCCAACTTCTCGATCGCGCCGCTCGCGGGTTCGTACCGTACGATGGCGCCGCCCGGCGCGTCCCAATACTTGTCCACGTCGTGCAGCAGAGCCGTCGCGCCGAACAGGCACTGGTGCTTCGCGCTCCAGATCAGCGACCGGTGGAACTTCGCGTCGTAGCCGCTATTCACGCGCTTGAAGCCGCAATTGCGGAACTCCCCGCGCGCGCGGTCCCACACCCACAGGATGTCCTGGTTGAGCGCCGTCAACCCGCAGTAGATTTCGTCGCGGCCCGGCACATAGGCCAGACAGTCGAAGCTGATCCAGTCCTCGCGCCAATTCTCGGCCGCGCGCAAATCGTCGTACTCCCAGCGGTTCTCCACCTCGCTATGCCAATTCGGGAGCGATGTGTCTTTAATCTTCCGTGCCGTGACTTTCATGTCGTTATTTGGTTAGTTTTCCGTGCGCACGATGACCAGGCTGTAAACGTCGAGCAAGGGCACCTTCAGCTTCGCCACACCGTCTTTCATTTCCACCGGCACCTGGGCGCTCGCGCCCGCGTCGGGACTCACAATCGCCGCCGAGCGAATCTTCGCTCCCGCCGGTAAACGCAGTTGCACCGGAACGTCCTTCAACTGCTCGTGCAACTTGAAGTTGATCAGATGTAGCAGGTGCGTACCCGTCTCTGGCTGCCGCGCGAGTTCCGCCGTCACCCACAACGGGGCCTCCACTTCGGCCGCCAGCGTACCGCCCGCGGCCCACTTCACGGCCTCGGCGAATTCGCTCGCGTTCGACGGCAGTTTCCACAACGCGTTCGGAACAGGCGCCATGCCCCAAGGCCGCTTCGCGTCGCTATTCAGCCGGGGCAGGTACACCACGCGTCCTTTGCCGTAAGTGCGGCGCAGGGGCGCGGCGGCATCCGGCGTCTCGATGCCGAACACATCGGCCAGGGCGAACTTCGAACGCTTGCGCCGCCACTCATCGAGCATGGACGTGTTCCAGGTGGCCACCAATCCGCCGCCGGCGCCGACGAACTCCCGGATGCGCGCCACCTGTTCGTCGCTCAACGCGTCCTGATCGGCCAACACCAGCACCTTGAATTTGCGCAAGTCCGCGAGTTGACGGTCGTAGATGATCCCGAACGGAATCTTGCGTTGGATGAGCGTCTGCTCGGCTAGCACCGTTTCGAAGTTGCTCTCCGGCGGATTGAACTGGACCGACGCAAACGACCGCAGCACAGCGGCGTCCATCACCGGCTCGGTGTGTCGCAGTTCCCGTATGTGTTCGCGGAAGAACTTCGTGTAGCGCTGCGCCTCGGGCGAGCTTTCGTAGTTGCCCGTATCGCTGCCCGCCAGCACGCCCAAGTTGGCGTCGTTGTAAGCCAAGGCCGAAGCGAAGCGCAACTCGGCCGGCGTTTTCTTGTATACGTCGTACTTGCCCAGGTTCTGCCACACAAACAGCGATTGACCGAACGAGCGCACCGCCTTGAAGCTGCGTATCTGCGACACCAACCGGTCGTCGGCCATCCACTGCGGATGGCTGGGCTCCTCGCTCCAAACGGCGTCGAAGTGATCCAGCAATTGCGGCATATCCACGCCGTAGACGAAGCCCACGCAGTTTTCCTGGTTCATCGTGGGATTACCGATCATGCCCGCGTTCGGATTCAGTTGCCGTATGTAGTCGCCAAACTCGCCCATGCGCTTGGCCAGGCTCCAGGCGCGGAACAGCGTCCACTCCTGCATCAGCGGATTGCGCAACTGCTGCATTGGAATCGGCGCTGTCACGCGGTCGTATGGCGGTGGAATGGTGTGCGCAAAATCCGTGTATCCGAAGCGCAAACGCGCTTTCTTCGGATCCGCGTAGCGCTCGCGCAGGAAGCGCCGGAATTCCTCGACGCAGTACTTGCAGCGGCACGAACGCGGCTCCGGCCACCACTGCACCTGGTCGAAGTG
>CAZDIZ010000240.1:0-1609 GCA_964505625.1 uncultured Solibacteraceae bacterium | reverse complement strand
AACCGCTTGGCCGCTGCGATGTCCTCGCCTTCGGCCTTCAATCCGGCGCCCTTGTGAAAGTTGATGATGGCCAGGTTCACGCCGGCTGCCTTCAACCGTTTCACGGCTTGCTCGCCGCGCGCGCGGTGCCACTCACCGACGACATCGGTGGACGCGCCGCCGAGCCGCAGGAAGAACGTGAGCGCTTCCATATCGGAGGATGCCACCACGCCTTCACTGCGCATCCAATCGCGGATCGCGCGCTTGCTTTCTCCACGCGCGGGAAGCGCGACTGTCGCAAGACACACTGCGAATAGAATGACTGCTTTCCGCTGCACGTCTGCCTCCCTAGATAGCTGAGAAATCGATCCCGTCCAACCACTGCCGGTCCATGGACGCCGCCATCACGCGCTTGGCGTTTTCCAGATCCCGCTTCAGAATCGACGCAAGAATCTGGCGATGTTGTTCGGCTTGTTCGGCCATGCGCTCGCGCGAGGGCAGGATCTGGCGGTCCATCACGAAGCCGAACGCAAACAGTTTCACGCACAACCGCTCCAGGATCTCGGCGAGCGCCTGATTGCCCGTCGCCGCCCACAACGCCCGGTGGAATTCCAGGTCCATGCTCTCGAACTCCACGCGGTCCATCGCCGACATGGCCGCCAACATGCCCTGGTAGGCGATCTCGGCGCCCATCAGATCGTTGTGCGACGCCCCGGCCAACATGTCGATGGCCGCCAGTTCCAGCGGCACACGCACGCCGTAAATATCCTCGATCTCGCGGCGCGTCAACTTCGTCACGTAAGTCTTGCGCGGCGGCACGCGCTGCACGAAACCGAGGTGCTCCAGCTCGACCAACGCCTCGCGAATGGTGGTCTGGCTCACGCTGAGTTGCGCCGCCAACCCGTTTTCCGTCAAACGCTGGCCCGCCTTCAGCGCGCCTCGCATAATGGAAGCGCGTATCTCATCCACCACCGCCTGCTTCGCCGATTTGCGCGAAATCGCGGCGAGTGGTTGTCCCTGCCCGTCTTGTAATTCTTCGTTCACTGTTGACTGCATCATACGAAAAGTCGTGTTCCGCCACGCACGTATATGCTCGGGTCGCGAAGCCGCGGTCGACAGGCTCAATATCCTAGGGAGACAACGGCGGGGCCCTATTTATACATAATAAGTTATCGATAATGTATAGTCAAGAACTTTCTCGTAGCACCTTGCACAGCGGATATCAGCGTCCTATCATCAGCGCATGAAGCGTCTTTCGTCCTTTTTGATTGCTTTGCTGCTGGGCTCGACTGCTCTTCACGCCGAAAAGAACGGCGACCAGCCGAATCCCGTCGAGCGCCGCATCAACCTCGAACGCCTGCGAATTCAAAACTCGCTGCAAAAGGAGAAGACCACCGTGACGGCGGCAGTCTCCGAGGCATACGCCGCCAAGAGCGGAACCGACAAGGTATTGGTGATTCTGGTCGAGTTCGGCGGTCCGGACACGTTTGACTTCACGCCGACCGGCACGAATAAGTCCACCTGGGATCCCATTGGCAAGCCCGACGACGCCGAGTGGGCCGGCACCGCCGGCGATTGCTCGAAGATTGTCCAACTCAACAATATAAGTACCGTCACTAAGTTCACTTAC
>CAZDIZ010000239.1:0-6605 GCA_964505625.1 uncultured Solibacteraceae bacterium | reverse complement strand
CAGGGTAAAGTCACCGGCTTTTTGCAGCGTCCCGCCTTTGGAAATGCTAAGCCGTTGAATTTGGTATTAATTAGCGGTAATGAACGTGGTGCAGAACGTACTCCGCGTTCAGCGGATGCCCATCGCGAACCCGCACTCGCACCAGCATCTCAAAAGCAGAGGGCTGACCACCCACCGCCGTCCAACCCGGGGGCAAGTCGCGCAGGATTCGGCCATTCACCACGTATTCGCTGGCGCCCAGTGTTCCGGTGCCGGTCGAGCCGGCGATCACCAGCCAGTGAGTCCCCGGCGCGCGGCCCGGCAGGAAGCTGATCAGGGCGTATACCTCTTCCGGTTCGCTCGATGCATCGGCGTTTCGTGCTTCGTAGAGTGTGCGTTCCCCGGAGGCGGGGCGCAGGTTCTCTATGGCCAGCAGCCGCCGTCCGGACGCCTGTTGCGTGCGGACGAAGCGGAAGTCCGAGATACTACCTCGCCCGAGCGCTACGGCGCCCATATCGACCGGACCCACCAACAACATGTTGCTGCCCTCGCGCTCGCGCTGGCTCAGGCTCGACCAGGTCCGCACGTCAAAACCATTGGGGCGGCTCGCCAGGCAGCGTCCGAATAACGCCGCCGATAGTGCCTCACCGGTGCCGGTATAGCCAGTGGCGGGAAAGAGCGACCCGGACCGCGCCAGGTCCGGATCCACCAGCAGCCGTTTGAGTTCTTCGGATGCGACCGTAGCGGCCGTGTCCGCGGATCCGTCCTTCAGCCGCAGCAAGTTGCCATGAGCGTCCTCGGCCAACGGCAGATCAAAGACGGCTAGCGTTGTGCGGTGCGAACCGTGCAGGAACGGACTGAGGATCACATTGACGGGTTCGCTGCTTTCACCGGCGCCACTCTCCTGAGCGCGCTGCATGGGCAAGATCTGAAAAAGCACCCAGGCCAACGCGATGATGCCCACGATCAGTCCGCCGATGAAGATCGCCGGCAGCATGCCGCGCACGTTGCGCTTGCGCCAAACGAAGTCGGGCAGATACTGCCCGTGAGGAATCGTCACCCAGACCGGATCGGCGGCCCCGTCGGTCTTATAGTAGACGGCGAGCTTTCTACGCACCCGCCGCGCGCAGGAACGTACCAGCGGGTCCAGCCGCGGATCGAAATCCGGTGGTTGCCCCAGCACTTCCTTGGCTATGGCGGCTTCGGTGAGCGTGGCGGCGTCCCCGCGAATTACGCGGTCGCCGGTGAACTCCAGGAAGTCCCTTAGCTGAGGATGGTCCGCCACGCTGTAGCTGGACAGTGCGCGGTCCAGCGCGGCACGTTTCTCTTCCTTCGTAATGTTCGCGCTCATCGTCGACGATGTGGCCCGGCGCTGGTGCGACGGCACTGGCCACGCTACATTATACTCTTCATGCGCCGTTCGCTTGAGACGTAAAACGCCGAACCAGGTGTACACTTAAAGCAGAGGGGCCCTATTGCTCGCGCAATTTCCGAGTAATAAAGGCGAAAATGTTACACGAGCTTCGGAAGTTCGTTGCTCCGGAGTTTCTGTTCGGCATCGGATCGCTTGACCTGGCTGGGCAGTACGCATCTCATTTAGGAGTACGGAAGCCACTGTTGGTCACCGACGCGGGCGTACTGGCCGCGGGGTGGCCCGAGCGCGTGATTCGTGTCCTCGAAGAGGCTTCGCTGTCCTACTCGGTGTATTCGCACGTCACTCCCAACCCTCGATCGGAAGAGGTTATGGAAGGCGCGGAATACTGCCGCTCGGAAGGCTGCGACGCCCTGCTCGCCGTGGGAGGAGGCAGTTCGCTCGATTGCGCCAAAGGCATCGGCGTGGTGGTGGCGAACCATCGTCACATCCGCGAATTCGAAGGGGTGGACAAGGTGCGCGAATCCATGCCGCCGATGCTCTGCATCCCCACGACGGCGGGTTCGGCGGCGGACGTGAGCCAGTTCGCAATCATTACCAATCGCGACGAGCGCCGCAAACTGGCCATCATCAGCAAAGCGGTGGTTCCCGATCTCTCGCTCGTGGACCCAGTCTGTCTGACATCGATGGACCCCTATTTGACCGCCTGCACGGGAATCGACGCACTGGTTCACGCCATCGAAGCGTTCGTGTCGACGGGTTCATCACCCATCACGGATCTGCACGCAGCGCAAGCGGTCCGCCTGGTGGACCGCCACCTTCAATCCTGCTTGAAGGCCCCCGGAGACCTGGCCGAACGCGGCGGTATGGCCTTAGCCAGTCTGCAAGCCGGGTTGGCTTTTTCCAACGCCAGCCTGGGCATGGTGCACGCCATGGCGCACGCTTTGGGTGGAATGCAGGATTTGCCGCACGGCGAATGCAACGCGCTGCTCCTGGAGCATGTCGTGGATTTCAACTTTGACTCCACGCCGGAGCGCTATCGCGAAGTCGCTGCTGCGTTAGGCGTGCCGGTGGATGGCCGTTCCCACCGCGACATCCGCATCGCTTTACGCGACGCGCTCAACCGGCTGCGCAGTTCGGTAGGTATTCGTGGCGGTCTCGCCGAAAGGGGTGTACGAAAAGCCGACATCCCCGAGCTCGCCAGAAATGCCACGCGCGACGCATGCATGGTGACCAATCCTCGGGTTCCGTGCCAGCGCGACGTGGAGGCAGTCTATGAACAAGCCCTCTGAACACGACTGGGACGACCTCCGCCGTGAGGTGCTGGGGCTCGGAAAGGAATCGGCGCGCAAGAGCCATTACCCGAGCCTCCGGCAGCGTTTGCTTGAACTCGATCGTTTTCGTTCGGTGGTGGACCTGGCCAGCGATCTGCTCTTCGTCGTCGACCTGGATTCCGGCGCGATTCTCGACGTCAACGGCACCGCATGCAGACGGTTGTCGAGAACACGCGACGAATTCACGGCCACCCGCTTCGATGCACTGCTGCCCGCCGCCGCGTCCGCCGCCATCGTTCGGCTTTTTTCCGACTTTCGCAACTCGGCTCGCGATAGCGAAATACTGGTGTCGCGGCTTGAATACGGATCGGGAGAATCCTTCCCCGCCGAAATCGCGGTCCGTTGCGGAACCGCGGACGGACGAGCCTATGCGGTGCTGGCCGCCCGCGACATCAGCGAGCGCGAGCGGGCCGAGGCGGCACTGAGAGAGAGCGAAGAGCGCTACCGCCGCTTCGTGCGCATGAGCGCCGAGGGTATGTGCCGTTTTGACTTCACGCCTCCCGTGCCCACGGGACTCGAGGAAGAGGCGCTGGTGAAGTGGTTCCTGGGCGCGGCTCGCCTGAACGAGTGCAACGATGCGTTTGCGCGCCAGCACGGCGCCGCCCGCCCGGACGACCTTCTCGGGGCTAGATTCGAGAGCGTGTGGCGCGGCGCCAGCGGAGAAGCGGCCGAGGCCGTGCGCAAGTTCGCGCGAGCGGACTTTCTGTTCACCGACCTGGAAGCGCGCGAAATGGACCACCGGAATAACCCCGTTTGGTCGCTCAACAATGGGGTCGGAATTGTCGAACGGGAGCACCTGACCAGCTTCTGGCTCACGCAGCGCGATATCACCGCTCGACGTTTGCTCGAAGAAGATCTGCGCCAGGCGCAGAAAATGGAGGCCATTGGCCTGCTTGCGGGCGGTGTCGCGCACGACTTCAATAACCTGCTGACGGTGATCAACGGATACAGCGATCTGGCGCTGGAACGTTCGTTGCCCGAGGACCCCGTGCGGGACATGATCGCGCAGGTGCGCGAGGCCGGGGAGCGGGCGACCGAAGTTACCGGGCAGTTGCTGGCGTTCGGACGCCGTCAAATGCTGCAACCCGAGGTGCTCGACTTGAACGCGGTGGTTCGCGATGGCGAAAAACTACTGCGGCGGCTAATCGGCGAAGAGATCGAGTTGGTCTGTGTGCTCGAACCTCAGGTGCTGCTAGTGGAAGCGGATCCGAGTCAGCTACAGCGCGTGATCATCAATCTGGCCGTGAACGCGCGCGATGCCATGCCGCGCGGCGGAACCCTGACCCTGGAAACCGGCACGGGCACCTTTGCCGGCGGACGCCGGTGCGCCGTCCTGTCGGTGCGGGATACCGGATGCGGAATGGACGAAGCTACGCGAAGCCGCATTTTCGAACCGTTCTTCACCACCAAGGCAGCGGGCCGGGGCACAGGTCTCGGACTTGCCACGGTTTACGGCGTGGTGAAACAAAGCGGTGGCGACGTTGAAGTATCTAGCGAGCCGGGACGCGGAACCACGTTTCGCGTCAGCCTTCCCTTCAGTTCGCAGCCGGTCGCGCGCAAGGCGCCCGAAACGGCCGTTGCCGCTCGCGGCTCGGAAACCGTGCTGCTGGTTGAGGACAGGGCCGACGTGCGGCGTCTGATGGCCGACAGCTTGCGTTCCTTGGGCTACTCCGTGCTCGACGCGCCGGACCCCGAAGCTGCGTTGGATCTGGCACGGAAACACACAGGTCCCTTGGATGTGTTGGTCACCGACGTTGTGATGCCTGGAATGCGAGGGCCGGAACTCGCCGTGGAAGTGGAACGTCTTAGGCCAGCCGTTAAGACGCTTCTGGTTTCAGGCCATCTGGACCCCTCGCTACTCCATGAAGGTGGCGGCAGATCGGCTTCGTGGGCGTTTCTACAAAAGCCTTTCACGGCTTCAACCCTCGCGGCTGCGGTGCGCCAGGTGCTGGCCGGCGAGCCCGGCTTGGCCGCTTCAAGCTGAGCCGGCGTGAAGGAATCGCGGTCGCGGAGCGCGTGTTACGCTCGAAGAATGGAGTTCGCGGAGTCCTTTTTCGCGCGGCGCTATGGCGTCACCAGGCGCGATCTCGACCGCTATTTGAGCGAAGCGCTCGCGCGTGGCGCCGACTACGCCGACCTGTATTTTGAGCACTTGGCCACCAGCCAGATCTCGCTCGATGAGTCCATCATCAAGGGCGCTACCGAAGGTGTTTCGCTTGGCGTGGGCGTACGCGTGGTGTCCGGCGAGCGCACCGGCTACGCTTACACCGACGATCTCACGCCGGAGAAAATCATCGAAGCCGCGCGCGTGGCCGCGTGCATCGCCGACGCGCCGGCCAAGGTGGACAAGGTCGGCTTGCAGCCGGTCGGCGCGCATCGCCTTTACGATATTCCGGTGGCGCCCACCGAGGTCTCCTTCCGCGAACGTGCCGCGCTGGTCGAGCGGGCCGACAAGGCCGCGCGCGCCTACGATCCTCGTATCTTTCAGGTGCAGGCAGCCTACGCCGATAACCTGCGCAACGTCATGGTCGCGACAAGCGACGGCGCGCTCAGCTTTGACCGTCAGCCGCTAGCGCGTTTGAGCGTGGCCGCGCTGGCCCGCGAGGATTCCGGCACGCCGCAACGCGGCTCTGCCGGCGGCGGTGGCCGTTTGTCGCTGGATGCGTTTCTGACCGACAAGACGCCGGAGCGCTACGCGCGCGAAGCCGCGCGTCAGGCCATTGTGCAGCTTGGCGCCGTGGACGCTCCCGCTGGCGAAACCACCGTGGTGCTTGGTCCCGGCTGGCCCGGCATTCTGCTGCATGAGGCCGTGGGCCACGGCCTGGAAGCCGATTTCAACCGCAAAGGCACTTCCGCTTTCAGCGGGCGCATCGGAGAGAAGGTCGCGAGTCCGCTCTGCACCGTGGTCGACGATGGCACCATTCCCAATCGCCGCGGTTCGCTGAACGTGGACGACGAAGGCGCGCCCACCACGCGCACCGTGCTCATCGAAAACGGAGTGCTGCGCGGCTACCTGCAGGACAAGCTTTCCAGCCGCATCATGGGCGCGGGGCTCACCGGCAACGGGCGCCGCGAAAGCTACCAGCACATTCCCATGCCGCGCATGACCAACACGTTTATGCTGGCGGGCCAAAGTGATCCGGAAGAGATTGTCCGCTCGGTAGCGCGCGGTGTCTACTGCGCCACTTTCGGCGGCGGGCAGGTGGACATCACCAACGGCAGCTTCGTGTTTTCGGCATCGGAAAGCTATCTGATCGAAGACGGCCGCATCACGCGCCCGTTGCGCGACGCCACATTGATCGGCAACGGCCCCGAAGCGCTGAAATTCGTCAGCATGGTGGGTAACGACTTGGCGCTCGATGAAGGCATCGGCACCTGCGGTAAGGAAGGGCAAAGCGTGCCCGTCGGCGTGGGTTTGCCGACCATCAAGATCGACCGTATGACGGTGGGCGGTACCAAATGAACGCGAAAGTGAACCATCTGGAAGAGTTGGCCTCCGATGCCGTCCGCCTGGCACTCGAGTTGGGTGCGAGCGGCGCCGAATGTACCGTGTCGGCCGGTGATGAATTCACCACCAACATACGCATGGGCGAAGTGGAGAGCCTGAAGGAATCCGGCGCGCGCGGCGCCGGCGTGCGTGTGCTCAAGGGCCGTCACACGGGGTCGTCCTACACCTCGGATCTGTCCAAGGACGGCATACGGCGCATGGTTCAATCGGCGCTCGATTTGGCCTCCATCACCGGCGAAGATCCGCACGCGGGACTTCCCGAAGCCGAAGAGTTGGGCCGCTTGGACGCCGATCTGAAGCTCTTCAACGACGACGTGCGGAAACTGGAGACCGCCCGCAAGATCGAACTGGCGCGCCAGACCGAACGCGCCGCGCTGGACTTCGATCCGCGCATCACCAACAGCGAAGGCGC
>CAZDIZ010000238.1:0-6725 GCA_964505625.1 uncultured Solibacteraceae bacterium | reverse complement strand
GCGATTACTTCCTGGATTGCTCGGTCGACCTGCAAAACGAGATCATCCGCCGGACGGAGCACCTGGGATTCTGAAGCGCCGACCCTTCGGTTGATTATTTTTCGTAATGTGTTCCCTTATAAAGGGGACTTCTGGCGGATTTTCGGCTCATTCCGAGTCATGCGCATTCGCTGATCCATAACAGCCCGCCTTCAATTGGGCTTGACAGGCCTGGTGCTCTAAATTATCCTCATTTCAGTGGGAAAGATGGGATTTCGCGACAAAACGGGGATTGTCGCGGGGGCAGTCGAAAAACGAAATTCCTATCCATTGGAGACCTCGCTTTTCGCGGATTCGGCGACTGGGGGCGCCGGAGATTCGGCTTTCCGACAGGCCGAAACGCTCAGGATCATCAGCAGGCTCAGAACGAGAACGGATTTACCGAAGGAATTCATGCTCATGGATGACGCTCCTCCGCATGTCGCGCCCGTGCGCCGTAAGTAAAACGGGTACTAAATATCAGATTTCGGGGAGGAAGACGAATTCAGAGAATCCGTGCCGCTCAACAGAAACGAAACCAATTGGACCCGGTTTTTCAGTTCCAACTTCCTGAAAATCTCGGTCAAATTGTTTTTAACCGTTTTGGTGGAGATAAACAGAGTTCGGCCAATCTCCTGATTGGTCTTTCCCTCAAGCACCAAATTGATGATATCCAATTCTCTCGGAGTGAGAGGCAAGCCCTCGAGCCGTTTCTTCGGACGGGGCGGCGTTTCCCCGTCATCCGGATGCGAAATCCAATTTTTTTTCAACCGGCCGGACAGAAAGACCAGGGCGGGAACGGGCACCGCAACCATCAGCATAGAAATGAAATAATAGGCGTGGGATAGGGTTCCAAAGAACCGGAAGGGGAAATGGAACAAATCGATCAACAGGGTTAACAGGGCGAAAGCGGCGAGAAAATAAAATCCCAGTATCCGACCGATGGCGAGGGTCTTCTCGTCCCGTCCCGCCCGTTTCTGCAGGCCCATCCAGAGCGCCGGACATATCAGGGAAAGGGAAGAAATCACGATAAACATACGAACGCTCATTCGGCTGATATCGGTGAATCCCGTGTCGACAATGGCGAGGACAGACAGAAAAAGGAGGATAAAAACGGCCCCGTGCCCGATCCAGAACAGGGACCTCACCCATTGGGGTATAGGCCGCGGTCCCAGGGAGTCGGCCAGGAGCAAAAAGGAAAAAAAGACCGCCGCCATCAGGGGATAGAGAAACAGCGCGGCCAAAAGGGTAAACAGCCCCTCTTTTTCCGAAAAAACGGAAACGTAAAGAATCTTTGAACTGAGATTGAGGAAATTGAATGCGGTATAAGCCACGACAAAGAAGAAAAACATCCGGACGAAGCGAAAGGAGAACCGTTTCCGGATCCTGTAGGAATAAAAGACCTGGACCGCAGAAATCAACAGGAACAAGCCATACACGAGCAGGACCATAAAGGGTTGAGTCTGCGGCATATCCATCCAGCCCCATCATATCATTCTTTTGACCGGGAAACGCCCCTTCCTGAAGAAAGGGACAAGCGGGACCAAGGTCCCGTTCAGTTTTTCGGGACCAATGTCCCATTCCATCTGACGACTTTTCAGTCTATCGTACCATCCGCGCTTAGGAGTTGAATATGAAAAAGATCCTGCTTGAAACGGCGGCTACGATCGTCCTTTCGTTGACTCTTCCCGGGCAAACCGGCGAAATGGGCGGATATTGGGAGGGGGCCATGGAACTCCATAACCAAGCCACCCCCCTGGCCATCCGGTTTAAAGGCGCCGCGGGAACACTAAGCATCCCGGAACTGACCATTTTCGACGCCCCCCTGGAATTTATCCAACGAACCGATAGCGCCGTGACCTTCATATACCGGGACCTGGATTTTCCCTTTTCCTTTTCCGGAATCCTGAAAAAGGACGCCCTCAAAGGTCAAGTGAAAATCGAAACCGGAGGGGCCTTGCCTGATTTGGAACGGCTGGACATTCCTTTCCAACTGACCCGAATATCCGACTCTCCCCCCATTCCCCCCTACCTCATCAAACACCTGACTATCCCCAGCCACGGAATCAAACTCGATGCCCATCTGTATCTCCCTGAAAAACAAACTCTCTGCCCGGGATTGATCTTGTTACCCGGATCGCTATCGCGGGAAAAGGGAGACATGGCTTTCTATGCTGATTTTTTTGCCCGTCAGGGTGTGGCCTCCCTTGTTTTTGATAAACGGGGAAGCGGGAAATCCAACGGCGCATACCATTCCGCCGCTTATTCGGATTTCGCCGATGATGCCGCGGCTTGCCTCGACGAGCTGAGCCGCCAGGCCCGGGTGGATAAAAGGCGGATCGGGCTGATGGGCATCAGTCAGGGGGCGCTCCTGCTTCCTATCATCGCCTCCAAGTCGCCGATCCCGGCGTTTTTAATCGCCGTCTCTCCGGAAGTCACTTGCGTGCTTCAATCCTCCATCTACCAGGACGGCCTGCGGCTTCGGCGACTGGGCTATTCGGACCGAGAGGTCCGCATCCTGGAGGACAGCCATAACGAGGTGGCCCGGATGATCCGTCGGGGGAAATCGGCGAGAGAGGTGGAACGGTTCATCCTGGACAATGCCGCCAAACACTCCTTCATGAACCAAACGAGCCTGCATGACCGGGTCCACATCACGCCGGAGGCCTTTTCAGGGTTTTACTGGAAGGATAGGGTGACGGATCTCTATTCATTTTGGAATCGGCTTTCCGTCGACACTCTGGTCATCCTGGGAGAAAAAGACATGTTCATCGACGCCGCTGAAAACAGGCGTCAACTCGAAAGGCTGAACCGCCCGAACATTCAGATCCGGATCTTTGCCAAGGCCAACCATGTCATGAAGAAGGCCGTCGATCCGCTGACCTCGTCTCCGGACGCCATGGAGTGGCCCCGGGTCCTTCCCGAATACCTGGAACTGCTGAAAGAGTGGGCGGGTCGGAAGTGAAGCGCAGGCTTTCCAGCGGACCTGAAGGCGGATTTCAAATGATGTCCTTTCCCTGAAACCAACGACGAGAGTGTAAGGAAATCCGTGTAAACCCCGCAGAAGTGGAGAGGACAAAAGGTATGCGGTATTTAAAAGTACGGCAACGACGACGATTACGCCGACGGACTCACCCGGGCGGCATTCGAGGCCTATTTCGCCGCGATCGACGACCGGCCGACGACGAAGCCGGGCGGGCGCTACCGGATCAACATGCTCCCGACCACGGTCCACGTGTATTTCGGCAAGGTCACCGGGGCGATGCCCGACGGGCGGAAGTCGGGGGAGGCCCTGAGCGAGGGCATCTCGCCCGTCCAGGGCGCCGATCGCAAGGGCCCGACCGCCGTCCTGAAGTCCGCGGCCAAGATCGACCACATCCGGACGGGCGGAACGCTCCTTAACCAGAAGTTCACGCCCCAGCTCCTGGCCGATGCGGAGGGTCTCCGGAATCTCGGCCATCTCGTCCGGTCGTACTTCAAGATGGACGCCCACCACGTCCAGTTCAACGTGGTCACGGCCGAAACGCTCCGCGACGCCCAGGCCCATCCCGAGAAGTACCGCGACCTGATCGTCCGGGTGGCCGGCTACAGCGACTACTTCCTGGATTGCTCGGTGGACCTTCAGAACGAGATCATCCGCCGGACGGAGCATCTGGGGTTTTAAATCGCCGACTTAAGTCCCTGATAGAGACGAGAGAGAATTCTGGCGGATTTTCGGCTCATTCCGAGTCATGCGCATTCGCTGATCCATAACAGCCCGCCTTCAATTGGGCTTGACAGGCCTGGTGCTCTAAATTATCCTCATTTCAGTGGGAAAGATGGGATTTCGCGACAAAACGGGGATTGTCGCGGGGGCAGTCGAAAAACGAAATTCCTATCCATAGAAGGGGTTCGGCCCATGGCGCTGACGCGCGGATCACGGCTCGGGCCGTACGAGGTGCTCGCCCCGCTGGGCGCCGGGGGGATGGGCGAGGTCTACCGGGCGCGCGACGCGCGCCTGGACCGGGACGTCGCGGTCAAGGTGTTGCCCGAGGCGGTCGCTCGCGACCCCAAGCGTCTGGCCCGATTCGAACGGGAGGCCAAGGCCCTGGCCCATCTCTCTCATCCGGCGATTCTGTCGATCTTCGACTTCGGCAAGGAGGGCGAGACCGCCTATGTGGTGACCGAGCTCCTCGAGGGCGCGACGCTCAGGGATCGCCTGGGACGCGAGGCGCTGCCGTGGCGTCGGGCCGTCGAGATCGCGACGGCCTTGGCCGAGGGCCTCGCTTCGGCCCACTCCGCCGGCGTCGTCCACCGCGACCTGAAACCCGAAAACGTCTTCCTGACGCGCGACGGGCGGGCGAAGATCCTGGACTTCGGCCTGGCCCGGACCGGCGCCGGGCCGGGCGGGGTGCTCGAAACGCTGTCGCTCACGCCCTCCGGCACGACGCCGGGGACGATCCTGGGCACGGTCGGCTACATGGCGCCGGAGCAGGTGCGGGGCGAGCCCGCCGACGCGCGCTCCGACGTCTTCGCGCTCGGCTGCATCCTGTTCGAGATGCTGACCGGGAGGCGCGCCTTCAAACGGGACACGGCGACCGAGACGATGACGGCCATCCTGAAGGAGCCGGTCCCGGAGGTGACCCTCTCGAGGGGGGAGGTCCCTGCGGAGCTGGATTGCGTCATCGGCCACTGCCTGGAGAAGGACCCGTCCGAGCGCTTCCAGTCGGCGAGCGACCTCGCCTTCAGCCTGCGGGAGGTCGCCAAGCCGGCGGCGCGCGCCGTCGGCCGGAAACCCGTCGGAAAGGGGCGTCGGCTGCGGACGGCGGCGGTCACGCTGGCCGTCCTGCTCTTGGCGGCCGGCGCCGTGATCTTCAGCGTCCGGAGAACCGGCGCGACCCGGCGGGGGGCGGCCGGACCGGCGGCCGGGGAGAGGATCGCGGTCCTGCCCTTTGAAAACTTGGGCGGGAGCGACGACGCCTACTTCGCCGTCGGCGTGACCGACGAGATCACCGGCCGGCTCGCCGCGCTGCGGAGCGTGTCGGTCGTGTCGCGCGCGAGCGCCTTCCAGTACGCCGGGAGCGCCAAGAGCACGCGGGAGATCGCGGGCGAGCTCGGCGTGAGCTACCTGCTCACGGGCACGGTCCGCTGGGCGCGCGGGCCGGCGGCGGGCGAGAGGGTTCGCATCACGCCGCAGCTGATCCGCTCGGCCGACGACACCAGCCTCTGGTCCGACGTCTACGAATTCGACATGGACGACATTTTCAGCGTCCAATCCCGGATCGCCGGCGAGGTCGTCTCCCACCTCGGCGTCGCGCTCCTCGACGACGAGCGCGGCGCGCGGGCGGGCCGGCCGACCGGGAATCTCGACGCCTACCAGGCGTTCCTGCGCGGCCGCTTCCTCGTCCGGCAGCCCCACTTCACGCTGGCCACCTGGCTCGCCGCGGTCGACGACTTCGAGCGGGCCGTGGCCCTTGATCCCGATTTTGCCCTCGCCTGGGCCGAGCTGACGAGAGCGAACGCGCGCCTCGTGTATCTCCGCTACGACATCACGCCCGAGCGGCGCGAGCGGAGCCAGAAGGCGCTCGACCACGCCCGCGGGCTGGCGCCGGACGCCCCCGAGGTCCGCCTGGCCGCCGGCTACTACCGCCTCTGGGTGGAGCGCGACCCGGCGGCTGCCCTGGCCGAGTTCGAGGCGGCCTCGCGCGGAATGCCCAGCAGCGTCGAGGTGCTGAGCGCCAAGGGCGAGCTCTACCGCCTGCATGGGGACTGGCCGAAGGCGCTCGAGACCTTCCAGGCGGCCGCCGCGCTGAGCCCGCGCGACGGTTCCGCGATGATCGAGGTCGCTCAAACCTGCTGGTGTATGCGCCTCTACCCCGAGGCGGTCGATGGGGCCGACCGCGCGATCGAGCTCGCCCCGGACCAGGCCTGGTCGTACCTCGCGAAGGCGTTCGTGCTCTGGAGCTGGAAAGGCCGCGACGGGTTGGCCGACGCGCGGACCGCGCTGGAAGGCGTCCCGAAAGACCATGAATGGGCCGACTGGGCCTGGTTCTATCAGGAGGCGTTCGAGGGGCGGAGCGCCGAGGCCATCGGCCGCATGGAAGCGAAGCCCGAGGAATGGATTCGCAACAAGATTCAGGCGCTTCCCAAAGCGCTCCTGGCGGCGGAGCTCTATGCCGCTTCCGGGGATACGGCGGTCGCCCGGAAAGGATTTGAGGCGGCCCGCCGGCTGCTCGAGCGCGAAGTCCTGGCCGTTCCCGAGGACGGCCGCTATCACAGCTCCCTGGGCGTTGCCTACGCCGGGCTGGGCCTGCGGGAGGAGGCGGTGCGCGAAGGACAACGCGGCGTCGAACTGCTGCCGATGTCGAAAGACGCCGTCTATGGCGCATCCCATGTCATCGACTTAGCGCACATTTACACGTTGCTCGGGGACACGGAGAAGGCCGTCGAGCAGCTCGAGTTCCTCCTCTCCCGGCCGGGCTGGGTCAGCGCGCCCTGGCTGAAAGCAAACCCGGTCTGGCGCCCGCTGCGGGGGGATCCGCGCTTCGAAGCGCTCTTCGAGAAATACGGGGACTGATATCCTTCGCGGCCGGGAACATGAAGAAGAGGTCCGCGGCGCCAGCGGGAGAATGAGGTTGGGTGCCGCCCGGGGCGTTAAAAGACGATCGTGGCCTTGAGGACGCCGTCGGTCCGGTCGGCGGCTGTGGCGAAGGCTTTTTCCGCCTCCT
>CAZDIZ010000237.1:2958-6851 GCA_964505625.1 uncultured Solibacteraceae bacterium | reverse complement strand
TCGCGCGCCAAGGATCGGTAGATGGCGCCGGTGCGGCGCGTATGAAAATTGCTGGTCACCACCAGGAACTTATGTACACCCATCCGCCGCAGTTCGTCGAGCATTATGACGGCTTCCTCGCGCGTCGAACGCGACAGATTTGGCACCGGAATGAACAGTTCCTTCGGGTAACCCTTGGCCACGGCGAATTCGATCGCCAGGTCGCATTCATAGTGTCCGTAAGCGCCCGACGGTCCGCTCACCAGCACCTTCTTCACATACCCGGAGTTCGCCAGTTCGGCGGCTTTCAGAATGCGGTGGCCGTAATAGTCGCCCGCCAGCACGACGGCGACTTCGGCGCGGTCAGGCGCTTCGGCGCGCACCAGGAAGCGGCCCGGCACCGGCAGCCACACGCTTCGGCACACATACGCCAACACCACGGCGGCACACGCGATCACGAGGAATCTGGAGAAGCGGGAACTGGATCTCAGCACGCGCTATTGCTCATCGGAGGAATTGCGCTGATCCAAATAGCCGACTGTCTTGAGCCGTTGGAACAATCGCTCCACTTCCGCTTCGTCCTCAGGACGCAATAAACGCCCTACGGTGTCGGCGGGCGGTTCGGGCGGTTCCGGAGGAGGCAGGATTTCGCCCCAGAACTCGCGATGCGGAACGCCATCGATCAGCGCTTCGCGCGCTTGGCGCCGCATGTGGCGCAGCAAGCTGTTGGCGGAATCCAGGTCTCCGGGGTAGACCAGGAGAATGCGGCTGTCGTCGTAGAGCGTGATGTGGACCACCAGCGGCGATACCCAACCCGCGCGGTCCAACCGGCGGATGTCTTCCCAGGCGATCTTGCGACGGCCGATCTTCAGATGCTTGTCGTTGACTTCGATGGGAGGACGCAACGCCAGGGAGAAAACAAACGCCGCGGTAGCGGCACAAAGGAACGTGGCCAGAAGCGCCGGAGTCCAGCGCAGCGCCCACCACGCTGAGAATACAGTTAACCCGCAGGCCACTACACCGGCCACCAAATAGTGACGCGAGGGCACGTATCGGGTCGCGGGCATTCCCACAACTTTAGCCTACCGCCGGCGCAACCCGCCGTCAATCGGCTCTCGGAACCGGTGGCCGGTGTCCGGTTCAACATATACTGAAACACGGTGGTGCCAGAGAGCATGATCATACTGGTGGTCAACTGCGGTAGTTCGTCGGTCAAATGCCAACTGATACAGACCGGCCCGGAACAGACCCTGGCGCGCATGCGCGTGGAAGGACTGGGCGAAGAGGCGATGGTGTTCTACGACGGTCCCGGCGGCAAGCGCAGCTACGCCAAGCCGCTCGTCGAACACCAGGACGCATTGGAGGAATTGCTACACACGTTGACCGGCAACGGCCTGCTGGGAAGCCTGGACGAAATCGACGGCGTGGGCCATCGCGTGGTGCACGGCGGCGAGAAGCTCACCGAATCCGCAATCATCACCGACGAGGTGGCCGACATCATCAAGGAGACCATCGAGCTGGCGCCGCTGCACAACCCCGCGCACTTG
The DNA here is from genome assembly GCA_964505625.1 of uncultured Solibacteraceae bacterium. GTDB lineage: Bacteria > Acidobacteriota > Terriglobia > Bryobacterales > Bryobacteraceae > JAJFUV01. The sequence goes on along the minus strand of CAZDIZ010000237.1, from coordinate 5,325 downwards.
CGCGGATATCACGCGGCCCACGCGCTGCTGCCTCACGCCGTGCAGGTGGCCGTCTTCGACACGGCGTTTCACAAGACCATCGCGCCGGCAGCCTATGTTTACGGGCTTCCGCACGACTATTATCAGCGCTATCGCATCCGCCGCTACGGATTTCACGGCACCTCGCACCGCTTCGTCAGCCAGCGCTTCGCCGAAATCCGCCACGCGCCGCCGGCGGATTTCAAGCTCATCACCTGCCACTTGGGCAACGGCTGTTCGGTGTGCGCCATCGACCGCGGACAGTCCGTGGACACATCGATGGGCTTCACGCCGCTCGAAGGATTGCTCATGGGCACGCGCTGCGGCGACATCGATCCGGCCGTGATCCTCTACATCATGGCGCGCGAGGGCCTGGGCGTTCCGGAGACCGACGCCGTCATGAATTGGCGCGGCGGCCTGCTGGGCATTTCCGGAATTTCGAACGACATGCGCACGCTCGTAGCCGCGCGCAAAGCGGGCGATGAACGCGCGGCGCTCGCCATCGACGCCTTCTGCCATCGTCTGAAGAAATACATCTCGGCGTACTACGGCATTCTGAACGGCGCCGACGCGGTCATCTTCACGGGAGGCATCGGCGAACATCAATCGCTGGTGCGCGAGATTTCCTGCGCCGGTCTGGATGCGCTGGGCATCCGCATCGACCCGGAGAAGAACAACGCCGCCGTGGGCGTCGAAGCCGACATCAGCGCCGCCGGCGCCACGACGTCCGTCTGGGTGATTCCGACCAACGAAGAGCTGTTGATCGCGCGCGACACGGCGCGCTGCATCCTCGACAACAAGGGAAGACCGCATGAGTAACTGGAATCCGAATCGCCGCGAATGGCTGCTTTCAAGCGCCGCGGCGCTGTCCGTTCCCGGCGGCACGGGAGTCGCGAACGGCGCCGCCGGGCTGTGGTTGCGAATCGAGAACGGACGAGTGGTGCGGCGCGAGTTTCAGCAGAAGCTCGCGCGCCAGAGCATCGAACTTCCCAACGAGGAATTCGCCTTCGAGTTTCTGGACGGATCGAAGATCTCCTCAACCCAGTTGCGCGCCACGGTCGCATCGAGCACACCGCGCGAACTGCGCTTGCTGTTTCAAGGCGCGGAGATCGAAGTCGAAGTCCGTTACACCGCACCGGCTGACAAGCACTACCTGCGCAAACAGATCGCGCTGCGTAACGTGGGCGGGCGCGAACTGCGCCTGATGCGCGCCGAACTGGAGAACTGGCGCGGCGTGGCGCGCGATTGGCAGACCATCCGCAAGGACCGCTACCCCTTCGGCAGCCATCCAGTCTACTGCGACAACATTTGGGCGGGCGTCGAATTCGTGGCCGCGTTCAATGAATTGTCTAGCGGCGGATTCGCGCTGGTGAGCCGCCCCGGCGGTGCGCGCGTCCAGCGCGACTGGCTGCGTTTGCATTCGACCGTCCTCGGCGTCGGGGCGCCGGGCCGCGTTCGTGAGGCGTTCCTCGACTATATCGAAGACATACGCATTACGCCGCCGCGCATGCTGGCTTGCTACAACACGTGGTGGACGCTGACCAGCGACGACAAGCAGCCCGAAGCCACGCTCGCGCTGATGCGCACGCTCAAGGAGAAACTCTTCGATGCGCACGGCATCTTCTTCGACCTGGTGGCCACCGACGCCGGATGGAGCGATCAGCACGCCATCTGGGAAATCGATCGCAAGAAGCTGCCCAACGGATTTCGCGATGTGCGCGCGCTGGTCGAATCGGCTCAGGGCAAGCTGGGATTGTGGATCTCGCCCAGCGAAACCTATCCAAACATGTTCGATTTCTCGTGGGCCGAAGCCAACGGGTATCGCATCATACGGCCTGCGCGTGAGGCGCGCGAAAAAGGCGGGCTGGGGCTCGCTGGGCTATCACTTGCTGATCCGCGCTACCGCGAACAAACCATACGGCAGATTGAACGGCTGGTGCGCGAGGAAGGACTGGCGCACATCAAGTACGACGGCTTTCTGGCTGAGGAAGACATTCCGCACGACGATCTGCTCGCGGGCGCCGATTCAGTGGAGCCGCTCGCCGAATACTCGCTTGAACTGCTGCGCGCGGCCAAGCGCGCCAACCCGGCGCTGGTCACCGAACCGACGTATCTCAATACTTTCGTCTGCTACATCAGCCCGTGGATGATCCGCGAATCCGACACCTTGTGGGCCAGCGCGGGCGGAGATTCGCCGCGCGGGATGCTGCCGGCGCCGGACTATCGCGAAGCCGCCACCAGCTCGCGCGACTACTTCGTGTTCTACTCGCTCGATGAAGTCTGGCTGCCGCAAAACGCGCTCCAGTACTTCGATATCGTGCACTGCAATCCGAGCGGCGGATTCCCCAA
>CAZDIZ010000237.1:0-2858 GCA_964505625.1 uncultured Solibacteraceae bacterium | reverse complement strand
TCGAACGAAACGCGCACTTACCGTTTGGAACTGGCGCGCACGGGCGCACCGTCCACGCTCGCCGCGGCGGTCTGCTACGCGCAGTATCCTTACCGGCGCGGCATCGCCGAAGGTCTCAACGGCACGAGCGCCATTGAATTGACACTCGCACCGTGGGAAACGCTGATCCTCGAAATCCAGCCGCGCAACGCGCTCGCGGAACCCGTAGCGATGAACGCGCGTTGGTACCGTCGCGGCGACGGAAAGATGGGCATCGTCCCCACTCCGGGCGCGGGCAAGGTGCGAGTTCTCGTGCCGGATGGAACCGAACGCGCGATCGGCGCAGCGCCGCGCATACCAATCAAGCTGAGCGGAAAGGAAACGTCGCAGTGCATCCGCACGGCGCCCGAATCGGAATGGTTGAAGCCGTGGTTCCGTCCACGCCGCATGAGCGACCAGGATTGGAATCGCGTGAGCCAGACCGCCGAGCCGACCATTCTGTTCGACGAGGAGTGCGAAGTGGACATCCCCGCCGATGTCTCCAAGGCCACCGTACTGCTGCTGGTGGCATTCCCCGGACGGCGCTTCCATCCAAGCCGCGCGGAAGCCACGGTGAACGGCAAGCCCGCGAAACTCGATCCACGCCACACGGCGGGCCACATCGGCTACAACATTCCGCGCACCTATTCGGCGTACGAGCAGGTGGTGCCGCATGAAAACGAATGGAGCTGGTATCTCTGCGACGTCCCAGCGGGCAAATCGCGAGTCCGCTTCCAGGGCGCCGCGGCCGACCCGAAGGCGCGCTTCGGTCTGTGGCTTTGGGCCGAACGCGACGCAGCGCCATCGGAGGCCGTCGCCGACATCGACTGCCCCGCCCCGGCGCTGCCGCCATATCGAGATGGAATCGAACGAGCCGGAATCAAGCTAACACGCGAATAGCTCACCCGCCCGGCTCAAGTACAATACAATTTATGTCCTTGCCCGCGTCCGCAATCGCTTTTATCGCCAGCGCTGAAGAGCGGCTGCGGCGCGTCCGCCCGAAAAAGCGCATCGTCTTCCCGGAATTCGACGATCCGCGCGTGCAAACCGCGGTCGAAAAACTCGCGGCGAACGGGGTCATCGAACCGATTCTGCTCAAGCCTGGTTCCGCCGCAACGGAAAAGTACGCGGCGATTTTCTACGAACGCCGCCGCGCCAAGGGCATCACGCAAATGGAGGCTGCCGCCATCGCGCGCCAACCGATGTACCTGGCACCGTTGATGGTGGCCGCCGGGGACGCCGACGGCTGCGTGAGCGGCGCCACATACAGCACGGCCGACGTAGCGCGCGCCGCGCTGCAAACCATTGGCACGCCACCGGCACTGCGCACCGCGTCCAGCTTCTTTCTGATGTGCCTTCACAACGAGACCGTCGGCAATCGCGGACAGCTCATGATGTCCGATTGCGGCGTGGTGATCGATCCGAACGCCATGCAACTTGCCGACATCGCCATCTCAACCGCCGCCAGCACGCGCGCGCTGTTGGGCGTGGAGCCCGCGGTCGCAATGCTTTCGTTTTCCACCAAAGGCAGCGCCAAACACAAAGAAGTTTCCAAGGTGGTGGAAGCGCTGCGCATTATTCGCGAGCGCGCGCCGGAGCTGCACGTGGACGGCGAGCTGCAACTGGACGCCGCCATCGTGCGCGAAATCGGCGAATCCAAGGCGCCCGGCTCGACCGTGGCCGGCCACGCCAACACGCTCATCTTTCCGAACCTCGCGGCGGGCAACATCGGTTACAAGCTGCTGGAGTGCATGTGCGGCGCGGCGGCTTACGGCCCCATCCTGCAGGGTCTGGTCAAACCGGCCAACGATCTGTCGCGCGGTTGTTCGGCCGACGACGTCTACAGCGTGGCGCTGATCACGGCGCTGCAATCCGAGGGCGGCTCAAAATCCGCTTGAAACCATGCCGCGCCTGTTGCCGTTCCGCCTTGTTTACAGCGACGGCTACGACCTGAACCTGCGCGACCACGTCTTCCCCGCACACAAGTACCGGCTGCTGCGCACGCGCTTGCTGGTGGAGCGTTTCGCCGCCGAGGAAGACTTCGTCGAACCCGAACCGGCTACCACCGAAGACCTGATGCTGGCGCACGACGCCGACTGGGTGATCCGCCTGAAGAACGGCACGCTGACCTATCACGACATTTTGAAGCTGGAACTCCCCTATTCGCGACAGATGGTGAACGGGTTCGTCCTGGCCGCCGGCGGCACCACGCTGGCGGCGCGTCTGGCTCTGCGCGACCGCATCGGCTACAACGTGGGCGGTGGATTCCACCACGCCTTCCGCAGTCACGGCGAAGGCTTCTGCGCTATCAACGACGTCGCCGTGGCCATACGCCGCCTGCAACACGAAGGCGCCATCGAACGTGCGTTGGTAATCGACTGCGACAACCACCACGGCAACGGCACCGCCGCGATTTTCGCGGGCGACAAGAGCGTCTTCACCATCTCGCTGCATCAACTCAACAACTACCCGGCCGAGAAGCCGCCCTCCGACATCGATATCAATTTGAAGGATGGCGTCGGCGACGAGCAATATCTGATGAAGTTGCGCGACGCCTACTCGACGGCCGTCGCCGCGTTCCAACCCAATCTGGTGGTCTACGTCGCTGGAGCCGACCCATATGTGGAAGATCAACTCGGAGGGTTGGGGATGACCATCGAGGGCCTGAAAGAGCGCGACCGCATCGTCTTCGAATCCGCTCTGCGCCACCGAGCCGCGGTAGTAGTGACGCTGGCCGGAGGCTACGCCTACGAAGTCAACGACACGGTAACCATCCACGCCAACACCGCCAAAGCCGCGAATGAAGTCTTGAGCGGCTCCGGGTGGTACCGGGGGTAAGC
>CAZDIZ010000236.1:0-6852 GCA_964505625.1 uncultured Solibacteraceae bacterium | reverse complement strand
GCGCTTCGGGTAGATACAAATTGCCGGTGACATACAACCCCGGCAGGCTTTCGAAAACGATCTTTTCGACGCGGTATCCGTCGCGCCGGAACTCGCCCGTGGTGCGGGCGCGCAGCGGAGTACGCGCCGGCGCCGGATCGAGGCCCAGCATGTCGAGCAGTTGCTTGCGAACCTCGGGCCGGCGGCGCGTCCACTCGGCTGCATCGTGAATGCCGTCGAGACTCTGTCGAGTGACCTCTCCCGCCCGGCGCTGCAAGTAGCGCTCGAACATTTGAAGCCGTTCCTGTTTGGATGTGGGACGCTGCGCCGCCAGAGGAAGAACCAGCAGGCAGGATGCGAGGACGAGGTTGGCGGTCTTCACAATGTGATGTTACGCCGGGGCGGACGGCTTCCGCCCCGGCATGAGGATTGAATCAGTAGTCTATACGCAACCCGAACAGAACCCGCCGGCCGGAACTCGCGCCGGTGACCAGCCCATAGCTGCTGCTGCTCACGTTCGTGCTCGGGTTGCTGAAATTCGCGTGGTTAAAGGCGTTGAAGAATTCCGCGCGAAGCTGCACTCTCACCTGCTCGTTGATGTAGAAGCCCTTGGCTGCGATCATGTTCCAGTTCACCGTGCCGGGACCGGTCAGAACGTAGCGGGCGGAGTTGCCGTAGAAGCCGCGGCCGGAAGCCGGAATCGAGAACGCGCTCCGGTCGAAGATGGCCGCTCGACGGCGGATGGTGTCCTGCATCAGGTCCGCATCGAAGTTGCCGTTACCGATGCGGTCGGGTCGGCCGCCGAACTGATTCGTGTTGGTGGCGTCGTTTCCGGAGAAGCCGGGATTCAGCCGCGCCCCGGTGGTCATGGTGGTGATGCCGGACACTTGCCAGCCGCCGACAATCAGATTAACCGGACGCGACACCTTGTTCAGGAAATGCCGGTTGCGGCCGAACGGCAGCTCCCAGATGTAACTGAAGCGGAGTTGCTGGCGGCGAAGACCTGAATCGTCGGCACGCTCCAGATAGCGCGCGTATTGGTTCTGCGAGGAGCTGTTGGTGTAACTACCCAGGCTGACATCGGTGAGCGCCTTGCACCACGTGTAGTTCACATTGAAATTGATCCCGCCACGCACCTTGCGATCCGCTTGGAAGTTGAGGCCGTGGTAGATGGACGACGCGCCGGCCTGAACCAGGCTGATGTAGCTGAACTGCGGAAAGGCCACCCGGTTAACGTTGTAAGGCGTCGTGCTCGGCCGAAGCAGATTGAGGTCTTCGGTGAACGGCAGGTTCTTGCCTTGGGTGCCGACGTAGGAAACATCGATGGCGGTTCCCCAGAACTCGCGCCCGATCGAAATGTTCCACTGCTGGGTTCGTTCGTTGGGAAAGTCGGCGTTGGCGGCCACGATGTTCTGCAGTCCCGAGAAGTTGCCCGTGGTGGTGAACGGCGTGGGGAACTTGATGGTGGGTTCGTTGTTGAGAATGTAGAAGGCTTCGGTGGATTGCCACGGCCCGCCGGTGTTACGCATGCCGTGCAGCCCGGGCAGCATCTGCGTGTAGATTCCGTAGCCCAACCGGACCACCGTGGTGGCGTCGCCGAAGGGCCGGATCGCCAGACCCACGCGGGGGCTGAAATTGTTCGCGTCGCTGTTCGACAGGCTGCGCAAGGGTAGGCCCGCGCTGGCTGCGGTAATGATGGACAACTTTGCGGCCACGGCGGGAACCATGTCCTTGGGAATCGCCGAACCCGCGGTCGCCAGGCTGGCTCGCGCGGGAACGAACGTGAAGAAACGGTCGAACTTCTCCACCCAGGGCGTCTGGTATTCATAACGCACGCCGTAGTTCAGCGTCATGCGATTGTTGAGCTTGAACTCGTCCTGCACGTAGAAGCCGAACATGGTGCTGCGCACATACGCATTCGGCCGGGCGATCACGCGCGAAGCGCTCGATGGGAGGCCCAGCAGGAAGTTGGCGTAACCGAAGCCGCTCAACTGGTCGTCGAAGCTGAACGAGCCGCGGACCGACTGCGATTGGCTGGCATCGTTCACCTGGAAACGCCGGACATCGGCGCCGAACTTAAAATTGTGCCGGCCGCGGAACCACGAGAGGTTGTCGGTCACCTGGTAGGTGTTGGAACCTTGCCGGGAGAGTCCCGTTGTGCTGGTGGAGGCGAAACTCTCCGCTCCGCCGATCGAGAAGGCCGGCATACCGTAGAGAACCGGATCGTTGTTGGGATTGTCGATTCCCTGCAAACCGATCTTCGAAACCACGTCCACGCCATAGTTGTAGTCGAAGTAGCCCGCCAGATCGCGAGCGTAGCCCAGCTTGAACTCATTCACCACGGTTGGCGTGAAGGTGTGTGTATCGGAGATTGCCAACGTGCGTCCCGGATGGTTTCCGTAGTAACTGCTGGATCCGAAGCCGCTCTTGAGTCCGCCTCCATAGGTGTCCTTATTGTTGATGGTCAGGCCGCCCCGGACGAACAGGTTGTTGCGGTCGCTGATCTTGTGATCCACGCGAATGGTCAGATTATCCGAATCGAACTTACCACCGGGGTCCGCATACAGGTTACCCACCAGGCCGTAGGTGCCGGAGCCCGCGTAGTTCGGGTCCGGATAAATCATATCCTGGACTGCTTTAGACATGCCGCTGATGCGGCTGGCCGGAATCTTGTTTTCCGCGAAGGGCGTGCGCGAAGTGGGGTCCAGGATGTTGATGCGCCCGGCCAAACCCGAAAAATCGCCTTGCTTGAATGCCGCCGTGGGAACGTTCAGCCGCATCCGGTTGCCAGTGCGGTACCGGCCGCCGCCGTAACTGAAGAAGTAGAAGGTGCGGTTGCGTCCGTCGTAGAGTTTCGGCAGATAGACAGGCCCGCCGTTGGCGAAGGCGAACATGTTGTAGATGGTGTAGGAAGGACCCGTGGAATCGAAGAATCCACGCGCGGCGGTCTTGGTGTTGTAGTTGCCCCAGTACATGCTGCCGTGGAGTTGGTTCGAACCCGACTTCGATACGCCGATGAACTGCGCCACCTGCGGGTATTCGGCCGAGCTGTTGGCGGTTTGAACCTTGATCTCCTGCAGTTCCTCGGGACCGGCAATCATGCCGTTGGCGGTCTGCACGCTCGATATAGGATCGTTGACCGCCAGACCGTCGATGGTGATGTTGTTGGCCGTGCCGCGTCCTCCGTTGATCAGGTTCCCCTGCACGCCGGCGGTGACGGCCGTGATGTTGAAGAACGAGCGTCCCAGCGCGCTCATCGGCAACTGCTGGAACTCGATGCTGTTTTTCGTGTTCGACAGCGTGACGGCTTCGGTCTCGATCTGAGACGTGGCGCCGCCTTTCACTTCGACGACCGTGGCCAGATCGCCCACGCGCAGACTCGCATCCACGCGGCGTATTTGGCTCGCGACCACAACGACGTCCGAGATCGTCGTCGTTTGGAAACCTCGGGCGCTGATCTTAACGCTGTAACGGCCTGGCGCGAGACCGGCCACGCGATAGTCGCCGCTCTCGTTGGTCGTGACCGTGCGATCGATGTTGGTGGCTTGGTTGTTGACGGTGATCGAAGCACCCACCACGGCCGCGCCGGTGGGGTCCTGCACCGCCCCAAGAATGGTACTCTGAGTGACCTGCGCATTGCCGCTGGCGGTCAGCAACAACAGGAAACAGGCGATAACGGAGAAACTAGCGCGAGATGGTCTCACACCCACACCTCCCATTGGTATTAAATTCAGTATCTAAAATAATCGAGGCCGGGCTCGTTGTCAAGAGACTTCTCGCCCATCTCCACAATATTCACGCCATTCCGAGGTATTGCCTCCGGCACGGCCTTCTTATCGTTCGGTTACTGTACATACGAACCCGCCCCCGCCGTCACCCGCCCAGCGCCGCTTCCATTTGCCCGAATAACCCCATTCCGAACTGTAATATGACCCGATAACCGCTTCGCTGGAGCGATTCTCCGGCCTCCGGTTTGTTACTCTGCGAGACGCCGCGCAACAACCCGTCCGGCGTGAGATGCCCGCGCAACGCTTGCCGCGCCCGCCGCGCCGGCGCGAGCGCAGCCTCGGGAAGCCATCCTCGACGAACCGCGATGGCAATCGCGGCGGCGATCCCCGATGAACCGGAAGTGTCCGGTGCGATGGCGTGATCGTCCACGAAGCAACTCCACAACCCATCCGGACGCTGGCGCGCGATGGTCCACAACAACACGCGCCGCAATTCCGCGTGCAGATCGGAGAGGTCATTCCGGCCGTCGAGCACCGAGAGCGTTTTGGCGTAGCCAAGTGAATACCAGGCCAGCCCACGTGCCCATCCCGGGTAGGTGCGGCGGCCATCCTCGTAATGCCGCAGGAAGAACTGCTCGCCCGCGATCAGACGGTCCCGGCGTGCCCGCAACTGCCGGACAGCAAGTTGTTCGAGTTCGGCCGAACGCCGCAGCCGCGCCACCACCGCGCAAGGGTATCCAAACGTGTAACAGCCTTCGGCCGAAATCCCCGCGTGGCCTTTGCCCGTGGCCTCCGGGGCGCGCCATTTGCACCAGTTCTCAATCGCGCGGTCGATCGCGGGATGTCTGGGGCGATGCCGTGCCAGGGCCGCCAGCGGCAACGTTTGTTCGGAACTTCCCCAGAGCGAAGCAGGAATCTCGCCGAGCGGCCGGTCAAAGAAGTAGTCGAGGTAACGCCCGGCCGCACGCGCCATGCCGAGATCGTCGAGCGCCTCCAATACGCAGCCTTCCATCCAACTGAGTTCCTGCAAACAGTCGAACGAATCCAACCGTGCGCGAAACTCCTCAAGTGGAGAACGGGTGCCCGCCGTCATGAAGTGCGGCGCAAGCATCGGCGCTTGAGGGAGCATCGCCTCGTTGGGGATCAGCAGATAAAAGGGGACGGCCCCCGCGGTAAGCGATAGACGCAGGCCTGAGGCTTTGGCGCGCCCGGCCGCGGCACGGTCCATCTCCCATTCGAATGGCTGATAGTCGCACGCGAAACGAACATCCATCACGCCGAGCAGATCGTCCGCCGCGCCGAATCGAACCTCGATCTGCTTGGGCTCGCGATCATCGAAACCGGATGCGATTCGCAGCCATCCAGCGCTGGCAGGCATGTCGCGCCACTTGAGCAACGGGCCGCGCGCGCCAGGAGCAATCGGAATCAGGCTAAACCCGCGAGGCGGCTTGGGATGAACGCCGGTCACGGGCGTACCATCGATTGCAGCGTGCCAATGCCGGGCACGCTTGCCGGCTGCCCACGCTCCGGGCGCCGCGGCGCCATGGAAAAGGAGTTCGCGTCGGGTCATGGAGCGTGTACGTTTTCCTCTTTCGCTGGGTATTTGCTTTTGTTACTGTACATAAGTATGAGATGGCCGTCAACGAACGCCGGGAACCGCCCATGACCGCACCCACCACGCCCACTTCCCTTAAGCGAATCCTCGGATTAGGACACCTTGTCCTATTCGGAATCACGTTCGTCGGTCCGACGGCGCCCTTCCCAATGTTCGGCATCGTCAGCAGTGCCTCGCGAGGGCACATGGCGCTCTCCTACACCATCGCCATGGTCGTGATGATGCTGACCGCATTCAGCTACGGGCGCATGGCCAGCGCTTTTCCGGCCGCCGGTTCGGCTTACACTTATGCGGGCAAGGCACTGCATCCCATGGCGGGATTCGTGGCCGGTTGGACCATCCTGCTGGACTACACGCTCATGCCCTTGATGAGCGTCATCTACCTGGCGCTCACCGCCGGGCGCATTTTTCCGCAAGTGGGCGAAGGCGTCTGGCTGGTGTTGTTCGCCGTTGGTATCACGGTGGTGAACCTGTTCGGACTGAAGGTCACCAACCGCGCGAACTTCGTCATGACGGCCATCATGGTGTTCGTGACCGGCTGTTTCGTCGCCGCCGCCGTCACGGCGTTGCGTTCCGGAGCCGGCGCCGCCACGTTGCTCAGCGTCAAACCGTTTTACGATTCCGCGCACTTTTCCTGGTCCGCCGTCATGGGCGCCACCTCGATCGCGGCTTTCAGCTTCCTGGGGTTCGACGGCATCAGCACGCTCGCCGAGGACTCGCACAATCCGGGGCGCGACATCGGCCGTGCCACCGTGCTGGTCTGCTTGCTGTGCGGCGCCATCTTCATCTTGCAGGCCTACCTCGGCCAACTGGCGTGGCCCGACTTCACCAGCTATCCGAAAACCGAAACGGCATTCCTGGATGTTTCGCGCCTGGTGGGCGGCGAACGCCTGTTCTTCCTGGTTTCGTTCGTGCTGGTGGTGGCGGGGTTGGCCAGTGCCGTCACGGGCCAGGCCAGCGCTTCGCGCGTTCTGCTGGGCATGGGGCGCGACGGCGTGTTGCCTCCGCGCGTGTTCGCCTACATCCACCCCAAGTACTCGACGCCGACCTACGGAATCCTGTCCATGGGCGTGGTCAGTTTGCTGGGCGGTTTCTTCTTCTCGTTTCAACTGGCGGCGGAAGCCATCAACTTCGGCGCGCTGCTCGGCTTCATGTTCGTGAACCTCAGCGTGATACAGCATTTCCACGTGCGCGCCAGGCAGCGTTCGCTGTCCGGTTGGTTTGTGAATCTGCTTATGCCGCTGGGCGGCTTCCTCGCCTGCCTTTACGTATTCGTAAACCTCTCGCGCACGGCCAAGTGGATCGGCGTCGCATGGTGCGCGCTGGGCTTCCTGGTCGCGGCATGGCACACCAGCGGTTTTCGCCGAGCCTTGCCCTCGGCGATTCTTGAAGCACCGCGGGATTGACACTTTTTTCTGTTACTGAAATAATGCCACTGATGCCCGCTGTCACTTTCACCACCGGTGGCGCGCTCAAGAAATCGGCTTTGCGTCAAGCCAATGAGCGTCTGGTACTGAATTCGATCCGTCA
>CAZDIZ010000235.1:0-6853 GCA_964505625.1 uncultured Solibacteraceae bacterium | reverse complement strand
GACCACTCTGCCCCCGACGGGAATTGCTCAAAACGAGGAGTTCCTCACGAGGGGCAGAGCGGTCTGTCCCCGGTTTTTCCGCCCGCCTATCAGCCACGCAAATGTGCTCCAATCGAATGGGAGCATCGCGCCCAGAACGGATTCACATGTCGAAACCCACTACTGCGCCCCTCTCCGGCAAGTCTTTGCTCAAAGACGCCGCCAGTCTATCCGCGAAGAAGATCCTCAATCCGCCCAGTCTCAAGCTATACGGCGGCATCAACGGCGACGCGCCGGTGCTGGTGATTCTGGCCGCGGGCAAAGGCACACGGTTCGGCAAAGACCCCAAGTGCATCCAGTTGGTACACGGTACGCCGCTCGCGCGCCACACCATCGACGCGTTCCATCGCTTCAGCTCCGCGCCGGTCATTTGTCTGGTCGGCTATCGTCACGAAGAAGTCGCCGAAACTCTGGGCGACGACAACGTCTACGTACATTCGGCGAACATGGTGGGCGGCACCGCCTACGCCGTCTACGAGGCCTTCAGCGTTCCGGATCTGGCCGAGAAGAATCCGCTGCTCGTCATCACCATGGGCGACCGGATCGTACCGTCGTCGGTGCTGCGGAAGCTCTGCGCCACGCACGAAAGCGGCGCGCGCCCGGCCGACATCACTTTCCTGAGCGCGCGTTACGAGCCGCCCAAGAACCGAGGCAAGGGCCGCGTGCTGCGCGGCGCCGACGGACGCGTGCAGCGTATCGTGGAAGAGCGCGACATTCTGGCCATCGAAGACACGTCGTCGCGCGAAGCGCTGCTGAACCTGACCGAAGGCAACTGCCCTCTTTACGCGATCCGCGCCGCCACCTTGCGGCGCTGCTTGGAAGTGCTGACCAACGATAACGCGCAGCAGCAGTACTACCTTACCGACATCATCGAAGCTCTCAGCCGCGACGGAGGCGAGATACGCACCGTCACCACAACCGTTGCCGACCCCGAATACGACCTGCTGTGTTCGGACGTAACGCAGCCCATGGACCTGGCGCTGCTCGAAGGCATTCTGGCCTCGACGCGCGGCATGTTGTTCCCCGAAGAAATCGAAGTCGAGGAAGCCGCGGTCGCCATCGCCGCCAACCGTCCCAAAGGGCAACTGGAATCCATCACGCGCCAACTCGCCGCGTTGGTGGCCGCCGCTTCCACCGAAAAACTCTCCTTCCGCCCGGATCAGCCCATCGGCATCGGCATCGCCGGAGGACGCTTGCGTCTGGCCTTCATGCATCCCGACATGATGCGTTTCCACGGGCCCGCCTGGCAGATGCCCATCGGCGCCGGTGGCAAGGAGGGCGAAGAACAGATCGTCGTATTAACGCAAGGTTCCGACGACCGCCGCATCCATCTTTACCCGATGAATCCGAAGTACCGCGAGCAGGTCAATTCGCTGCCCGCCGACAACGAAGTGATGTATCCGGGCGAAGAGATTTCGGATCTGCACAGCTACGAAGGCTTCGGCACGCGCATGAGCGAGAACCTGCTGCTCTCGCTCGGCTATTTCAGCGAGGAAGAGCTGGAAGCCCGGCGCCGCCGTGGACTGCCGCTGCCGCCGACGTCGCTCTGGGTGGGCAGCAACATGCGCCGTCCGTTCGCTCTGGTGGGCAACGCCATCGCTTCCATGCGTACCTTGCGCAAGGGTTCGCTGGGAGCCAAGGTGCAGGAATACCTGGGGCGCGAGAACTTCCGCGGCCTTCGTTTGGTTTCCACCGGCAACATCCCGCAGGGCGGCTTTTCCAGTTCCTCGGCGGTGACGGTCGCCACCAAGAACGCCGTCAACGCGCTGTTCGAACTCGGCGTGCCGCCGGACCTGCTGGTGCATCTGGCCTGCCAGGCCGAATACGGCACCGGCGTCCGCGCCGGATCGCTCGATCAGGCCACCGAACAAAAGGGGCGCGCCGGGCAAGGCACGCTCATCAGCTCGAATCCGCGCGACAACTACAAGATCATCGGCGTCTATCCGGTTCCGGCCGAGCGTTTCCGCATCGTCTTCCCGTATAGCGTCGAACGCGACCGCGAAGCCTGGCGTTGGAGTTGGGGCGTCTACGGTTCCAGCACCAGTGAAGGTCCGCTCACCACCGCCGAGATGCGCAAGATGACCGGCAAGGCCGCCGACATCGCCGCCGTGCTCACGCGACTGCCGCTCAGCACCGACTATTTCAAGGTGATCGAAGACGACCTGATTGACGACGGCGCGCTCACGCTCGAAAACCGCGCCTGGATCTGCTCCATCCTCCGTCAACTACCGCTCTCGGCCACGCAGGACGAACTGCGCCAAGCCGCCTTCTCGAATCGCGATTGGCTCGCCGGGCAACTCGCGGAAACCGGAGGGCTGGACGCACACACCGCCGAAGAGAAAGCGCAAATCACACTGGCTTCGCTGTTCACCGGCTGGCGCGATCCGCTGCTGAAGCGCACAACTGGGAGCGGCCGCGCCGAATACGTCAAAGGCGTGCCGTTGCGGGCCATGGTGGCGTATCTGTTCGGCGAGGTGGCCAAGAACTTCCACTTGATTCACCACACCTCGGATTGGGTCGAGTACGTCACACTGTCGCAGGCTGGAGACCGCTCGGTTTACATCGATCCCGCGGCGCTACCCGCCCGCGCAAGCCTCGAAACCACGCTCGATTGGGAACGCGGAGTGACCGGTCCGGAGCTTCTGAACCTGTGGCTGGAACGCCACCTCGCCGCACCCTTCGATTTCAATCGCGGCTTGGACGATGCCTCGCTCTCACCGGAGAATCCGCCCGAGTTTCACCGTCTGGAGGGAACCAACTTCTTCCGCGGCCTGGCGCTCATCGATCTGGCCGAGGCCATGTTAAAGCGCGCCTTCGGGACGGATGCGGTGGCCCTGCGCGTCAACGCCGCCGGACAAGGCGACTACTTCCAGGTCCACGTGGACACTCAGAAAGCGGACCCGCGCGACGTTAAGCAATTCCTGGTCGCCGCCTTCTATCGCCGTTTCGGCCTGGCGCCGGAGCCCCAGTTCGTCGAGTTGCATCCGGGCGGCGGCGCCGTGGGCGTGCGGCTAAGCCGCTACGATTCGCTCATGCAGTTGGTTCACCGTCTGCGCATATTCCAGCGGGGATGACATCCATTCCAGATGGAGCAGCACTGCGCGTAGGAACAGGATGCTCCCCGCCATCTCAAGAGTTTCCTCCACCACGGCCATCAGCCCGAGCACGTAATCGTTTACACCGTGGGCGAATTCGTAATTGGCCGATACCATCTCCATGCCCAGGGCACCGGAAAGGTAGACGAAACCCGCGAGGATGAACCGGTAGCGAGTCCGCGAGGGCAGCCGCCACAAGAACCGCAGGGTGACACCCACAAACAGCAGGACAAACAGCGCCCCGGGGATCACCCAGGCGTAGTACAAGTAGCCCCCGGTGTGGAACAGATTCTTGGAAGGATTGAGCAACTTCTCGTGCATCGTGGCCACTTCGTCCAAGCTCATCATTACGAAAACCGCCGCGATCCCCCACCAATAGGGCGTGTTTGGATCGCGGCGCAGGCGCGTGAGCCTCCCGGTCAGCCACAATGCCGCCGCGCACAGAAACAGGCTGATGGAACTGAACCATGTGGGCACGTTGTTCTCGACATTCACGTCGAAGAGCTTCGAAAACCCGTATTGGCGCGTGGCTCCCCAAAAGTGCCGTGCCACCACTACTTCCAGGCCGGCCAGCGCGAGAAATATCGCAATCGGCAGCAGCACCTTACAGCAACATCGGGAAGGAAAAATGCCGGCAACGCCAGACGAATCGGGACGAACTTCTTCAGTTGCAAACACGGTCTTATCGTCTCGATGATAACAGACTAACTCATCCAAAAGACCTCGGGACAACCCCTGAGCCAAACCCTAGATTGATACGAGAGGAATCCACCCGGAAACCTACCAATCAACTAGCGGGTATGTCGCGAGGCGCGCGACGCCTGGGCAAGGGGTAATCTGGTGACAACGAACACTGTAGGGCTGACGAATCCACCGCCCATCCTGGTGATCGGCTTGGGCAACCGGCTGCTTTCCGATGATGGTGTGGGGATCGAATTACTCGAGAGGCTGCGGCGCACCATGGCGGCCGTGGACATCGAATTCCTCGACGGGAGCGCGCTGGGCGTCGCGCTGTGCCCGTTGTTGGCCAACCGCGCGGCCATTCTGGTGTTGGATGCCGTGAGTCTGGGCGCGAAACCCGGCACGATACATATGATCGAAGGCGCCGAGGTCCGCCATCTCAAGCGCGACGTGGCATCCAACGTTCACGGCACCAATGCCGCGGCTCTGATTGCCGCCGCCATGCTTCTGGGCGACGTGGCCTCGCGCATTCTGGTGATTGGCATTGAGCCGCGCAACCTGAACATCGGAGTCGGCCTCTCCGATGAAGTCATGGCCGCCCTGGAGCCGGCCCAAGTCCAAATCGCCGCCATCCTGGACCGGCTGTTGCAGGACACGTTCGAAACCCCGGCACCCGCCACGGCGCGCGCCGCTGAAGCCTGATCCACCGCCCGCGGACATCGCTCCCCGCGAACCCTGTGCTAACCTGAGAGGTCTGGTTGGACCACGCGCCAAGGCGCGTGCGCCCGGCTCGTCACTCACCCGAATCGAGGTCACACGATGTCGCGAGATTACGAAGAGTCTACCTCCAGTCAAGTTCCGGTTATCGCCGACGGTTTCAGCCTGGGAGTCGTGGGAGCGGGAGTCATGGGTCAGACGTTGATCCGCGGCCTGCTCACCAGCGGCCTGATCGCGCGCGATCGCGTTTGGGCGGGCGACAAGAACACCGCCACCTGCGAAAGCGCCGGCCAAGAACTCGGCATTCCGGTGGTTTCCGATTTCGCCGCGCGCGTTTCGACGGCGGATCTCATTCTGGTGTGCGTGAAACCGGCCGACGCGCCCGTCGTGCTGTCCGCGCTGCGCAACGCCGGACTGCGGCGCGAGACGCTGCTCATTTCGATCCTGGCGGGCGTCGCCACTGACCGTCTGGAATCCCTGCTTGGCACTGAAAACCCCGTGGTGCGCGCTATGCCGAACACACCCTGCGTGGTGGGCGAAGGCATGACGGTGATCTGCCGCGGCCGCAACGCCAATAAGGAACACCTGGACCGCGCACGGCGCGTGTTCGAAGCTGTCGGCCGCTGCATTCCCATCGACGAGATTCACTTCAACGGCATCACCGCGCTCAGCGGCAGCGGTCCGGCCTACCAGTTCCTAATCATGGAAGCGCTCGCCGACGCCGGCGTGAAGGTGGGCCTGCCACGGCAACTGGCGCTGACGCTGGTGGCGCAGACCGCGCTGGGCGCCGCGCGCATGGTGCTTACCACCGGCCGCCATCCGGCTTCGCTGCGCGACGACGTCACGACGCCGGCCGGCTGCACCATCGGCGGCTTGCTCATGCTTGAAGACGGCCGCATCCGTTCGGTGCTGGCGCGCGCCGTCGAAGAAGCCACGAAGATTGCCGCGCATCTGGGCGCCGCGCCCGCGAAGATTTCCGAGTCCGCCACCGGTCAGCGCGCGGGCCATTGATAGATCCTGACTCATGTCCGAAGACGAATCCCGCAATCTAGCGGAAGAGCTTATCCATATAGAAGACCGCTGGGGCGCACGCAACTACCGCCCCCTCGATGTAGTGGTCGATCACGCCGCCGGAGTGTGGGTGTACGATGTCGACGGTAATCGTTACCTGGACTGCTTGAGCGCCTACTCGGCCCTCAACCAGGGGCATTGCCACCCGCGCATCATCGCGGCTCTGCTCGAACAGGCCGGCCGCGTCACGCTCACGTCGCGCGCGTTCCGCAACGACCAGCTCCCGCGCTTCGTCGCCGAGCTGGCCGAACTGTGCGGCATGGAAATGGTGCTGCCCATGAACACCGGCGCCGAGGCCGTCGAGAGCGCCATCAAGGCCGTGCGCCGCTGGGGCTACGCCCGCAAGGGAATCCCCGAAGGCCAGGCCGAAATCATCGTCTGCGACAACAATTTCCACGGACGCACCACCACGATTTGCGGCTTCAGCTCCGAACCTCTCTATCGCGACGGCTTCGGACCGTTCACACCCAATTTCATCTCCATCCCCTTCGGCGACACCGAAGCGCTGGAACAGGCGATCACGCCGAATACCTGCGCTTTCCTGTTCGAACCGATCCAGTGCGAAGCCGGCATCCTGATTCCGCCGGACGGATTCATCGAACGGGCCGCCGAGATCTGCCGCAACGAGCGCGTGCTGTTGGTGGCCGACGAGATCCAGACCGGACTCGGACGCACCGGACGCATGTTCGCGTGCGAACACGAGGACGTGCGCCCGGACGTTTACATCCTGGGCAAGGCGCTTTCGGGCGGCGTTTACCCGGTGTCGGCCGTGGTATCAAGCGAAGAGATTCTCGGCGTATTCCGTCCGGGAAGCCACGGCAGCACATACGGCGGCAACCCGCTGGCGTGCGCGGCGGCGCGCGCCGCGATGCGCGTGCTGGTCGAGGAACGGCTGGACGACCGTTCGGCCGAACTAGGCGCCTGGCTGCTCTACGAACTGCGCAAGATCCAACATCCGCACATCAAGACGATCCGCGGCCGCGGCCTGCTCATCGGCATCGAACTGATGGTGCCCGCGCGCAGCTACTGCGAAAAACTCAAGGACCTGGGTCTACTCTGCAAGGAAACGCACGACTTCGTCATCCGCCTTGCGCCCCCGCTGATCATTTCCGAAGAAGACCTAAGCTACGCCGTCACCCAACTCCGCCGCGCGTTCGAGTAGGCAGGGACAACCCGTCCGGCCCTGCTTTTGAGGCATCAGAGTGGCGTGAGATACTAGCGGCTGGCGTGGATCGAGCTGAAGACCCAGG
>CAZDIZ010000234.1:0-7082 GCA_964505625.1 uncultured Solibacteraceae bacterium | reverse complement strand
CCGGGGAGTTTCGGCGGCAGGCGGTGCAGTTGTGTGTAGGCGTGCTGTGCCAGGCCCGGGCCGAAGCGCATGGCGTGCGGTCCGTTGCGATATACGCCGTAGCCGTCGCCGAGCAGATAGGCATCGTTGACTTCCGGCGCCGGCTTGCAGCCTTCCAGCGTCCCGTTGGGGCGGAAGTTGAACTCCACTGTGATGGGAACGTTCTGCGTGCCGCTGGCTGCAAACTTCAGTTCAAGCCCATTGCGGATCTCGCTCACGTCGGCCGTGTAGCGCAACTCGCAGACTTCGGTCATGCGGCGCTCGGTGCGTGTCGGATACCAGGTCCTTGTAGTGACGCGGCGCGGCGGATCGAGCGGTTGGAAGTAGCCCGCCTGCAAAGTCTGCTCGAAGTGGTAAGCATTCTTGCGTTTTTGGGCCAGTGACGGCGTGAACATGCCCTTGCCGAAGAACGACCCGGCCATGCGCACCCCGTCCATCACCACGCCGCCGTAACGGAACGAGAGGAACTTGCTGGTATTGCGCATCAGTAGCGTTGCGCTCATCTGGCCGCGGCGAATCCGCGCGTAGCCGTTGACGGGGTAGATCTTCTCGTAGTTGTCCGGCACGGGTTTGGCTGCCGGGCCGACGGCCAGCAATTCCGGATACTCCATCAGCTCGCCAAGCGAAGCGTGCTTGCGGTGATGTTCTTCCACATCGGCGAACAGAGGGTTGCGATCGCGCACCGCGAGCAAACGATAGGGGAACCAACTGCGTCCCACATTCCCGGGCAGGTCTTTGTCCTGACGGCCGGAAATCTCGGTCACCGCTTCCCAATCGGCATGCAGCATGTAGAGCATCATGTCGAGGTTGCGCCGCACCGGATCGAGCAGTTGCGGCCGGTTCAACTTGATGGCCAGCGTCGTGAGCGCGCGGTTTACCACCGAGTTGTAGATCGTCGTGCTGCGTTCGGTGTACTGTCCTTCTTCATCAACGTCGATGCCTTCGGCCAGCCACTGCTCGATGCGGCGGCGATAGGTGGGGTTCGGCAGAACTTCGTCGATTTGCGAGAGTGCCTGGCAGACCACCCAGCGATGGTTGGGCGTGTGCACGCCGCCCACCGCCAGTCCCGCGCCCGCCTTGTTGAGGAACGGCACCATGATGCGGAAGACCTCCTGCTCCTTGGCGCGCTTGGCTAGACACGCCGCGCTGGCCACACCGTGCACGACGAAGCCGGTGTCGGGAGGCGAATCGAAGTTGGTGGTCAACAGATCGATAAACCCTTGCGGGTTTTGTACCCGCTCCAGATACGCGGCCGCCATCTTCATACGCGGCAGCAATTCTCGCTGCTTGTAGTAGCGTGACTGCGGGTGCAGAAACCCGACCACCAGATGGTGCAGTATCCCCCCGGCCGTACCGGCCCAGGCGATGCCGAACTGATCCGGACAGGATCCATACCAGCGGCTGGCCGGATCGGTGATCTGCGCCTTCAACAAGCCTTCGACGGCCTTGTCCTGGTTGGCCAACGCGAGGCGTTCAAGTTCCTGATCCCGCGGCACGGCCAGCGCGGCGGCGGCGGACACAAATTCCCTGCGGCTGAGTGGATACGGCATGGTGAAACTCCATGGTAGCAGGCCGCACCCGCACTCTTGGCCTAAGGTGCGTACCTAGGGGGTCGGGCGCGCGTAGTCGGCCAGCCGTATTCCGGAGAAATCGAACTCGCGCCGCAAGTGCGCGGCCGGCTTTACGACGATCCAGTCGGTGGGCTCCGCGCGGTTAGCGGGCCAATCAAGCTGCGCGCCGTACACTCTTACCCAGGGTGTGAGCCAGGGAGTCATCGGAATCGGTGAGTAGAGCGGTCCCAAGTTGCCGGCGACGAATGTTCCATTGTCGTCGGCAGCCAGTGCTGCGTGTGGCCGCAGCGATTCGCAAACCGTAGAGACGTTGATGAACTGCCGGTCACGTGGGGACCGCGGCGAAAACCGATTTCCGCAGCGTCCGGCTCCCGGGACCTCCGTTTCGAAGTTCAGCGAGTTGATCGGCACTGAGACGGCGCGCCGCAGCAGTGTGAAAGCCACGGTGCCGTGCACACGTACTGGTGCATCCTTCCGACGGTCGAAAACACTCCGGTCGACGAACGCACGCAGCCACGCGTCCTGTCGCGAAAGGTCCGAATTGCCGTTTCGAACAACCCATTCGGAGCACGATGTACCGCCATCGGCACCGGTCACGCAAAGCTGTGTCCAATCGTTGACCGGCTCCAGACCGGGAGCCAGACCGTCAATGCGGACAGGGATTTTAACTTGTATGCCAGCCGGATCGCTCGAACCCGAACTCCACGCACGCGCGCGTTGCCCGGCGCGAGCATCGTCGAAGCGAATACCAACATGATCGGCGCGCTCCGGCGTAAGAGCGGTCTGAACGGCGACGGCCAACGCGACCGGCGGCATTGCGTATGCTGCAAACGCCAATGCGGCGACTGCCGCGAGAATCAATCGGCACGAAAACGTTCTTCGACCCGCGTACTGAAGAACCAGCCCCGTCGCTCCGCCAGCCGCGATCACGCCCACGATCAGAATCGAGCGAATCCAGCCTAAAGTGCCCCAGTTTGGAGAACTGCCCGAGCCGCGAAACCAGTAGGCACCCACGATCGATAGAGCAACGAACCCGGCCACCGTGGCGAGGATGGCTTGTCCCACACTTTTGGTGACTGCGGCCAGAGCCGCTACCGGTAGAATGAAGGCAAGCGTGAACAGAACTTGATAGCAGACCAGCGCCGGGACGTTCTCGGTCACCGGCATCAAGGCGTTCCTCAACATGACCGCGCGAACCAATAACATCGGCACATTCAGGAACACAACGAAGAACAATATCTTGGCGGCCAGCAGGTGCCAGCCGGTGAACGGCCGCGTCAGCCAGTACTGGCGATCGCCGATGAGCTTCTCCTGCTGGACGCTCACTATCACTAGTAGGAACATCGCAACGGGCAGCGCGACTTGGAACAGGAGACTCCGAAACCCGCGCACCGGGTCCGCGGCCATCGTCTCATGCAACGGAAACAGAGCCAGAAGCAGCCACGTCACCGCAATCCACGGCCACAGGCATCTCGCATCTTTTCGCATTAGCTGAACGATGACTTTCACGGATTGATCCTCAACGTTTCCATGAACTGGCTCGGGCTGCGGGACCGCCCGACTTCGCGCGGCTGTAACACAATGTGCGGAATGTCCAGGTCCGTTTCGAAAAAACTCTCAACACGCCGTGAAAGCACTGTTGCGAACGAACCCGTGAATGGTGTGAAGGGTGCCACACTCTCCCGCCGATGCTGAAAAGATCCAAAAGCTTGAAATGCACTCCTTGGAATTAAGCCGACGCCGTTGTCTTGGGGCGTTTTCCACGGCTCCCAATAGACTTCCCGCCACGCTCTCCCTCCTTCGGTTGAGAAACACCAAACTGTGGGGTCGTTTTTCGTCGGCAGAGAACAGACCGTCCCCGGGGTGATCAGCTGCGGTGGTCCACCGACGGGAACGTGAACTGCCTCCGGCGCGCTGAGCACGGCGAAGGTCATTGTGACGTGAACGTGTGCCGGCGAGTTCTTCACTTGGTCGAAAAACGGCATGTCGACGTTAGCTGCCAGGAAGTTCGGCCCGTTATGACGTAGAAGGTGAGGGCGCCCGTCCGTCGCTCCGATCCCGCCGATGGCGCACCACCCCGAATCCCATACTTGGCCGCCGGGCGCATCGATTTTCGTGCGCAGGCGCTCGCCAATCAGTTGCATGCCGTCAGGGATGCCGCGCACTTTAACGGGGATCTTAACGCCGACAACCCTGTCGCGCGAATAGCAGTACCAACCGCTGTTCGCCGGCAGCTCCGCATTCTCGTCGAAGACAATCGACACAGGCGGCGCGCTCCGGCCGCCGTACGCCCATGCCTGCACATTCCAGGCCGCGTGCCACCAGTTCAGACACAGCGACGCGGGCATCAGCAGGAACACTCCGGCAAACAGTGCACGGCAAATCCACAGCGAGCGCCGCCGGTAAACGAGCACAAGCAACACCGTCGCTCCGGACAGTACCAGCACATTGGTGGCGCTACTGCGTACCCATTCCAGCCCACCCCAGCTCATACTTTCATATGAAGTGCCGGCGATCGTCCACATCGAAATCACTCCAACGATGCTTCCGCCAAGCGCAAGTAGAAACAACTGCGACAAGCTTTGAGTGAAAGCCGCCAAAACAAAAACCGCTGCGAGTAGTGCGGCCAGGCCGCCAAGTTCTGAAAGCACCGCTAGAATCGACGACAAGAGAGGCATTCCGATCGCGGCCAAAGTGACTACATGCGACACGAGGACCGGCAACGCGATGAAAACCAGTACGAAAAGAGCCTTTGCGATCAGCAACTCGTGCCAGTAGATGGGGCGAGTAACCCAAAACTGCCGGTCGCCCATAGTGGAGTCGGCATGGGTCAACACCCCCACCAAAAAAGCAAAGGTCCCCAGTAGAACAACTGCCGGCGCCGAGATCACATAGACCAGCGTCGCGTGAGCCGGCACCGCGGCACTTAGGGACGCATAGCCGGCAAGCATCGCCCACAGGATGACGACTTGCGGCCACAGATGACGCACGTCTTTGCGGAAGATGAGAAGGACTTGTCGCATCTTCGTGCTCCTCATGCCGCCGCGCGGCGGCCAGCCTTGGCTAACGCCACGAAGATTGCCCGTAGCGGCATCCCGTTCGCCGCAACGTCGCGCACTCCGGTGATCACGCTCCGCAATTCGGCTGGCGTGCGTTCGGCGTCGAAGTGCGTGTCGACAAACCGCAGCACGGTGCCCGAAGCTTCCGG
Organism: uncultured Solibacteraceae bacterium; assembly: GCA_964505625.1. Taxonomy (GTDB): domain Bacteria; phylum Acidobacteriota; class Terriglobia; order Bryobacterales; family Bryobacteraceae; genus JAJFUV01. Next base: position 2,264 of record CAZDIZ010000234.1, on the reverse strand, counting down.
CTGCAACCAGGCCGCGGGCCATGGCGCCGGCACCGCGGTCGGCTGATCGAGCGTCACCACCACTTCGCGAAAGCGCGTGCTCAGCGATTCGAGCTCTTCGGAGAACTGGAGCCGCCCCTGGTCCAGATAACCGACGTGACTGGAAAAGCTCTCGATCTCGGCCAGATCGTGCGAAGAAATGAAAATGGTCGTGTTTTCGGCGCGCGCTAGCAGCGATTCGATCAGTTCATCGCGCACCAGCGCATCCAGGCCCGTGAACGGCTCGTCCAGCACAATCAGTTTGGGGCGATAGGCGAGCGAACTCGCCAGCGCCGCTTTCATGCGCATGCCGCGTGAAAGGTGCCGTAGCTTGCGTTCGGTGGGAAGGTCGAACTGTGCCACCAGTTCCGCGGCCAGCGCCTCATCCCAGGTCGGATAGAGCGGCGCCAGGAACTTCAGAAAACAGTCCACCGTCATCCACTCGGGCATTTCCTGGTTCTCGGACACATAACCGATGCGGGCAAAGTCGCGCGGGCCAAGCCGCTTGGAGTCGGTGCCTAGCACGGTGCTCGCGCCTGCCGTCGGCGAGTGTATGTTCATGAGGACTTTGATGGCCGTGGTTTTGCCCGCGCCGTTGGGGCCGACCAGCGCGTAAATGCCGCCTTCGGGAACATTCAGGTTGACTTGATCGAGCGCCAATGTACGGCCGAAGCGCTTGGTAAGACCTTCCGCGTGAATGACGCCGTTCATCTCTTTGTCCGATCTCCTTTGCCCGATTCCAGCCGTTTCCAGTGATTGCGGAGCGCCGTGGTGACCTCGTCGAGTTCCAGACCCAATTTCTTGGCCTCGACGACGAGTTGCTCGAGTTGCTCGTCGACCAGATGCGCACGCTCGCCGGCCGTCGATTCCGGCAGCGGCGCCACCACCGTTCCCGTGCCGGGCATCACTTCGAGCAGCCCCTCGTTGAGCAGATGCGTGACCACCTTGTGCGCCGTGTTGGGATTGATCTTGAGCGCGGTGCTGAGCGCGCGCACCGACGGAAACGGGTCGCCAGGACGCAGCCGTCCGGAGATGAGGGCTTTCTTGGCGGCATAAACGACCTGCTCGTAAAGAGAGCTGCCCGGCCGGAAGACGACCTGGAACGGTATCACAGGTGTATTATGACCCATAGTACAGTAGGCGTCAACTCTTTTCTGGCGTTAGGATGTGAGCCGGAGCGGCGAAGAGGTCGGCCAAGGTCGCGGGAGATCGCATCGGCAGGTTCATGGTCCTCCTAACGAAAGGACCAATTCAATCGGCACCACACTGCGCTATGGTGGACCTGATGCGCTCCCTACTCATTGCCTTGTTCTTCGTTCCCCTTGCCGCTTCGGCGCAAAAGCCCGTCTGGAGCGAACAGGAAAAAGCCATCGCCGGACGGATGAATCTTCGCAAGCTGCCGGACGATGAGCGCGCGCGGGTTACCAAACAACTCGCGCTCGACATTCGCAAATTGCCTCCAACGCCCATTCGGGTGGGCCTTGCTTCGCAATTGACAAGCCTCGCCACCGAAGGCGACTTCGGGCGCGGTACGCTGCAGGAAGTCGCCACGACGCTCGCTGAAGCCCTGCGCGCGAATCCGCAGCCGGACGTCGAAGGCCAGCCCGCCGGACCTTACCTGCAACTGGCGCAGCTTGTCCGTTACGAGAACATGCGCGTTGCGCTCGAAGTTCCGCAACTCGCCGCCGCCATGGCCAAGCTGGCCGCCGACGATGAAGCCCGAAGCAAGGCCGACTTCACTTTGAAGGATCTCGATGGGAAAGAGTGGACGTTAAGCAAGTTGCGCGGCAAGGTCGTGCTGGTGAACTTCTGGGCCACGTGGTGTCCGCCCTGCCGGAAAGAGATGCCGGATCTGGAAGCGCTCTACACGCGTTTTCAGAAGCGGGGCTTCGTGATTCTCGCCATCACGGACGAAGACGCCGGCAAGGCGCGGCCGTTCCTCGCCGCCAATAAGTACACCTTCCCGGTGCTGCTCGACCCCGGCCGCGCGATCAACAAGCTCTTCCGCGTGGAAGGAATCCCGAAAACCTTCATCTTCGATCGCGACGGCAAGCTGGCGGCGCAGTCCATCGACATGCGTACGCAGAAGCAGTTCCTAGCGCTGCTGAAGAAGGCCGGCCTGAAATAGCTTAGCTATAACGCGGAACGCTCGGATCGATTTCCTGGCTCCAGCGATCAATGCCGCCCGACATGCTCTGGCAACAAGCGACCCCCTGTTCGCGCAGCCAGTTGGCCACGCGCAGGCT
>CAZDIZ010000233.1:5210-7151 GCA_964505625.1 uncultured Solibacteraceae bacterium | reverse complement strand
GGCGGTCGGCGGAAGAAAGGAAGACGTCCTGCCGGTCATTGCCCCGCTGCGTGACATGCTGCGCGATTCCGGCAATCACCACCCGCGATCGTCGAGGCATCTGCAAAAACACAGTCGCCAGAAACGCGCAGACATCTCAACCTCAATGCGTCTGTCCCATTTTTTAAAATGCGTCTGTCCCATTTTTTCCCTTTTCCCCCCCCTTTTTTCCCTCTCGTCCCTCTCGTCCTCGTCTCGAACGGCTTGAGCGCAACAACGTCACTTCCCAATCGCCCGCCTCGCGCTGAGTTGCGCTTGGCGGGCGTAGTCGATGGCTTCGCCTAGGATGCGCGCGGCTTCTTGCGGTGCGTGGAAGCCCATGGAGTTTTCCGCGTTGACGAAGTCCGCGCGGAACTGCGCTTTGCGTTGTAGCGCGCGGGCTTCGGTGAGTTTGTCGTCGGATACGCCCGCGGCCTTGGCTGCTTTCACTTCGTCGTAGAACGCCACCAGCGCGTCTTCGGCGCGTGCGAGGAGCTTCGCGTTGCGATCCTGGATCATCTCGGCGCGCAGTTTCATTTCCGATGCGGGGAACGGATGGCAGGCGAGGCACGCCCGCTCGATGTTCAGCAGCGGACTGCGCACGTGGTGGTCGCTGATCTTCACCGCGCCCTGGCGCATGTAGGGCATGTGGCAATCGGCGCAGGCCACTCCGCTACGCGCGTGTATGCCCTGGTTCCACATCTCAAATTCCGGATGCTGCGCTTTCAACACGCCAGCGCCGGTTTCCGCGTGCGTCCAGTCGCTGAATTTGATCTCGTCGTAGTAGGCTTCGATGTCGTCAACCTTCAAGCCCTTGGCCCACGGATAGGTGACCAGCTTGGTCTCCTTGGCGAAGTAGTATTCGACGTGGCACTGGCCGCAGACGAAGCTGCGCATCTCCTGGCGCGTGGCCATGGTGTTGGGATCGTAGTTCTCGATGCCTTGCGATTTCTTGTACGCTTTGATGCCGTTCAGAAACCCGGGACGAGTGACGCGAATCGCCATGGTCTTGGGATCGTGGCAATCCAGGCACGTCACCGGATGCGTCACCAACTTGCGCGCTTCGGCGAACGGCATGGGACACACGAGCGCGAATCCCTTCATGACGTCGCCGCCGCCCAGCTTGCGGTAAGTGGGGATGATGGAGGCGTGGCAGTGCAGGCAGGCGCCGGTCTGCGGGCGCTGCTTCACGCGCTCGGTCTCATCCTGATCCTTGAGCGAGTAGGCGTGGCCGCGTTCCTCGCGATAGTCGATGGAAAACGGATAGCCGGCGAAGATGCGCCGCAGGTGCGAATCGGCGTCCAGGCGTGAGAACGCTTCGCTGCCGCCGTACTTGGTGCGCTGGATATCGACGGTGCGTTTGTAGCCGTCGTACTCGCGCGGAAAATTCTTGCCCCACTCGGCCGGCTCGATGGTGTCCTCGGTGAGCCGCGCCAGTTCCAGGTAGCTCTGCCGCGCCTCCTGTTTGCGCTCGCCGATGTTCATGAGCAGCATGGTGACCAGAAACGTGGCCACGGCCACGGCGCCGCTCAGGGCGATGTATTTCCAGCGGTTCGATTTCATCGAGAGCTATCTCCTTGGTCCGTGCCCTACGCCCGCGTGGCAGTGCACGCAATCCAGTCCGGCCGAGCGCATGTGCGCGGGCGCCGTGCGTACATCGCTGGTCAGCTCTTCATGGCAGCGGATGCAGTTGGCGCGCAAGCGTTCGGAATTCACCGCGCGGATGCGAATGGGATCGGAGAAATTCTGAAAAGTGAACTTCACCGAGTGGTTCCAGCCGTTGTCGGCCTTGTTCCACAACTTCGCCACCAGATGTTCGGGCGCGTGGCAATCGTTACAGACGGCGCGCGTGTGATGACTGGATTTTTGCCACGAGTCCAGGTACTCGCGCATGATGTGGCAGTTGGCGCAGGCGTTGGGATT
>CAZDIZ010000233.1:3720-5110 GCA_964505625.1 uncultured Solibacteraceae bacterium | reverse complement strand
AACCAGCCGCTCATGCGGGCGATGGCGAACAGCACCGTGAACATTTCGGGCTTGAAGCCCATGGCCTGATAAATGATCCCGGAGTAGAAATCGACGTTCGGATACAGCTTACGCTTGATGAAGTACTCGTCGTTGAGCGCGATGCTCTCAAGCTCCTTGGCGATTTCCAGCTTCGGATTCGGTCCGGTGACTTCGAAGACCTGGTCGGCGGCCTGCTTGATGATGGCGGCGCGCGGGTCGTAATTCTTGTAGACGCGGTGCCCGAATCCCATCAACTTGCACTTGCCGGCTTTGACCTGCTCGATGTAGGCGGGGATGTTGTCGCGCGTGCCGATTTCGTCGATCATGTGCAGCACTTCTTCGTTGGCGCCGCCATGCAGTGGGCCGGAAAGCGCCGCCGTGGCCGCCGCCGCGCTCAGGTAAGGATCGGCTTGCGAGCTGCCCACGGCGCGCATGGCACTTGTGGAGCAGTTCTGCTCATGATCGGCGTGCAGGATGAACAGGATGTCCAGCGCCCGGGCGATGATCGGGTTCACCTGGAACTTCGGCTCCACCATCCTCCAGAGCATGTTCATGAAGTTCTCGGTGTAGCTGAGTTCGTTATCCGGATAGATGTACGGATAGCCGTGGTTATGCCGGAAGGAAAACGCGGCAATCGTGGGCACCTTGGCGATCAGGCGGACGATCTGCATGCGCCGCGATTCGACGTCGTGCACCTTTCGCGCTTCGGGGTAGATGGTGGACAGAGCCGCCAGCGTGCTCACCAGCATGGACATGGGATGGGCGTCATCGCGGAAGCCATCCATGAATTTCTTGGTGTTTTCGTGCAGCAGCATGTGCGAGTTGATTTCCTTGGTCCAGCGGTTCAGTTGAACCTCGGTGGGCAACTCACCGTGATGCAGAAGGTAGGCGACTTCCAGATAGGAACACTTCTCGGCCAGCACTTCGATCGGATAGCCGCGATAGCGCAGGATTCCCTTGTCGCCATCGATAAACGTGATGGCGCTCTGGCAGGAGGACGTGTTCATGTAGGCCGGATCGTACGTCATCAGGCCGAAGTCTTCCGGACCCGTTTTGATCTGTCGCAAATCCATGGCCCGGACGGTATCTTTGAACAGCGGAACCGTGTAGGTGCGGTCCGTTCGATTGTCAGTGATCGTGAGTGTGTTATTCGGCATCGCAGTCCCTCGTAAGATTCGGCCGTGGCCGCGTGATCCTCGCCCCATTGGATGCACGGCACGCCGATTTCGAACTAAACATATTCCAAATGTCGGTTGCGTGCAACCCCAGACAGGCCAACAGATAAACGGGTGGGATGTGAGGCTGTTTGGCGGCCACGCCAGCTTGCGCCCACTGGAAAGTGGGCGCGGCGAGCAGGAATGCTCGCCCC
>CAZDIZ010000233.1:0-3620 GCA_964505625.1 uncultured Solibacteraceae bacterium | reverse complement strand
GCCCTGATATCCTGTTGGCCGATACGGATGCAGCCGCGCGGGGTGCGTTTGCGCGGCCGACTGGGCATTCGCCGATTCTCGCTCTGGAGCAAGCATGAAAGCCTACAACCACGTTCCTGTCCCTGTTCACGGGGAGCCTATCCAATTCCAGGACGGCAAGTTCGTCATCCCCGACCACCCCATCATCCCGTTCATTGAAGGCGACGGGACCGGTCCCGATATCTGGCGCGCGTCACAAGCCGTATTCGACGCCGCGGTCGCCAAAGCCTACCAAGGTAAACGTCAGATCGCCTGGTACGAGATCTTCGCCGGCGAAAAGGCGTTTTCGAAGTTCAACAACTGGCTGCCGCAGGACACCCTCGACGCCATCACCGAATTCCACATCGCCATCAAGGGTCCGCTGACCACACCGGTCGGCGGCGGCATCCGCAGCCTGAACGTGTCGCTGCGCCAACTGCTGAACCTGTACGTGTGCTGGCGGCCGGTGCGCTACTACCCGGGCGTTCCCTCTCCCATGAAGAGCCCCGAGAAACTGAACGTCGTGATCTTCCGCGAAAACACTGAGGACGTTTACGCCGGCATCGAATGGCGCCAGGGCACAGCCGAAGCCGCCAAGGTCATCGGCTGGCTCAACGGTGAAATGGGATGCCACATCCGCCCGGATTCCGGCATCGGCATCAAACCGATCAGCGTCACCGGCTCCAAGCGTCTGATCCGCCGCGCCATACAGTACGCTATCGCCAATCGTCTCAAGAGCGTCACGCTGGTGCACAAGGGCAACATTATGAAGTTCACCGAGGGCGCCTTCCGCGATTGGGGCTACGATCTGGTGCGCGAGGAATTCGCCGATTCGTGCGTGATCGAATCCGAAGTCGGCGGCGCCATCCCTGACGGCAAGGTATTGGTGAAGGACCGCATCGCGGACTCCATCTTCCAGCAAGTGCTGCTGCGTCCGGACGAGTACGACGTGCTGGCCACACCCAACCTGAACGGCGACTACTTGTCAGATGCCTGCGCGGCGCAAGTTGGCGGGCTGGGCATGGCTCCGGGCGCCAACATCGGCGACCAGCACGGCGTCTTCGAGGCCACCCACGGCACCGCGCCGAAATACGCGGGCCAGGACGTCATCAACCCCTCCAGCGTGATCCTCAGCGGCTCGATGATGTTCGAGTTCATGGGCTGGAAGGAAGTGAGCGCGGTGATCGAACAGGCCATCACCAAGACGCTGGCGCAGAAACGCGTCACTTATGACCTGCACCGTCTGATGGACGGCGCCACCAAGCTGAGAACCAGCGAATTCGCCTCGGCCATCATCGAAAACATGTAGCGCGACGGCAACCTTAAGCACTTTACATGCGTTTAACATGCATGGGCTAGAATAGCCCTCAGGAGTCCGCCATGAAAGTGCTTGCGATTCTGATTGTTTCCGGCGCCCTGGTTTGCCTGCCAGCCCAGGATCAGCCGCCCGCGCCCGCCCCTATGGCCGAAAGCACCGCCGCACCCGTCTTCCTGGTCGATAAGGGGACGCGCGTCCCGCTCAGCCTGATCAACAGCATTAGCACCAAGCACGCCGCCCCGGGAGACCGCGTCTACCTGGAATCCGCATTCCCGATTCTGGCCAACGGACGCGTGGTGATCCCTCCGGGCAGCTACGTGGCCGGCACGGTCACCGACGTCAAGCGCCCCGGCAAGATCAAGGGGCGCGGTGAAGTCTTTGTACGCTTCGATTCTCTGACCCTGCCCAACGGCGTGACGCGCGATTTCCGCGCCCGCATCGGCAGTCTGGACGGCCGCACCAACGAAGAACTGGACCGCGCCGAAGGCCGCGTGAAAAGCGAGGGTAACAAGAGCGGCGATGCGCGCACGGTCGGCGAAGCCACCGCCGCGGGCGCTTCCGTCGGAGTGATCGCGGGCAGCGCGGCGGGACACGGCGCCATGGGAGCCGGCATCGGCGCGGCCGCCGGAGCCGCCGCCGGACTGATCGGCGTGCTGCTTTCGCGCGGGCCGGACGCCGTGCTGGCGCAAGGGACCACGCTCGAAATGGTACTGGACCGCCAACTCACCTTCACCGAAGCCGAGATCGATTTCGGCATCTACCCGAACCGCCGTCCGGGCTCCCGGTCCGCCGGTGCCCCCGCCGCCACGCGACAGCGCCAATCCATACCGTTGCCGGGCCGGGGCGGTGTGGGCCGTTGGGCCTTTTGATCTACGCGGCGCCAAAACCTTAGTACTTCCATCCCACCTGAGTTTCCTACTAAGGTACTCCCTGAAAATGTGACCTACGACTCATTTCCCAAGTGCCTCTGTATCAATAGAATCGAAATGTACCGATGCACAACCCCATCATCCAACCCGAAACCGTTCTGATGTGGGCGCAGATCCTCGGCATAGCCGGGGTCGCTCTCGTGGTGGACCTGTTGGCCCGCGACAACGACCGTCTGCGACGCATCAATGCCGTTCTGAAAAAAGACGCCAAGACCGCTGAACCGTCCGCGGTGCCCATCAACGTCGATCCATTGACCGGCCTGCACAACCGCGTCGTGCTCACGGAACTGCTTGAGAGCGGCGGCAAGGTGACGGGCGTGGCCGCGGTCCTGGACGTGGACGAGTTCAAGGAAATCAACGACAGCTTCGGGCATCTGGCTGGCGATGAAGTTCTGCAGGGCGTCGGTGGCCTGATTCGCAGTTCCATCCGCGAACAGGATTTCGCCTGCCGGTGGGGCGGCGACGAATTCGTGATTTTCTTCAAGAACGAGTGCCCGGAAGCCGCGCAGAAGCGCATGGCTCGCATCGAGCACCGGCTGGCGGATTTCCATCTGCGTCAATCCGGCAAGCACAAGATCTCGGTGAGTTGGGGCATGGCGGAAGTTCGGGATGGTTCCCTCAAGAACGCCCTGGGGACCGCCGACAACAAGATGTATCAGATGAAGCGCCGCCGCAAGACCATCACCAGCGCGTTGACGCGATCCAAGCTACAGGTCGTGAACGCCTAACGATTTCCAACAATCCATACTGATCCTCCTCCTCTGGGGCGCCTACGGGCGCCCCTTGCGTTTTCCGGAGGAAGAGCGATAGAGCAGCCCTGGGCTCACGCGTTCGGCGAACGAGAGCATTCCGAACGACAGCACTTCCCATGGAATCAGCCGGGAAACGGGGGGATCGCCTCGGGAAAACAACCAAGCGGCGACTCGGTCAAGATCTTCGTCAGCCGCGATCGAGAGCGGCCGGTACTGCGGAAAAGTGCGGGCGAAGATGAGTTTCAGATAGGGCAACCCGGCCATGTCGGTGTGAAGGTCAAAGGCGCGCCAATCGCCGGGCGCTTGCTTGACGGGGTGCTCCTTCATCCACGTGATCGCTTCCGCGAGCTGCGCTTCAGCCAGCCGGTAAGACGGACTGCCGGGCGTGAGATACCGCAAACCCACGGCGTACAGTTCAAAGCAGTAGAAGATGATACCGGTCGGCCGCTCCTGGAAGGTGATGGGTTTCGCCTGGCGGAAATTCTGACGGACCATCCACTCCAGGGCTCCGCGTCCGGCGCGTAGATAGCGTTCCTCTCCCGTCTCCTCGTAAAGCAACAGGAGCAGCGAGCCCGCCGTTGCCGACGAGCACCACCACTGGCC
>CAZDIZ010000232.1:5201-7256 GCA_964505625.1 uncultured Solibacteraceae bacterium | reverse complement strand
AAGCGGTACGTGAGCTGGGTTCAGAACGTCGCGAGACAGTTCGGTCCCTATCTGTGGTGGGCGTAGGAGATTTGAGGGGGCTTGTCCTTAGTACGAGAGGACCGGGATGAACGAACCTCTTGTGTTCCAGTTGTCGCGCCAGCGGCATGGCTGGGTAGCGAAGTTCGGTCAGGATAAGCGCTGAATGCATATAAGCGCGAAACCTTCCCCAAGATGAGATCTCCCAACCGAAAGGTAAGAAGGGCTCTGGAAGACGACCAGTTTGATAGGGCAGATGTGTAAGTCCAGTAATGGATTGAGCTTACTGCTACTAATAGCCCGTTCGGCTTGACCATAGAATTTACTGTGGCTACAGAGTGGCGGCGGTTCCAATAACCGCCGTAGGCGCCGCATGCAAGCGGTGCCCGTCAATATATATCAGTCACACGATCTTTCGGGTGACTCTAGCGAAGGGGTCACACCCGTTCCCATCCCGAACACGGAAGTTAAGCCCTTCAGCCCCGATGGTACTGCGCGCGCGAGTGTGTGGGAGAGTAGGAAGTCGCCCGGATAATATAGAATGAAAGCCCCTGGATTCGTCCAGGGGCTTTCGTGTTTTTGGGCATAAGGACGAAGATGGACGCCACCTGTGCGGTTCACGATTTGCGTTCGGCGCTGGAGTTGCTGGAGGCCACGGCCGAGCAACTTGTACACGTTGCCGAGGAGATTGATCCGAAGGTCGAACTGGCGGGCCTGTACCGTTACGTAGGGGCTGGCACGCCGGCTCCTCCACCGACGCGCATCGGACCCGCCGCCGTCTTTGAGAAGCTGCGCGGCTATTCGGGGATGCGTGCAGTGGCCGGCGTGCTGGCGAGCCGGGAGCGGACGGCGCTCGTATTAGGCACGACGGTGGAGCGCGTTGCGTCTGTGTTGACCGACGCGTTGAAGTCTCCGGTTGCGCCTGTCGTCAGCAATGCCGCCGCGCCGTGCCAGGAGATCGTGCATCGCGCCCCGCTCGATATCCTGCGCCTGCTGCCCATCGCGACAAACACCCCGGACGACTCCGGGCCATTCCTCACCATGGGGCTGGTACGCGCCGAAGATCCGGAGACCGGTGCCTCCGACGTGACGATCCATCGAATGTGCGCCATTGCGCCGGATCGTCTGAGCATCTATTTCGTTCCCGGCCGCCACATCGACATGTTCCGCCAGAAGGCCGAAGCTGCCGGGCGCGCGCTGCCCGTTTCGATCAACATCGGGCTGGACCCGGCCATCTACCTGGCCGCGTGTTTCGAGCCGCCCACTACGCCATTCGGGTTCGACGAACTGAGCGTGGCTGGAGCGATACGGAAGCGCGCCGTGGAACTCACGCCGTGCGTGACGGTGCCGGCGAAAGCCATCGCGAACGCCGAAATTGTGATCGAAGGCGAGATCCTGCCGAACGAACGCGTGGCGGAGGATGTGCTGACCGGTGGCGGCTACGCGATGCCGGAATTCCCTGGTTATTTGGGGCGCGCGCAAGCGTCGGTGCCGGTGATCCGCGTGCGCGCCGTCACGCATCGACGCAATCCCATCTATCAGACGCTGGTCGGCCCAGGCGCCGAGCACACTTCACTGACCGGCATTCCCACCGAAGCCAGCGTGATGCGCCTGGTTGAGAACACCATGCCGGGCCGTCTGGTGAACGCCTACGCGCATCCCTCGGGCGGCGGCAAGTACCTGATCATCCTGCAATTCCGTAAGCTGTCGGAATCCGACGAAGGCCGGCAGCGCCAGGCCGCGTTGGCCGCGTTCGCGGCGTTTCCGGAGTTGAAGCACGTCATCCTGGTGGACGAGGATGTGGACCTGTTCGATATCAACGACGTGCTGTGGGCGATGACCACTCGCTATCAGGGCGACGCGAGCACGGTCTTCATCCCGGGCGTCCGCTGCCATCCGCTCGACCCGTCGCAATCGCCCGATTTCAGCCCTTCGATCGGCGCCGACGGCGTCTCCTGCAAGACCATCTTCGATTGCACGGTTCCTTACAGGCTAAAGGATCGCTTCAAGCGTCCGCGCTTCGGCGATGTCGATCTC
>CAZDIZ010000232.1:0-5101 GCA_964505625.1 uncultured Solibacteraceae bacterium | reverse complement strand
GTCGCGCACGATCACGCGGCTGTCGATGCTCTCCTTGCGGAAGCTGACAATGCCGGCTCCACTTGACGGAGTGCGCGCGCCGAGGACTTCGTATCCCTTCGCGCGGACGCCATCGGCGATTTGATCCCCCAGTTGTTGCACGTGCGCCGCGATGCGCTCGATGCCGACTTCCAGCAAAAACTCGATGGAAGCACGCAGCCCGTAGCAGCCCACGGTGTTCAACGTGCCACACTCATAACGGCCGGCGTCCGCGCGTAGAGCCATGTCGCGCGAAGCATAGTCGTTGTACCCGGCGACGTTGGTCCAACCGAACTCGACAGGTTCGATGGAGTCCTGCACGTCCTTCTGCACGTAGAGGATGCCGCAGCCTTCGGGCCCGAGCAGCCACTTGTGCCCATCGGCGGCCAGCGCTTGAATGTTCGCCTTGCGCACGTCCACCGGAAATGCGCCCAAGCCCTGGATCGCGTCGACAAAGAAGAAGCAGCCGTGCCGGCGGCAGATTTCCCCGATGGCATTGAGGTCCGCGCGATAACCGCTCAGATACTGCACGAAGCTGACAGCCAACAGACGGGCGCCGCGAACGGCGCGGTCGATTTCCTCCAGCGTCGCGAACACGCTGAGCCATTCGACCTTAACGCCGTGATCCTCCAAACGCTTCCACGGGAAATAGTTGGCGGGGAATTCCTCGCGAAAGGCCACGATGCGGTCGCCGGGCCGCCATTCGATGCCGCGTGCGACGGTGGAAATCCCCTCGGAGGTGTTCTTTACGAGCGCGATCTCGGCCGGTGTCGCGTTGATAAGGCGCGCGGTGGCCGAGCGCAGTCCGTCGTAGGTTTCCATCCACTGGTCGTAATGGTAAGAGCCGTAGAGCAGGCAATCGTCAGCCAGGTGGTGGATGGCTTCGGCGGCGCGTCTGCAAAGCGGCGCCACACCGGCATGATGCAGATAAATCAGGTGTTCGGCTGCGGGAAAGTGGTGGCGGTACTGGCTCCACACGGGCGTTTCATTCTGGAAACCCATCAATCCAACTATACGTTAAACCAATAGGCCACCCGCAACCCGAGCCCTGCGCGGCACTATAATGGGTTTGAGGGCTGGGGAGCAAAGGAGCATCACCATGAGACGCGCAATCCGTAGCGGCGCCGTTCTGGCGCTGGCGTTTACCTTGGCGATTCCCGCCGGCATTTTGGCCAAAGACAAGAAGAAGGATCCGGAGGCCATCGGCGACCGCGATGTCGGTAAGGGCATCAACTTCTATTCGCTCGAAAAAGAGATCGCTCTGGGCAAGGGCCTGGCTCAGGACATCGAGCGGCAAGCGAAGATCGTGGACGACCCGCTGGTGAGCGAGTACGTCAACCGCGTGGGGCAGAACCTGGTGCGTAATTCGGATGCCAAGGTTCCGTTCACCATCAAGGTAATCGACGGCGAAGAGGTGAATGCTTTCGCGCTGCCGGGCGGATTCTTCTACGTCTACTCCGGGCTGATCCTGAAAGCGGAGAGCGAAGCGGAACTAGCCGGCGTGATGGCGCACGAAATCGCGCACGTGGCGGCGCGGCACGGCACGCGGCAGGCCTCGCGCGGTACCATCGCGAATCTAGCAACCATTCCACTGATCTTCATGGGCGGCTGGGCCGGTTACGGTGCGCGGCAAGGCGCCGGCGTTCTGATTCCGGTGGGCTTCCTGAAGTTCTCGCGCGGCTTCGAATCCGAGGCGGACCTTCTGGGGTTGCAGTATCTCTACAAGACCGGATACGATCCGACGGCATTCGTCGACTTCTTCGAAAAGATCCAGACGCTCGAAAAGAAGAAGCCGGGCACGATGAACAAGATCTTCGCCTCGCACCCAATGACGGACGACCGCATCCAGACGGCGCAGAAGAACATTCAGGAAATCCTGAAAGCGAAGCCGGAGTATGTGGTGACGACTTCGGAATTCGACGCCGTGAAGGATCGCCTGATGGCCATGCACAATCGCCGCAAGATCGACGACAAGGACGCCAACAAGCCGAAGCTGCGCAAAGCACCCGGCGCGGGCACCGGTCCGATCGAAGGCGATAGCACCGACAAGAAGGGCGGAGACGACTCCGATGACCGCCCGACGCTGAAGCGCCGCAACTAAGAGAACCGCTGTTACGCGAGCGGTTCGAAGCGTGCCTGGAAGAAGCGCAGGTAACGCGGTTCGTAGACCATGCGCAGGCCGCGGACCTTTTCGCGTTCCTGATACACGGCGAGAATCGATTCGGCCACCACATCCATGTGCGCCTGTGTGTAAACGCGGCGCGGAATGGTGACGCGCACCAGTTCGAGTTTCGGGTGGTGTTCTTCGCCGGTATCTTTATCGCGGCCCGCCGAAACGATGCCGCGTTCCATGGTGCGCACGCCCGAATCCAGATAGATGGCCGCCGCCAATGCCTGCGCCGGATACTGCGATTGATCCAGGTGCGGGAGAAACGCTTTGGCGTCGAGAAAGATTCCGTGCCCGCCGATAGGTAGCACGATGGGAACGCCCCAATCGCGCAGCTTCTCGCCCAGGTAAAGCACCTGTCCCACGCGCGCGCGGATGTGATCGTCGTCGACGGATTCCTCCAGCCCGATAGCCACCGCTTCCATGTCGCGTCCGGCCATGCCGCCGTAGGTGTGCAGGCCTTCGTAGATCACCACCATGTTGCGGGCTTCCTCGAAGATGTCCCAGTCGTTCACCGCCAGGAAGCCGCCGATGTTGACCAGTGCGTCCTTCTTCGCGCTCATGGTGCAGCCGTCGGTGAGTGAGCAGATCTCGCGCACGATTTCCGCGATGGAGAGGTCCCGCTCGGCCGGTTCGCGCTGCTGTATGAAGTAAGCGTTTTCGGCGACGCGCGTGGCGTCCAGGATGATGCGTATGCCGTGCCGCGCGGTGAGTTCGCGCACCGCGCGCAGGTTTTCAAGTGAGATGGGCTGCCCGCCTGCCATGTTGACGGTGGCGGCCAGACTCACATACGGGATGCGCGCGGCGCCGTATTCGGCGATGACGGCTTCGAGCTTCGAAAGATCGACGTTGCCTTTAAAAGGATGTTCGTTCGCCGGGTCGTGCGCTTCCGGGATGATGATGTCGACAAACGATCCGCCGGCCAGTTCCTGGTGCAGGCGCGTGGTGGTGAAGTACATGTTGCCGGGGACGACGTGACCGGGTTTGATGAGCACGCGCGAGAGGATATGTTCGGCGCCGCGTCCCTGATGGGTGGGGATCAGGTGTTTGTAGCCGTAAACGGAACGGACGGTTTCTTCCAGATGGTAGAAGTTGCGGCTGCCTGCGTAGGACTCGTCGCCGAGCATCATGCCGGCCCATTGGCGATCGCTCATGGCGGAAGTGCCCGAATCGGTGAGAAGATCGATATAGACGTCCTGGCTACGCAGCAGGAATGTGTTGTAACCGGCCTCGGCGATAGCGGCGAGGCGTTGCGAGGGATTCACGAGGCGGACAGGTTCGACGACCTTAATTTTGAATGGTTCCGCCCAACTGCGTCTGGTCGGTGGTACCGGATTCATCGGATTGCCTTTTTGTTCGTGAGCTTCTAGTATAGAACTTCGGCACCGCGAGTCCTGCGCACCGTAATTTCAAGCTTGGGGAGGAGATCTTGCGCATGTGGAATCGACGCAAAGATGAGGACTTTACACCAAAACCGGCGGCTGCGCCGCCGTCTTCGGCGGAGCTGACCAAGGAGGGGATACCAATGTCCACGCTGTCAGGGCGCTCCATGGATATGGACTCGCCCCGAGTCGCGGCATCGATCGGCAAGTCTGTCATTGTGAAGGGTAATATCTATAGCCGTGAGGATCTGTTCGTGGACGGCGAACTCGACGGCACCGTCGAGTTGCAGGAGCATCGCCTCACTATCGGCGCCAACGGCAAGGTGACCAGCAACGGCGTAAAGGCTCGCGAGATCGTCGTGCTCGGCACCATTCACGGCAACGTCGAAGCCACCGATAAGATCGAGATCCGCAAGGACGCCAAGCTGGTGGGCGATATTAAAACGGCGCGCATCGTCATCGAGGACGGCGCCTATTTTAAAGGCAGCATCGACATCGTCAAGACCGAAACCGGCAAGGCCAACAACAACGCGCACGCGCCGAAGACGCAGACAGCCGCGGCTCCGGCCAACGCCACTTTGCCGTTGCAAGGCGGCGCGGGGGAGTCTAAGCGCTGAACAGTCCAGGAGGCGGGCAGTTGGTGAAAGAGGCGGCCGTACAACTGCGGCCCAGTCCAGGTGTGGAGCAGTTCTTCGGCTCCATACACGGCGCGCAGGGTCTGTCGCTGGTGGACTTCTCGAAGGTGAGCCAATCGAGTGTCAGTTTGATCACTGGCCTGGGGCACAAGATCTACTTCGAGGATTTGTACGAGGAACTGGACGTTATCTTCGGCCACGGCGACTTCTACGCCAATCAAATGGAGCCGGCGGCGCAGGCACGCTTTCTGAAGAGTACCTTGAACTTTTCGGACGGCGCGCTGGGCGGCGCTCTCATCTGGGACTCGTTGGAATTTCTGAGCGCGCCGCTGCTCAGCGCCATGGTGGAACGTCTGCACCGGCAACTGAAGCGAGGCGCCATGTTGCTGGCGTTCTTTCACGGCGAAGAGAAGGCCGAGACCGTGCCTCTCTACACTTTTCGTCTGGCCGATGAAAGAACCATCACGCTCATGCCGCGCGGCCGGCGCAAGCCGGCGCAGTTTTTCAACAATCGTGCGCTTGAGAAGCTCTTCGGCGAGTTTCAATCCGTGAAGTTCTTCCTGACGCGCGACAACCTGCGCGAAGTCATCGTGCGGCGGTAAGCAGGGTTCGTACCAGAACCGTCCGCGTGTAGAGTTGGTACTTTCTGCCCATTCGTTTTGTGCGTTTGCCGCGCGATATTAGAAGGCGATGAATCGCCGGCACGCACGAGTCCTACACTACACCCGCAACTGGCTCCACTACGGACTTCCCGCGCTGGTCCTGCTCTGCGCCCTGGTGGGGGCGGTAGAGAATCTGTTGGGACGGTGATCCTCAAGCCGGCTGGAAAGCCGGCCAGCGGCCTGGAAAGGCCGCTCTACCACACAAAAAAAAGCGGCCCGCCGAAGCGGGCCGCTTTT
>CAZDIZ010000231.1:6225-7356 GCA_964505625.1 uncultured Solibacteraceae bacterium | reverse complement strand
GGCAACGTCTACTCGAACGGCAACGTCAATGTCATCACCGATCCGAAGTATCTCTCCACCACGGGTACTTACAACCAGACCGTGGTCGATTTCATGAGCGGACAAGTTCCCAGTCCCTTCATTGTAAACGGGACGTCGCTGCTAGCCGGAACTAACCTGGGTGGCCAGACCGTCTCGCGCAGTCAACTGCTGCTTTCGTATCCGCAATACTCGAGCTACGGCGGCGATACGTTCAAGGGCAAGTCCTGGTACAACTCGCTCCAGGTGCTGGTGGAGCGGCGTCTGTCCAAGGGGCTGACTCTGGACGGCACGTTCACCTGGCAGAAGGGCATGGGACAGCAGTGGAATCACCAATGGTCCAACCTGCCGGTTCAGTGGGACTACGAGAAAGTCATCGATGGCAGCGATCCCGGCAAGAGGTTCACACTCAACGGCGTCTACGAACTGCCTTTCGGTAAGGGACGCCATTGGGGCACGCAGTGGCGTGGACTGGTGAACGGCATCGCGGGGGGCTGGCAGATCGGCGGCATCCTGCGAATGCAGGGCGGCATGCCCGCCTCGGTCGGCAACATGCTGCTGCTGCCGGGCCACAGCATGCGGGAAGCGCAGTTGCCCAAGAGCCAGCGAACTTGGGATCAGTGGTTCAACCTGGCGCCGTTCGACATGGACCCCGACCACCAGTTGGATTGGAACCTGGTTACGCTGTCGAGCGCGTACGGATTTCTGCGCGGCCCCGGCTATGTGCTTCTGGATACGAACCTGGCCAAGACCTTCGCCATCAAGGAACGGGTGAAGCTTCAATTCCGCGCGGAAGCGTTCAACGCGTTCAACCACACCAACTTTGGCGGCGACGCCGCCCCTAGTTTCGATCCTTGGAACACGGGGTCAGTGAGCGTTGCTTCGCAAAACGGCTATCCGCGGAACGTACAACTCGCGCTTAGATTGATGTTCTGATTCGAAGCGTTCCTCTCCGGCGGGCGATTCTGGGCGCTCGCCGGAGACCGGTTCCTACGCCGAGCGTGCCAGGCTGGGATGCGGTGTGATGACGGACGTGCAGTTGCGGCCTTCGTCCTTGGCGTTGTAGAGAGCTTCGTCGGCCCAGTGCACCACTTGTCCGATGGTGGGCTGCAT
>CAZDIZ010000231.1:0-6125 GCA_964505625.1 uncultured Solibacteraceae bacterium | reverse complement strand
CGTTGTAGAGAGCTTCGTCGGCCCAGTGCACCACTTGTCCGATGGTGGGCTGCATTCCGGGCGCGACCACCGTGCATCCGAAACTCGCGGTCAGAATCACGCGGTTCTCCACCAGATTCATGGGTTCGCTCGATAGCGCCACGCGCAGGCGTTCGGCGTGCTCCAGTGTGGAGTTGGCATCGCACCCGGGCAACACAATCAGAAACTCCTCGCCGCCGTAGCGGCCGATGGAATCATAGCTGCGCATGGAGGCTTGCATGCGCCGGACCGATTCGTGCAGCACGGCGTCTCCAGCCACGTGGCCGTAGGTGTCGTTGACCACCTTGAAGTGATCCAGGTCGGCCAGGATTACGCCGACGAAGCTATGCTCGCGCTGAGCGCGGTTGAGTTCTTTTTCCAGGATTTCCAGGATCGAGTAACGGTTCCAGGTGCGCGTGAGTGCGTCGGTGGTGGCTTGCACCCGCAGCGCTTCCCGCGCCGCCACCAGTTCGGCTTGCAGTTCGACGATGCGGCGGCCGGCTCTCAGGCGGACTTTCAGTTCGTGGTTGTCGAAGGGCTTGGTGATGTAGTCATCGGCACCGGACTCCATGCCTTCCACCAGGTCCTCTTTCTCACTTCGCGAAGTGAGCAGCAGAACGTACGTATAAGCGCCGCGGGACTCCTGCCGCAGACGGCGGCAGATTTCGACGCCGGTCATCCCCGGCATCATCCAATCCAATACGGCCAAGCGAGGCGCATCGGGATGCTGTAACAGATCCCACGCCTCAATCCCATCGCAGGCGGTCACCGCCTCGTAGGACCATTTGCGAAGAGAGTTCTCAAGGATATGGCGGTCGATCACACTGTCGTCCGCGATGAGTATCTTCATGGCGCCGATTCCAGCCTGTAGTGCCTCTGATTTCATCTTATCGGTCGAATAAGGTTGATACGTTAGGCTGGCACCTCGCGTGTACATCATTTTCTACGTAGAACCGTCTGACCCGCGGATGAATCTTACATAGTACGTCGTAAGAAATAGTCCCGGTCAAAGCCCCGATGTCATTGGCGTTGAAGCCTTCGCCGAGCAGTTCCACTTCATCACCGCATTGCACGCTGGCCATATCGGTGGCATCGATGGTGCTCATGTCCATGGAGACCGCGCCCAGCATAGGCAGCCAGCGTCCGCCGGCGCGCGCTGATCCGCGGCAGGAAAGCTGACGTAGCACGCCGTCGGCATAGCCGGCCGAAATCACCGCAATGCGGGTGGGCCGCGTGGTCACGTGCCGCGCGCTGTAGCCCACCGGAGCGCCGGCCGGAAGTTGTTTCACGCTCAGCACGCGCGCTTTCCAGGTGAGGGCGGGCCGTACATCGATCAGGCATTCCGGCGCCGTGCCGGTGGTGGTGGGCACGTAGCCGTACAGGCTTATGCCGATGCGTACCATGTCGAACCATGCGTTGCGATGACCGAAGGCCACGCCGCCGCTGGCCGAAACATGCCGCAAACGCGGGCGAATGCCGGCGTCGGTGAGTTCGCGCGAGACCTTCTCGAAGTTCGCCACTTGTTGGCTGGTTTGCGTGCCGCCGAAATCCGATGCCGAGGCCAGGTGCGACATCAAGCCTTCGATTTCGACGCGCGGACAAGCGCGCGTGGCTTCGACGATCGCGGCTGCTTCGGCGGGCACGCCCATCCGTCCCATGCCGCTGTCGATTTTGAGATGCACGCTCGCCGTTTGCCCGCGCGCCTCGGCCAGTTGGTTGAACACCAACAGATCGTCCAGGTTGTGAACGGCGGGCGTGAGCCTGGCGTCGAGCATGGCGGCGAAGTTCGCCCGCAACGAGTCCGCCATCACCAGGACGGGAGCTTCGATCAGCGCTTGGCGCAGTTCCAGACCTTCCTGCGTGGATGTCACGGTGAGCCACGTGGCTCCTTCCGCGACCAGGCGCCGCGCCACCGGCACCATTCCGTGTCCGTAAGCTTCCGACTTGACCACGCAGGCGACGATGGTCTTTTCTCCAACCACCGAACGTATGTTGCGGTAGTTGGCCGCGATGCGGTCCAGTGAGACTTCCGCCCAACAACGCATGTCACTGGTCATGTTCTACTCCGGCCTCACGTTCACGCTGGCCACGGTGAGCCGCGCGAGCTCATCGGGGTCCGGCACCGCGCCCACACCCGGCGTGTCGGGAGCCGTCATTGCTCCCGGCGACGATACGACGAGCTCCGGTTGTGACAGGTCCTTCTTGTAGAAGCGCGCGCTGGGGAACACATCCGCCGGGTAGGTGAAGTTCGCGAGCGTGGCGAGCGCCAGGCAATGCTCTGCGCCGACGGCGGATTCGAGCATGCCGCCCACCCAGCACGGGATGCCGTGGTCGCGGCAGAGGTCGTGGATCTTCACGGCCACGGTGAGTCCGCCCACGCGGCCGGGTTTCAGATTCATATAGCCGCACGCTTTCGTCTGTATGGCTTTGCGCGCGCGGTCGAGCGAGGTGATGCTCTCGTCCAGGCAAATCGGCGTGGCGATGGCGCGAGCCAGCGTGGCGTGGTCGATCAAATCGTCGTGCGCGAGCGGCTGTTCGATCATGGCCAACTCGTAGCGGTCGAGCCTCTTGAACATGGGCAGCGCGTCGAGCGTCCAGGCGCTGTTGCAGTCGATGTGGAAGGTGTGTTTCGGGAACGCGCCGCGTACGGCGGCCACCATGTCGACGTCCCAGCCGGGCCGGAACTTCAGCTTCACGCGCGGGAACCCTTGTTGTATGGCTTCGTCGATTTTAGCGAGCAGCGCGTCGATGGTCTCCATGACGCCGAAGTCGGCGCCCACGCGCACTTGCGCGCTTTTGCCGCCCAGCGTCTTCCACAGCGGCTCGCCGCGCAGGCGCGCGTGGAGATCCCACCACGCGGTGTCGACGGCGCCCTTGGCGAAGTAATTGCCCTTGATGCCGGACATGGCCATCTGCAGTTGGTCCGGCGAGTCGAATTGCCTGCCCACAACCTGCGGCGCCAGGTAGTCGCGCACAATGCTGAACGCGCTCGCGGCCCATTCGGGACTGTAGCCCGGCAAGCGCCACGGAGCGCCTTCGCCCCAACCGGTCACGCTTCCGGAGTCCATCCGCACCAGCACGCTTTCGATGGTGTCGTCGTTGCCGTAAGCGGTGCGGAACGGATAGACCAGCGGCATGGCGACGTGATAGACAGAGATCGAGTCAATACGCATCGGAAACTTCTAGTTTAACGAGAAACGCCGGGGACAGACCGCTCTGCCCCGCGCGGGGTGGTCCACGGTTTCAACGGTTCCCGCCTGGGGCAGAGTGGTCAGTCCCCACTACGGTTCACTGAAGGAGTCACGGGATGCTCGGTCACTTCCCAGATCGCCGTTCGATGCAATCTCATCATAGGGGACTACTCGTCGAAGTGAACGGACTGTCGAGTCTGACGCGGACGGCGTTTCACGGCAGGAATCGCCAACCCTGAGTTTCTGCCGGCAAGGTGATCGATCCATACTCAGCGAAGTCTTTCCCGCGGCGACGGTGCCGGTGGCTGTGCCGTGTCCTTCCGGCAAGGCTTCTGAGCCTCTCCACACGGCCCGAATTTGAGCGAAGCGTCGAATGGACACCAGTGCAATATCTGCCCAATTGACCGCAAATCTCGTTCGACTACTGCCACCGCACACCAGGCGGCTGTTAACATAAGTAAAAGCTGCCATTCTATGCAGAACGAACAGCCCCCAAAGTCGGGTCTGCAGTCTACCGTAGGTGACAATAGCGGGGACGCGGCGGGATCTTCGGCCAGTCCACGCCGCCTGTTTGCCTTGCAGGAGTACGACTGGGCCTTCTTCCGGTTTGTGAGAACCGCGGTCGATCACCTCATTGTTGCGAAGAACCCCGTACTGACCAGAATCAAAGCCGCACCATCCTCAGAAATCCACACTTCACGCAACACAACGGATAGCGGCGATGTCGTAGAGACCGAGCCGATTCGAGCAACTCTTGAGATAGTCGTGAACTTCAACGACGTCGTTTCCGGCAGACTAGAGGCAGTCACCGCAGCCATTGACAGTGCAGCCGAACGCGGAGTCGAAGAAATCGTGCCCCAAGTCGCCGGGCATATGGGCAGAGTGATTGATGCGTTTGGAACTCGCGTGAACCTGAAGGGGGTGCCTCTCGATCACGCTGCTGTTCGGAGGATGGTTGAGGCAAGCGCGATCGAATTCGATGAAGAGGGTAAACCAGATTTGGAGCCGTGGGTTTTCGCCACGCCCGATCTACAACATGCTACAACCTTGCAGGAGATGATCCGACGGCTTCCCCCGCGCACACCAGAAGAGGCGCAAGCGTGGGATGAGATGATTGAACACAAAAGAGCCGAATTCAATGCTAAGCGACGTCGTAGAACGCTATATTGATTCGCTTGAGGAACGAGAGTTCGATGCCCCGTTTATCGCACTGCTCCGCGCCATGGGTTACTGGGATATACACTCCCTGCACGGACCCTTTGAATTTGGAAAAGACTTCGTTGCGAAAGCGGAACTCAACGGCGTAGTAGCTCAATTCGCTTTTCAGACGAAGGCCGGCGACATAAACCTTAAGTCCTGGAACGAGAGCCGGGGACAGATCGACATGCTGCGTACGGACGCCACGGCTCACCCGTCATTCGACACGTCTTTGCCCCGGAAGGCTGTTTTCGTCACGACCGGCCGTCTGGTTGGCGGTGCGGCTGTTGCTGCTCAGGCTTATCGCGACCATCTCGCCGAACTCGGGGAGCTCGAGTTTATTACTTGGGACAAGGAAGATCTTATTGAGCGTATCTCAACAGATCCTCAGGTCCTGATGGCTTCCGATTCGCAAGGTGCATTTCTGACGCTGATTGGTCAAATTGACGAAGGACAACTGAACGATGCCGACGTCGAGCGTTTCTCACGACGATGGCTTGCTAGCCCCAAGAACCTCTTTCAGCTGACGATTGAGGCGGCAGTGATCGCTCAGCATCTACGCTGTTCCGAGCGGCTGGATCTATCATGCCTGACAGCTCTTGCGCTAGTAAGGGCAGCGTGGATGCGGTCACATGGGGAAGAACCCGCAGATGCGAGCGCGCTCTTAACCGCCGACGCCGCCGCAGAGATGTTTCGCCATTATGGATGGCATCTTTTTGACCGGTGCGGAGACCACATGCTGGATCCCCTTTCGTTCCTCCGCATCCACGGATCACTCTCGTCTCACGTAACTTACCCTGTTTCGTGCCTTCGTGTCGTCGAGATACTGGGGCTGCTATACCTTCTCGACGGCGCACAGAGTGGCCCGCGAAAGGACGAACTGGGACGGTTCATTGTCGCCTTCATAGCGGCGAATCCAGGCGTCGCCCGTCCGATCTCAGATCGCTGGGCGGTATCTCTGTTTCCGGCGGTTCTGACTGTTGCGCAACGTGGTGAGGTGCAAGTCATCTGCGATCTCCTCCGAAATATCACGAGGTGGGTGGCAGACCGATACGATTCGGATGGTCTGGGACTATCGGCGGCAGGTGCATCACCGCAGGAGGAGGTGGACCGTCTTCTCGGCGATCCGTTTGAACATGTCAACATCAGCAGACGCGCGGAATCCTATATCGCGACTGTCGTACTGGATTTAGCAGCTATTCTCTTGCTCGACGAAACGTTCGATACTGCGATAAACGAGTTTCTGGCTGTCAAGCTGCGCCCAACGATGATCGAATCTCCCGATACCGCGGCCCAATATGTGCTTGCGAGCGACGAGCTCTCATATACCCCTAATGTGGAATATGCCGAGTTGTGGAACCCGCGGGATAGCTGGAAAGTCGCACCACATCATGAGCGGGCGAAAACAGACTATTACTTGCAACGGATAGGCAGGCACTGGGATCATCTTGCTTTGAGCTCTGTGCTTCGAGACAGGCACTATCTCGAAACGTGTCGGCACTTCTTGAACTCATCCCGATGAAGGCCATCGTCGGAGTTGTTTTCGCTCTCATCTTTGCAGTTTGGCGACTAACCCCCAAGCCGTCGAAGTGGTCCTCGTTGTCCAGAAGTCCACTTCAGGGAGATTGGTCCTTGCTTCGACAGTCCCGCCCCTTGGTTTGCAGCGGGGTGGCGGGGCCGTCTTCCTTTTGCTAGATGGCTGTCCAGCCGCCGTCCACC
>CAZDIZ010000230.1:2393-7395 GCA_964505625.1 uncultured Solibacteraceae bacterium | reverse complement strand
TCGCCGTACGTCACCGACGGCACTACCGACGAAGTCATCATCAAGGCGCTGGACGACGCCTTCAACGACGGTATGGACATTGTGTCGTTTTCGACCGGCGGCGTGGCTTTCACCGGTCCGCTGGATAAGGGCGCGGCGTGCGGTAATGACGACGGCGTGCCCTGCGACTTGATGGCGCTGGCATTTGAGAACGCCGCGGCCAAGGGTATGATCATCGCGGTTTCCACCGGGAATGAAGGCGACACCGGTTCGTATTATCCGGCATTCGGCACGGTCTCTTCGCCGGCCACCGCTCCGTCGGTGATCTCGGTCGGCGCCACCACCAACGCGCATTCATTTTCACCTCTGATCGCGGTACCGGGCGACGATGTACCGAGTTCACTGAAAACCATCTCCACCCTGACCGGCGATGCCGACTTACCTCGAGGCGCTGTCAGTTACCCCTTGCGCGATGTGACCAGCGTCGGCAACGACGGGCTGGCTTGCACAGAAATGCCGGACCATTCCCTGGACGGTACGTTCGCGCTGATCCAACGCGGCACCTGCAACTTTTCGGTCAAGCTGGCGTACGCCTACAGCGCGGGCGCCATAGGCGCCATCTTCTACATGTCGGACGATTCTGAGATCTTCGGACCGGCCGGTCTCTCCGGTTACGGTCTCCCGGCCGCCATGATTTCACGCGCCGCCGGTTTGGCGTTGAAAGAACTTCTCGCCACTGCTCCGAACCACCTGCTGACGTTGAATCCGGTGGGGATCGAGAACACCGAAGCTGGCCACAACCTTCTCGCCGAATACAGTTCAAGCGGACCGGTGACCGGCACGCTGGCCATCAAACCCGACTTGGTGGCCACCGGTTCGACCATGTACATGCCGACGCAGAGCTACGATCCGCTATCGGCGATGTACGGCGCGGATGGATACGTGGTGGCGAACGGCACAAGTTTTTCAACGCCGGTGGTCAGCGGCGCAGCAGCCATCTTGAAGCAACTGCATCCGTCGTTCACGCCCGCGCAGGTTCGCTCGGCGCTGGTGAACTCCACCACGCACGATGTCACCAAGGAAGAGTATTACGGATACAGCGTCGACATCCGTTCGCTTGGTGGCGGCAAACTGGATGCGGGCGCGGCCGCGGCGGCGACGGTTACCGTGAACCCGTCTTCGATTTCGTTTGGCGGACTCGCCGCGGCCTCGTTGCCGCTCAGCAAGACCATCGAAGTGGTGAACACAGGAACTTCGGCGGTGACGCTGACCGTCGCAAGCGTTGCGGAAAAGGTCAGTTCGACGGCGCAATTGTCGTTCGATCCGGCAACGCTCGCGCTCGGTCCCAACGAGAAGAAGACGCTGACCATCACGCTGTCCGGCACGCTGCCGGCGGCCGGTACGTATTCGGGCAATGTCACGCTCACCGGGTCGGGACTGTCGCTGAACGTGCCGTACCTGTTCCTGGTGGGCAGCGGAATCCCGACCAACATGATTGCACTCGCCAACGGTTCTTTCGAAGGCGTGGTGAGCGGTAACATCTATGGCGGCATCGTGGCCTTCCGCCTGGTGGACGCCTACGGTGTGCCGGTCGCGGGCACGCCAATCACCTTCACAACTCGCGGCGGCGTCACCTTGCAGGAGGCTAGCGCCACTACTGATGCCTACGGGGTCGGCTATGCTGTCCCGATCATGCCGGCCACCGCGAACAACTGCTACATCACGGCCATTTCCGGCGGAATGCGCATGACGTTTTCCGGCGTGGCGGTATCGCAACCCACCATCACCACCGCCGGAGTGGTAAACGGCGCCAGTTTCCGGTCGAGCGATCCGATCGCGCCCGGCTCTTACATCAGCATCTACGGCGCCAACCTGGGTTCCAGCTATAACTACCCCACCACGTCCATCTTGCCCATGGTGCAGGATTACATCATGGTGAGCTTCGACGTGCCATCGGCGGGCATCAGCGTGCCGGGGCGCATGACTTTCGTCAGCCCGAATCAGGTCAATCTGCAAGTGCCGTGGGAACTGCAAGGGCAGACCGAAGCGCGGGTCAAAGTGATCTACGACTACATCAACGGCAACGTCGTCACCATCCCGCTGGCCAACTATTCGCCCGCATTCTTCGAAGTCGGCTCGGAAGCGGTGGCGGCGTTGGATACGAACTACCAACTTGTTTCCACGTCGAACCCGCAAGCCGCCGGTCAAGTGGTGATGCTGTACGCCAATGGTCTGGGTCCGGTGACCAATCAGCCAGCCACGGGCGAACCCGCTCCCTACAGTCCGCTTTCGGAGACGACCACCAAACCGGTGGTGACGATCGGCGGAAAAGCGGCCCAGGTGTTGTTTAGCGGCCTGGCGCCGGGCTTTGCCGGGCTCTACCAGATCAACGCCGTCATCCCAAGCGGCCTCACGGCGGGCAGCCAATCGATCACGGTTGAGATCGGCGGCCGGACGTCAAAGACCGCCTACATCGCCGTGAAATAGCGGTGCCGGGCCGTGCTAGAATGAACGGCTCATGTCTTCTTCTGTTGTCGGCGCGGCGGCTGCCGAAGTGAATGCGGTGGCTTCCGCGCGCCGTTCCAAAAGGTTTGTCATCGTCCGCGTGGCTGCGGCGCTGGGGTTTTTCGCACTGGCCGAAGCGGCCCTGTTTCACAGCGGCTTCTATGCTTCCTACATCAAGCCGGACTCGTCGGCCGGGCAAGTCATGTCCATGCTCACCCACGAGCGGGACAGAGAGATTCGCTCGCGCAGGCAAGTGCTGGCCGTGGGCGATTCCCGCATGTCGTTCCGCCCTAAAATCGCGCACCAGCACGCGCCATCAAGCGGCTACCGCTTCGCCACCATCATGGTACCGGGGACCACGCCCCGCGTCTGGTATTACATGCTGCGCGAGGTGGACCCCACACGCGACCGTTACGCGGCGATTCTGATTCCCATCGACGATTACGACGACGACGATTGGGAGAACATGGCCGACCGCGCCGCCGACCTGCACTACCTGGCGCCCCTGCTGCGCCTGAGCGACGTGGTGGACTTCACGTCATCGTTCGATAGCTGGACGATGCGTTGGGAAGCGCTGCGCTCGGTGCTGCTGCGCGGCTGGACCTATCACAAGGACTTCCAGGCGCTGCTCACCGACCACGCGGAACGGATCGAGGCCATCAATTGGGTAAACGAGCAGGGCGCGCGAGCAATCTACGACCACGTCCCCAGCGACAACAATCTCAAGGGCCTCACCGTGGATTACGTGACGCGCACGGTTCACTACCCGGAAGGCATCACCGACGCTGGGCGCGTGATCATTCAGGCCAATCTGTTGCGCGCCGCGACGCCTCGCCGGACCGGCCAGCGCGCCATCTACCGGATGCGTTGGTTCGGCAAGTTGGCGCAGTACTACCGTGGTTCGCGCACCAAGCTGATCATGCTGCGCGCTCCGCGAGGGCCGGTGGTGCGTCCCGATCTCGCCGTGGACGAACCGAGCAGCAGTATTCGCGAACTCGCCCGGCGCGGCGATGTCCTATTGATGAACGAAAAGGTCTTCGACGAACTCGAACGGCCGGAACTGTACGTGGATGGCGTGCACCTGAACAACCTTGGGTCGGTGCGGTTCACTCAATTGATCACCGACGAGACCATCCGTTTGCTGGGAGCGGCGTCACCCGCTCCGCGTCCGCTCAATCACTGAGGTTCGCTAGATGCTGTTTAGTACCGCGCAATTCTTTCTGTTTCTGGCAATCGTACTGACCCTGTTCTACACCGCCCCACGCGGCGTGCGCCGCATCATCCTGCTGATTGCCAGCTACTACTTCTACATGAGCTGGAACGTGAAGTTTGTGGCGTTGTTGCTCACGCTCACCGCCGTCGATTACACAGCCGGCATCTGGATTTCGCGTACCGCGGCGGGGCCCCGCCGCAAGCTGGCGCTCATCTTCAGCCTCGCGGCGAATCTGGGTTTTCTGGGCTTCTTCAAGTACTACAACTTCCTGGCCGACAACCTGGCGCTCCTGATGGGACGGCCCGTGCATTCATTCTGGCTCGACATCGTGCTGCCGCTCGGCATCAGCTTCCACACGTTCCAGAGCATGTCCTATGTGGTGGACGTCTACCGCGATCAGCAGAAGGCCATCACCAATCCAATCGACTACGCGCTGTTCATTTCGTTTTTCCCACAGCTTGTGGCCGGCCCCATTGTGCGCGCCCATGAGTTCTTCGGCGATCTTTACAATTGGCGGCCTCCCAACTGCGAGGAAGTGCTGCGCGGCATTCTGCTGGTGACGCTCGGGTTGGCCAAGAAGATCGCGCTGGCCGATCAGTTCGCCGTCATCTCAGACGCCTACTTCAAGAACGTCACCGCGCAACCTGGGATGCTGGCGGCCTGGAGCGGCCCGATGGCTTTCGGCATACAGGTGTTCTTCGATTTCTCCGGGTATTCGGACATGGCCATCGGCATGGCGCTGTTGCTGGGGTTCCATTTCCCGGAGAACTTTCGCCGTCCATATCTGGCCGCCAGCGTCACCGAATACTGGCGCCGCTGGCATCTCACACTGTCGAAGTGGCTGCGCGACTATCTCTACATTCCGCTGGGCGGCAGCCGTTGCGGCACGGTGAAGACTTACCGCAACCTGATGCTGACCATGTCGCTGTGCGGACTCTGGCACGGCGCCAATTGGAACTTCGTATTGTGGGGCGCGCATCAGGGCGTGCTGCTGTCGATCGAGCGCGCGTTTTCCAAACGCTTCACGCTCGCGCCGCGCATTGCTACATGGCTCTATCCGCTGCGCCTGGTGTTCACTATGGCGCTGATTCTCACCGGCTACGCGGTCTTCCGCGCGCAGTCGCTGGCCGACACCGGCTACATCTTCCGCCAAATGTTCACCGGCGCGCCAGGCGCTCTGGTGGGACACTCGTGGCATTGGATGCTGGCGGGAGCGACCTTCGTGCTTGCGTATCTCGAAGAGAAGCGCGGATGGTTCGAAAAGCTGCCCACGGCACCGGTCTGGGCCTACGCTTCAGCGATCGC
>CAZDIZ010000230.1:0-2293 GCA_964505625.1 uncultured Solibacteraceae bacterium | reverse complement strand
CCGTCGGCGATCGTCTCAGGCGGCGGGATTTCGATGCGGCGTCCGGCCTGGAGCGACTGATAGGTGTCGCTGGCAAGTTCGGGCTCCACGCCGAACAGCCGCATGCTCGGGTTCACGGCATGCGCGGCAATAGCGCAGCCCGCAAGCAACCCGCCGCCGCCCACGGGCACGATGAGCGCATCGAGGTCGGGCGCGTCCTCAAGCAGTTCGAGCGCCGTGGTGCCCTGCCCCGCGATGATCCACGGATGATCGTATGGAGGCACAAGCGTGGCGCCGGTTTCGCGGGCGATTCTGGCGCCGAGCTCCTCACGGTTCTCGCGCAAACGGTCGTAGAGCACGATGCGGGCGCCGCGGGCGCGCGTGGCTTCCACTTTCGAACGCGGCGCGTCGGTGGGCATCACCAGCGTGGCTTCGATGCCCACGTACGCGGCGGCGATGGCCACGGCCTGCGCGTGGTTACCGCTGGAAAACGCCACCACGCCTTTCGAAAGATCCTCGCGTGGAATCGAGAAGATGAAGTTCGAAGCGCCGCGGATCTTGAACGCGCCGCCGCGCTGCAAGTTCTCGCACTTGAACAGTACACGCCGTCCGCAGGCGGCGTCCACCAGGCGCGACGTCGCCACCGGTGTGCGGTGCGCAATCGGACGAATGCGCTCGGCCGCCGCACGAATGTCAGACAGATTGACTGGCTCGGGCACTTGGCTTGCCTAACAGCGAACCGATCACCATACCCAAGGCCGCGGCGGTGAACGCGCCGAAACCCGCCCAACTCGCCGGCACCTTGAAGAAGAAGAACGTGACCGAGACGGCCGCGCCAGCGATCATGGCGCAGTAGCCGCCGGTGGTGTTGGCCCGCTTCCAATACAAGCCCGCGATCACGGCAGCGAACGCACCGGCCAGGAAGATAGTTCCTGTGATGTTGAGATAGAAATACGTGGGACCGGGCAGCGTGTACCAGACGCCCCAAAACAGCACAAAGAGACTCACAAAGATGTTGGCCACGCGGTTCAGCAGAACCTGCGCGCGCGGCGACAACGGCTCCTTGCGCAGCGGCATGACGATGTCCTGCGCGATGATGCTGCTCCAGCCGAGCAGGTAGGAACTGTTCACCGACATGGTCGCGGCGAGCATTCCCGCCACCACCAGACCCAGCACGCCCGGCGGCAGAATCCGCGACAACATGATGGGCATGGCGTTGAGCGAGCTTTCATTGGTGCCGAGATAGGCCAGCGCCGCGATGCCCCAGATCATCGGCATCATGCCGCGGCCCAGGTAGATGAAGCCGGTCCAGGAGAACACCTTCTTGCTGGTCTCCGGATCGCGCGTCGAAAACGTGCGCATCGCGGTGGTCTGCCAGCAAGTGTCGACCGCCATCCACAACAGGACCTGGAAAATGATATAGCTCCAACCGTAGTCGGAATTGGTGAAGGGGTCGAAACCGGCTTCGCCCATGGTGTTGGCGACAACGTTGTACATCTTGTCCAATCCGACCACGTACACCGAATAGACCGTGATGAGAATGGTGCCGATGCTGAGCGCAACGAATTGAATGAAGTCGGTGATAACGATAGACACCATGCCGCCCAACACCGTGTAGACCAGTTCGAGCAGCAGGATGCCCGTCATGATGGCCTTCAGGTAGTCGAGCGAAACGCCGCTCATCAGCGCCAGGAACGTGCCTTCCACTTTCAGGAAGACGCCCATATTAAGGATGCCACCGGTGGCCACCAGAATCCCCGTGAGCACGCGCAGCCGCCGGCTGTAGTGCACCTCGAAGAACTCGGGCACCGTCATCAGCCCGAGCGCGCGCAGGCGCTTGACGATGAAGCCGGTGCGCCCGATGAAGATCATCGCGGCGCCGGCAATCAGGCCGTTGACGAACGACGAGTAGCCGGTCTTGTAACCAAGTTCGGCATAGTACATGAACGTGATGGTGCCGATCTCGGTGGCCGCCAGCGTGGCAATGCCGATGAATGTGCCAAGCTGCCGGCCCGCGACGAGGAACTCGCTTAGTCCTGAGACGAACTTCTTGCCGTACAGTCCCGCCGCCAACGTGATCGCCAGATAGACGGCGACAATGCTCCAATCCAGGATTGTGAAATTCAATTTGACCTTCCGAGGGTAAACAACTTGGATACTGCGTGCGCGCCCCCGCTGTCAAGCGGCGGCGGAGGCGCTTCCGCTGCAGCAAGGTAGGAGAAATGGGAATTTGAATTGTGAGAAACTACAGTCAGATTTTCTGGATAGCGTCATGGATCGTCCCGCCACCCCCCGTCGCTCACCGGTGATTCTC
>CAZDIZ010000229.1:0-7449 GCA_964505625.1 uncultured Solibacteraceae bacterium | reverse complement strand
CAACCGGAAACACGCCCGCTGAGTTTCAGAAGGCCCTGGAATCGGCCAAGGCCTATCTGGATCGTACCCCCAGCGCGCGGAAGATCGTTACGCTGAATGCGTGGAACGAGTGGACCGAAGGCAGCTACCTCGAACCGGACACGGCCACCGGAATGGGCTACCTGGAGGCCGTGCGCGCGGTCTTTGGCCGGACGAAGTAATAGAGGGCAAGCGCGAGGCTTGCCCTCTCGTTCAGAAGGAAAGCCGCAGTCCGAACTGCGTCTGGCGCATCTGGTTGGCCGTGCGGATGGTGCCGAAGCCGCTCGAATTCATGTTCGAATTCGGTTGAGACAGATTGACGATATTGAAGGCGTTGGTCAACTCCGCCCGGAACTCGAGGCGCAGTCCCTCGCGCACCTGGAACTGGCGGAACAGGCCCAGGTCGACCAACTTCTGCCCAGGGCCGTCCAGAATGTTGCGCCCGGAGGTGCCGTCGGCGCCGGTGGCCGGTTTGGCGAACGCCGCCGTATTGAACCACGCGTTTGAAACGTCGGAGCGCGAGCGGTTCGGATCGAGATACGGAACGCCCACCAGGTTCCCGCGGTCGGTGCTACTGCCGTCCAGATTGGTGTCCTGCCCGGTGGTCACGGTGTAAGGCGCGCCGCTACGGGCGCTTGCGATGGCCGACACCGTCCAGTTGTTCAGCACATGCCGCACGAAGGGATTCGAGCCTTTCCAATAGTTGATCTCCCAGATCGTCGACAGCGAGAAGCGGTGGCGCCGGTCGTTGTTAGTGCGCCCGCGCTCGGCGGCCAGATTCGTGAAATTCTGCGCACCGCCGGTCGGCCGGTCGTTCTGTGTCTGCGCACCCTCCAGGCTCTTGCTGAAGGTGTAGAAGGCGCGCAGCGTGAAGCCGTGCGACATGCGTTTCTCGGCCGTGGTCTGCAATCCGTGATACGCGGAATTGATCATCGAGTTCTCGTAGAAGATGCTGCCCAAGGTCCCGGTCAAATACGGACGGCGCGAGTTGATGTTGGACGAAGTGGCGCCCGTGGTGTAGGCGGGGTAGTTGACGTCCACGACGAAAGGCAGTTGATGCGTCAGCGAACCGATGTAGGCGCCGGTCACGCTCAGGTCCTTGCTCACCTGCCGCTCAATCGAGAAGTTGTACTGGTATGTGTACGGGAAGCGGAAGTCCGTGGCGACGACCGCCACATCCGCCGGGAGAATGAAGCGCGGGTTTTTCGCATTGTAGTAAAGCGGGAACGGCGAGCCGCCCGCCATGTTGCCGTACGGATCGGCCAGGGTCTTCACGTCCGGAAAAGTCTGGCGGGCGGCGAAGGGCTGGTAGTCCGTGGTCATGTTCATGTTGTTGCTGGAAATGCTGCTGTAGAAGATGCCCGCCGCCGCGCGGATGGACGTCTTGCCGTCACCCTTCGGATCCCACGCCAGGCCAAGGCGCGGCGCGAAGCTCGTCTTCGGCGTGGCGATGATGCCGCGGCGGATGCCAGGGTCGCCGGGGAACAGCAGGCCCTTGGGCGCACCCGGCGCGATGGTGGACTGCACGCCGGGCGCGAACGCCAGCTTGCGGTCGTAAGGATCGACCATGGAGAAGGGCAGTTCGTAACGCAGGCCCAGGTTCAACGTGAGCCGCGGATGGATCCGGAAGTCGTCCTGAATGAAGAAGCCGGCATACCAATCGTTGTCGATCTTGGTCACCGGCGTGTCCTGCTTGAAACTCGCCGGGACACCCATCAGGAAGTCGGCGATGGCGTTGCCGGTTTTCTTGCCGTCGAAACTCCAAACCCCGTAGTTGTTCAACGACGTGTCCTGGATGATCTTCTCCAGGTGCATGTCCGCGCCTATCTTGAGCGAATGACGCCCGCGGATGACGGTCAGCGATTCGCGCAGGCCGTAGTAGTTGCTGCCCGCGATGGGGCCCTGGATGGACTGGCCGAAATTCATGAAGCCGCTCACGTTAATGGCGGGCAGCGACTTCGGCCCCTGGATGTTGAACGTCGATCCCAGATCGCCCAGCGAAACGCCGGGAAGGTTCAGCCGGCCGCCGAAGTTGCGCACGTAGGTCATGCGGAACTGGTTGATCACGGTGGGGCTCACCGACCAGGTGTCGCCCGCGTTGTAGTTCTGCTGCGTGGACTTGTAGAGTTGCGTCGACCAGGGCATGTTGCCGGCGGGTGACGGTACGTCGTCGTTCTTGCTATAGAAGTAACTGCCGGTGATCTGATGGCGGCTGGTGGCGGCATAGTCCAGCTTGAAGTTCACGTCGTCGGAATTCGTCGGCCGCGGAACTGTGAACTGCAAGTATTGCCCAGGCAGATTGGCCGCCGGCACGTAATCCTTCAGAATGCGCAGCGCCACCGGATCGAGCGCCGACGCCGCGATCACGCCATTGGTGATGCCGGCGTACTTGGGTACCTTGGCCGAAGCGGAGAAATCGCCGCGGCGTTCGGCCTCGGTGGGCACGATGGCGGCGTTGTTGAAGTCCTGCGTGCGCTGGCGCAAACCGGAATAGCTGGCGAAGAAGAACAGCTTGTCGCGCTTCACCGGCCCGCCGAAACTACCGCCGAACTGGTTGCGGTGCAACGGCGGCTTGCTGATGGCGCCCCAGGTGTTGGCGTTCACTTTGTCGTTGCGCAGGAATTCGAACAACGAACCGTGCAGCGCGTTGGTGCCGGATTTGGTTACCACGTCCACCACGCCGGCCGAGAAGCGCCCGAACTCGGCGCCGAAGCCGTTGGTGATGACGCGGAACTCCTGGATGGCATCCGGGTTCGGCGTGGCGTTACCGGTGTTGCGCAACCCGGTCATGTTGCTGCCGCCATCCAGATAATAGCTGACCCCGCCGGTTCCGCCGTCGCTCGAACCGTTGATCGCCACGGTGGTCTGCTTGAACCCTACCGTGTTGGCCGTGGTGTTCATCTCCACGCCCGGCGTCAGATTCAGTAGCGAATAGACGTCGCGGTTGACCAGAGGAAGCTGGATGATCTCCCGGTTCTGAACGGTCCGTCCGATCTGCGCGTCGGTCACGTTTACCAGCGGCGCATCGCCGGTCACCGAGACGCTCTCGGCCAGCGCACCCACGTCCAAGGTGACATCCACGCGCGCGTTCCGGTTCAAGTCCAATATGATTCCCGTTTGTGAGTACTTCTTGAACCCCTGTGCCACCGTTTCCACCTTGTAGGTGCCAAGTGGCAGCGCCTTCACCGAATACTCGCCGCCCGCCTCGGACTTGGCCGAGCGTGTAAAATTCGTCTCCAGATTAACCACCGTCACATCCGCGCCGGGAACCACGGCCCCCGTGCGATCGGTTACTGTTCCGAAGATGCTCGCCGTGGTCACCTGCGCCATTAAGGGCGCCGATATCAGGCTCAAAACCACACTGACAAGAAGCAAGAATCTGCTGTTCATGAGACCTCCTCATCACCTCACATCAAATTAGGCTGGTCGTCTGCTTTCTACAAGTTCCGCCACCGTTTGTAACTGTTAGGTGGGCGTTAGCAGCCGCCGGGACTGCGGTGAGTATCCGCCTCTAAGCTATAGTAAAAAGGTCCAGGTTTCGCGATGGCTGCTCCCGCTACTCCCAACCATGATCAAACCCGCATCGCGCTTGAGGCAATTCTCACCAGCGAGACCTTTGCCCGGTCCGAGCAGTTGCGTAGCTTTCTGCGCTACGTTTGCGAAAAGACGCTCGACGGGCATGGGCGCGACATCAACGAATACGCGGTGGCGGTGGATGCGCTTGGCCGGCCGGCCGATTTCTCGCCGGCTGTGGATTCTTCGGTGCGCAGCCGCGCCTACGAACTGCGCCAAAAACTGCAACGCTACTATGAATCCGAGCAGCCCGACGCGCCCGTCCGCATCGAATTGCCCAAGGGGTCCTACACGCCGCGATTTGTGGCGTGGTCCGGTGCCGAAGCGCGGCCCGCGTCGGCCGAATCGCCCGCGCGCGACCGGTTGGTGCGGATTCTGGCGGCATCGCTGGCGGCCAGTTTGCTGCTGGTTGCCGCGTTGCTCACACTAATCGCGCGAGGCGCCACCCCGGGCCACCCCGCGCCGGCCATTCAGGCCGCCTGGGGTCCATTGGCCGAGGGTGGATCCGAGGTGCTGATCTCGGTGGGCACCACGCTGCATATGATCGTGCGGCCGTACATGAACATCATCGCCGAGGGGCAGACCAAGTATCCCGCGCCGCCGGAACTCTATCCGTATTTCCGCCAACACCGTCCGCTGCCGGAAGGGCTGGAGTTGTTCATGCAGCCGGTGGACAACTCGGTGCAATTCGGGCACACGGTGAGCGCCATCAACCTGGCGACTTCGTTGCGCTCGATGGGCCTGTCTTACCAGATCTTGCCGGAGCGCAGCGTGCCCGTCGCGGCTCTGCGCAACCGGAACGCATTCATCATTGGCGATCCGCAGAACAGCAATCTCGCCGCGCAAAGGCTGGAAAAGACTCCGCTCACCTTGGAGTTCGACAGCACGGTGGAGGATCTGGTGATCCGGGAACGCGACGGGCGCAAACGCAAATGGGTGCCGCGCCGGGGCCCCGACAAGCGCTACGCGGTGGCGT
Source organism: uncultured Solibacteraceae bacterium (assembly GCA_964505625.1). Lineage (GTDB taxonomy): Bacteria > Acidobacteriota > Terriglobia > Bryobacterales > Bryobacteraceae > JAJFUV01. The sequence continues at coordinate 2,882 of CAZDIZ010000229.1, read as the reverse complement.
ACGGCTTGATTTCCGTCCTGCGCGAACCGGGCGACGCTTCGGGACGGCGGCGCGTTGTGGTGCTTAGCGGCATCACATCGGTGGGAACGCATGGCGCCGCGGAGTTCTTCTGCTCGGCCGAAAGCCTCGGGCGGCTGCTGGGAAGGCTGCGCGCCGAAGGTCAAAACGGCTTTCCGGAGTTCTATCAGGTGGTGGTGCGCTGCGGCAGCAACGACACCCTGCTATCCAGCGTGGACTACGAAGCGCTGCGAAAAGTGGGAGACTGATTCCAAATGAACATTCCGATCTATCAGGTTGATGCCTTCACCCGCGAACCGTTCAGCGGCAATCCGGCCGCCGTCTGCCCGCTCGAAGAGTGGCTGGACGACGAAACGCTGGCTTCCATCGCCGCCGAAAACAATCTCTCCGAAACCGCGTTTTTCGTGCGCCGCGGCGACCGCTTCGACCTGCGCTGGTTCACGCCCGAAGTCGAAGTCGATCTCTGCGGCCACGCCACGCTCGCCAGCGCGCGCGTCATTTTCGAATATCTCGATCCGTCTCTCGCGGACGTTCGCTTCGACACCAAGAGCGGGGAACTCGCCGTGTGGCGCGAGGGCGACATGCTGGCCATGGACTTCCCGTCGCGACCGCCCACGCGCTGCGAACCGCACGACAACCTGATTCCGGCTCTGGGCGTTCACCCGGAAGCGGTGCTCGCTTCGCGCGATTACCTGGTGGTGTACCGCAACGAGGGCGACGTGAAGAAGCTGCGTCCGGACATGGCGCTGCTGGCCGCGCTGGACAAGTTCGCCATCATCGTCACCGCGCCGGGCCGAGACAGCGATTTCGTCTCACGCTTCTTCGCCCCGGGCGCCGGCATTGCCGAGGATCCGGTCACCGGTTCGGCGCACTGCACACTAGTGCCGTATTGGGCGCGGCGTTTGGGCAAATCGAAACTGTTCGCGCGGCAGGTATCGGCGCGCGGCGGCGAGCTGTGGTGCGAAGACGTCGGCGAACGCGTGAAGATCGCTGGTCACACTGCGATCTTCATGAAAGGGGAGATCGTCCTGTGACGCGGCGGCTTGCGCTTATTCTCGTCGGCTGCTCGTTGTTCGCTCAGCAGCCTGTTGCGCGCTTCGCCGTTGTGGCCGACATACAGTACGCCGACAAGGACGGCGGCGGCGCGCGCGATTATCGCGGCTCCATCGCGAAGTTGAGTCGTGCGGCGGAGAGCATCAACCAGGCGCAGGCCGCTTTCGCCATTCAACTCGGCGATGCCATCGATGAAGGTCCCGCGAACCTGGATGCTGTACTGGGCGCTTACAGCCGCATCGAAGCGCGTAAGTACAACGTGATCGGCAATCACGATGCAGCGGCCATCGAGCGCCGCGAACTGCTCAAGCGGCTGGGCCTGTCCAACAGCTTTTACGAATTCGCCGCGGCAGGCTGGCGCTTCATTGTGCTGGACGGCTGTGACCTGAGCGTGAACGGCGGCTGGCCGCAAGCGAGCGAGCACTACACGTTGGGCGTGAAGATGCTCGATGAGTTGAAGGCGGCGAAGGCGCCCAATGCGCAGGAGTGGAACGGAGGCGTGGGCGAACGCCAGATGAAGTGGCTGACTTCGGCTCTCACGCGCGCCAAGCAAAACAAGGAGCGTGTGGTGGTGTTCGCGCACCAACCGATTCTGAAGGCGGCCTCGACGTCGGCGCACTTGATGTGGAATCACCTCGCAGTGCGGCAAACGCTGGAAGCTTCGGGTGTGGTGGCGGCGTATATCTGCGGACACGATCACAACGGCGGCTACGCGCTCGCGCGCGGAATCCACCACGTCACCATGCCCGGCATGGTCGAATCGCCCGAACCAGCCTACGCGGTGATCGAACTGCACCGCGACCGAATGGAACTGCGCGGAGCGGGGCGCGCTACAAGCCGGACGTTGATGCTGGGCCGTTGAGTTTACGGACTCACTTACCCGTGTCAGTCGCTGCCTGCACGGTAACTGGACCCAGCAGACCGGACTCGGGGAGCGGCGTGTCCTCTTTGTAGATGTCGCTGGTGGTCCAGGCCAGCCGCTTCTCCGCCGGCAGCTTCTTATCCCCGACCAGGCGGTTGACCCACGTGTTCGCCACCCGGATTTCCAACTGATTGGCGCCGGCGCGAGCAAACTGCGTGATCTCGGCGCGCCACGGCGCGGTCCAGACAAAGGCGACGTGCTTGCCGTTGATCCTCAGTTCGGCGATGTCGCGAACCTGGCCCAAGTCGAGGTAGATGCGCTGGCCAGATTTCAAAACGCTTTCGGCGATGTCGAATTGCTTCGAGTAGGTGGCCGTGCCGGAGTAGTGCTTGATGGCCTCCTCGGGGCGCTTGGACCAGTCTTCCAGCGCGGCGAACCGGATCGATCGGGGTCCGCCCCAGCGCGGATCGAAACGAACTTCCCAAGGGCCGCTCACTTCGGCGACTGGTGAGTACGCTGGGAAATTCTTCGCTCCGCCGCGCGCTTGGCGGGTGGGCTCGGCGAAAACCAGGAACCACGATTGCGCCGGCGCGAACTCGAGCGGCACTGTAATGCGTCCGCCGGACTCGCTGAACTCGGTGGCGTAGCGTCGTTCACCCGTGACCGGGTCCCAGATCTCGGGTTGCCTGCCGGAAACACGGAACGTGCAGTTGGCCCTGGTGGCGGTTTCGTTCTGGTTGGATACGAAGTAGATGTCGGCGCCGTCCAGCGCGCGGTGGATGTATGCGAGACGCGCGTCCTTGGTCGCACTCGCGTATTCGAAGTCCGGTGCTACGGCATTCTCGCGGAGAATCTCGCCTATGTTGCGGCCCCAGACGATGCGGCCTTTGCCGACTTCATGGCTGGTCACGCGCTTGCCGTCGATGTCGCTCCACAACGCGTCGGCCAT
>CAZDIZ010000228.1:0-7497 GCA_964505625.1 uncultured Solibacteraceae bacterium | reverse complement strand
GTGCCATCGCATCCTTCCATGGGATGGATGGCGATGGAATTTCCCAACACGAATTCGCCCACCGGAACCGGGCGCGCAAGGATCGACTTCACGCGCTCGGCGTCGGGTTCGAATAAGACGTGCTTCGCGCCTAGTTCGGCGGCGCTACTTGCCAGTTCCCCCAGACTTCTGTATTGGAAGTGCCGCATTGGTCTTATCTTGGCGTGGAAGCATAAGAATCGCAACCGCGCCCGCCATAGCCACGCACAGCACCACCGTCATGGGCATCTGATAGTTGGGGAAATACTTGTCGCGCAGGATGGAGATGAAGTACGGGAACCAGGTCTGCCCGATGGTGTTTACCGGCAGAATCACGGCCATGGCCCGCGCCAGCGAATTCACGCCGAACTGCTCGGCCGCCATCAGCGGGATCAGCATGTAGTCGGCGCCCATGGCCAGTCCGAACAGCAGCGAGAAGACCCACGGCGTTCCCGGAGGCCGCACCGCGAGCAGCAGCGGAATCGAAGCCGCCGTGATGAAGTACGACACGGTCATGACCCACTTCTTCGAGAACGCATCCGACAATCCGCCGATCAACAGGCGTCCGGCAATGCTGGACCACAAAATCAAAATCGACGACGTGCGCCACACCGAGTTCAGATCCGCCTGGTTGGTGAAGCCCTGATCGATGAAGGCGAACTTCATATGGAAGTTCACCGCGCCAATCGAGGAGATAGAACAAGCGCTACCTACCAGCAGCAGCCAGAACGGGTAGCTGCTCAGCAGGCTCTTGAAGCTCGCCGGTTCCGCCTTGGTTTCGGCCGGAGGTTCGGATGCGCCGTCGGCGAACAGGCCCATGTCGGAGGGCTTGTCGCGCAGCACGAACAACGCCAGCGGCCACGCCAGCAGTACCATGCAGCCCATCACCACCAGCGCCGTATGGAATCCCAGGCTTTCGGTGAGCGGCTTCACCAGGAATGAGCCCAAGGATCCGATCAGGCCCACGCCCACGTACAGCACGCCCATGGCTTTGCCGCGGTTCTTGCGGAACCAATGCGAAACGATGAGTTGGTGCGGAATCGGGCCCGACAGGAAGTACCCGACCGTGTAGAGAATCCAGATGGCGTAGTAGATCGGTAGCGCGCCGCCCATCTTGCCGAAGCTGATGAGCGCGATGATCGTCAGCCCCGTGCCCACGACGATCAGCCGCCGCGGACTGAAGCGCGGAACAATCAGCGGCCCCACCCACAAGGTGAAAACAGCCGCCAGTGGGAACCCCAGTGTGATGTCTGCCCTGGACCAGCCGAACTCCTTTTGGAAGTAGTCGTAGAAAAACACCAGGTTGTAGTACGGGAAGCCAACCGCCAAGCCGAACGTCACAAACGCGGCCGCGGTCATCCACCACCCATGGAATATCTTCTTCATCGCTTTTGGGGATCTCCCACCAAAGATTAAGGAACTTTTATTTATAGCACACCGGTGCATGAACGACGTTCATGAACGCGGCTTAGCTGCTGGTGCTGGTTTCGGCAACGGCTTGCGCGGCAGCATCTGTTCACGCACGGCTGTATGGTACGCCATGGATGCGACCACGGCAGCCGACTGCATCAAATCGCCCGGCGGAACGCGGTCGTATACATCCATGTTGGAATGATGCGTTCTGGTCCCGTAGTCGAGCGGGTCCTGGATGAACTGGAAGCCTGGCAGACCCACGGCGTCGAAGGCCTGGTGATCCGTGCCGCCGGTATTGCGGATGGTGATGGTGGTAACGCCCAGGTCGCGGAACGGTTCCAGCCAGGCGGTGAAGATGGGGCGCAGCATGTCGTTGCCTTGCAGGTGTATGCCGCGGATCTTGCCGGCGCCGTTGTCATAGTTGTAGTAGGCGGCAAGCTTGGCGTGCTGCGAGGTCAGGATCATGGTTTCGCGATCGGCGAAGTGTTCCTTCACGTAAGCGCGGCTGCCGAGCAGACCCTGCTCTTCGGCGCTCCACAAGGCCACGCGGATGGTGCGGTCCATCTTGAGATTGAGCGCTTTCAAGATGCGCGCGGCTTCCATCATTACCGCGCAACCGGTGGCATCGTCGGTGGCGCCGGTGCCTCCCTGCCAAGTGTCCAGGTGCGCGCCCAGCATCACGACTTCGTCTTTCTTGCGCCCGCCCGGGATTTCGGCGATCACGTTGTAGGAGTCGAGCGTCTTGTCGTGGATCTGTGTTTCCACTTGGAGTTCGACGCGGACGGGAATCTTCTTATCAAGCAAGCGCGCAATGCGGTTGTAGTGTTCGATGGCCAGCGCCACGGTGGGCGGCGCGAGCGGCTCCTTGGCTTCGCGCGATCCGCCACGAGGAGCGAACACTACGCCGCCGTCGCCGCGCATACTCGGCCGAATTACCGCGACGGCCCCTTCGTCCCGGAGAAACTGGTCCAGCTTGGCGCGCGTGAGCACGCCGGGAGCCGGCGGCGGAGGCATGCGAAACAGCGCGTAAGGCGGACGGGCATCGCCGGGATCGGAGGCTATGGCGATCTCGGCCAGCTCCGCGTCCGTCAGCCGGTAACCGAGCGGCTTGATGGGTACCGCCAGATTCCGCGGGGGATCGGTGAGCACGATCTTGCCCTTGAGCTTTCCTTTCCACTTCGCCAGGTCCTCTTCGGTCCGCAATTCGGCCAGGATTGGCTCACCCTGCACCGAACCCTTGGTTGACTCTGTCCACGCCAGCGGGTAGCCGATGAGCGGCGCGTATTGCGGTTCGATCAAATGCGCGCTGAAGCGCGTGTAGGTCCAGCCTCGGCCGAACGGCCCCCACTTCTCCTTGTGTGCGTTGGCCAGCCCGTACTCCTTCATTTGTTTGATCGCCCAGTCAGCGGCCTGATCGTAAGCCGGCGTGTTGGGCAGATGAGGACCATAGACGTCGGTCAGATAGAACATGTGGTCCATGACCTTGGAGTTCTCGAAGGCTTCGGCCTTGATACGATGAACGACGCTCAGGTCGGCGGCATCCTGTGCCCACACAAGCAGGGGCACAAATAAGAGCACGAGCACACAGCAGTTTCGCGATTTCATGGCCAAACTTTGCAGTTTAGCAGGCTGGGCGGGCGGTGGCGGTTCAACTGCGGTCGAGCCGCGCTTCCGTTCCGCGCCCGACGCCAAGCAGTTTCCACGCCGACAGGATCACCATGCTTGCCGCCGGCACGATGTGTGCCAGCAGGCGCGCGTACGATTTTTCGATGTGTTCTACGAATTCCCAGTTCGTGAAGTAGAAGATGGCCGTGTAGCAAGCCAGCGCGCCCAGCGCGCCGACAGCGAGCGAGCGTTGCAGAGCACTTCCCTTCCAAGCCACGATGGCCGCCGAAGGGATAAACGCGATCCACAGCAGGCCCCACGTGCCCACGTCGAATAACTTGGGAAGGCACACGGCCGGGATGTCGGCCCATAGGAAGATTGCGCGCGACAGGTGAACCCAGTCAAGCGGGCCGTATGTCGGGTCGGCGATCCCAGTCCATCTCACGTAAGCGAGCCGCAATGCCAATCCGCCCAACAATATGAGCGCGGGCTTCCATAAGCCGCGAGCGAAACGAGCGTCGAAGCGACGGGTAATCAACAAGGCGAACGCGCCGGACGCCAGAGTCAGCGAGAACAGGATTGTGCCTTCACTTTTCACTGTGAGCAGGCCGGCCGTAAGCCAGGGGAGCGGATCGCGGAAGCTCCACGAATCCGGACCGCGTCTTGCCGCCGCCGCGACAATCGCGGCAACCACGCATGCCATCGGCAAGTCGGCGAATCCGATCCAGTCGTGCTCTGCGGTAACGCCTGGCAGCAGCGCAATCGCCGCGGTCATCATTAGGGCAGCGGTTCTGCCGGCGAGTGATCGAGCGCTGGAATACAGCGAGACGAGCAAGGAACAGTAGAACAGGCAGAAGATGGGTTTGCAGTTCTGAAAATCAAAGTGGCCATGAAAACGCGCCGACAATGCCTCCAGCAGGGGGATCATCGGCGGATAGTCGAGAATTCGAAGATCGTATCCCGCCCCCGGCCACGGCTCCTTCGTCAGAGTCCCCGCATGAAACAGCATGATGGCCCGTCGCGCCCAGATGTGCAGACCGTCGGACCCGAACGAGTTCGCGAGAGTTTGCGCAAAGAAATACAACGCACACGTCAGGATCGCCAGCACCGCCGCGATCTCCACCACATTCGGCCGCTGCCATTGGTGTGTCGGCCTCGCCAGGCGCGGCACGCGGCGTAGTTGCATCAGTATCCAGAACGCACCCGCCGCGCAAAGCCCACTGAAAACGGTGGCAAGTGCGTGCCGGCCCAGCAGAAGTGAGGCGGGAAAGAGTAAGGCCGCTACAAGCGTCGCGCCGAGAATGAACGACTGGTTTGCGGAGAACCAGTTCTCCGACATTCGGCCAACAACGAGGTCGCCCACCGCGGCCAGACAACATGCCAGGAACAGAGCGGTCAATAGGCTGGTCATCAGCGTCATCTAACTACCACTCTGGAAGCACGTCGGAACTTGTGACAGCCGCGCCGGTCCGGCTTCACACGCAGAACCCGCAAGCCGAATAGCCTCCGGGCCGGCGAACAGCACCTTTTGCGTTGCGTACCTCGTCAGGAATTCCGCGTGCGAACGAGCGTATTCTTCCGGCGTGACAAAAACAACGTTCACGGGATAGAGGATCTCCCGCCACACGCGGCCGCGCGACGTGTCCAGGTTTTCGGTGACAAACAGAATCGTGCTGGTTCTCCCGGCCTTGGCCTTGATGCTGTCGGCGAATTTCAGCATGGCGGGCGGCACTTCCCATGCTGGCCCCGACCGCGCCAAATGGATCGCGTTTAGGATCATGTGGCGACAGCCGATCCAGCATGCTACCGTGAGAAAACACGCCGCTACGGTGATTCTCACGGGTTTCGCGAAGCGGTCAGCAAGGTCCTGCCAGTTACACATGATGCGTTGGATCATAGCATGAGATCGCCGGTTCTGATTGGCTGCTTCGTCATCGTTTCGATTTCCGCGTTCTTGTCGTGCGCCAAGCGAAGGCCGGACTCCGGGCCAGCAGCGATGGAGCCGCCCACCTGTTCCGTCAGCCCGGCGCAAGGGACCGGGTTCGAGCAGCGGTTCACCATCACGTGTTCCGATCCGCGTGGATACACACATATCGAGGATATCGGACTGTTGTTCAACTCGAGTATGGATGGCGCCAATGCCTGTTATGTCCACTACCTGCCGCAACTGCAGGAACTGCGTCTGGTCTCGGACTCAGGCACCGGTACGCAACACCACGAGATCGGCGGCACGGACCCAATCGAGAACAGCGCCTGCGCGATCGATCCGCGGCGATTGGATCTCATGGGGAAAGGAAGCACTCTATCGTTTGGCGTCGACGTCAAGTTTAAGCCGTCCTTTGCGGGCGTCAGGAACATCTACCTGCTAGGCCAAGGCAGCGGCGCGAGAAGCACCGGGCTGGAACTGCGCGGCGTGTGGCGCGTAAAGTAACCACCCCCATCACGGTGCCGGCCATGTGCCGGCCGCTTGCCAGCCGGAATTGTTTTCGAGTACGTCGCGCGCCGCTAGGTACCAGATGCGATTGCCGTTGAAGCTCGCGCCGTAAGCGATGTTCATCTGTAACGTCATCGTGTTGCCGCTGCCGCTCACCGTCGGGTTCGTGATCGTACACTGGCTGTTCGAGAGCGTCCCCGTGCCGTTCACCACCAAGCCCGGCAGCAAACCGTCGCCCGCGTCGTTTACTAGATACAACACGTTGATCGTACGCGCGTACGCCATGTAACAGGCGTGACGGCCGTCCAACGCGGTGTTCAGCAGCATGTTCACCACGCCCAAGTTCTGCCAGCCATGGCTGTCGCTGAACTGGAACGTCACCTGGCCACTGGTCCCACTTCCGCGCCCCGGCGTCATGCCCGTCACGCGTGGTGAAGTGGTCGTCATCGGCGGCACCGCCCAACTCGCCACCGGCTGCCAGCCCGAGTTGTTCTCCAACGAATCCCGCACCGCCATGTAGAACACTTTGTAACCTGCGAATGTGGTCGGGAAGCTCATGTTCATCGTGAGCGTCATGGTGTTGCCCGCGCCACTCACCGTGGGATTCGTAATGGTGCACTGGCTGTTCGACAACGTGCCTGTGCCGTTCACCACCAACCCCGGCAGCAGCGCGGTTCCCGCGTCGTTTACCAGATACAACACGTTGATCGAACGCGCGTAGGCGAGATAGCAGGCGTAGCGTCCATCCAGCGCGCTGTTCACCAGCACATTCACCACGCCCAGATCCTGCCACCCGTCGGCATCGGATACCGTGAACGCGAACGTCTGCGACGCCGTCGTGCCCGTGCCTGGATTCGCGCCCACTACCATCGGCGCACGGTTCGGTGGCTCCGCACCCGTTGCCCAGGCTGTTCCCTGCGATGGCAGCGACAGCTCACGCGCCATCGTCGTCCCGTACATGAGCCACACCTTGTTCTCTCCCGTGCTTGTGTTGCGCCAGAAGACGTCATTTCGCGAATCCGCGTTGAAGTCTCCGATTCCGACGATCCTCCAATTCTGATCACTCACCGTCGGTATGTACGTGCTGCTCAGGTTCGCAACGCCGCTCATCAACCACACCAGGTTCTGTCCTGTCGTGCGGTTCCGCCAGAGGAAGTCCGGCAGCCAATCCTCATTCAGATCTCCTACCGCCACCAACTTCCAGTTCACGTCCGCCATCGCCGGCAACGAAACTTCGCTGCGCTTGTTCACACCATCCATGAACCAGAGCATGTTCGCGCCCGTTTCGTAATTGCGCCAGACGATGTCTGGCTGCCCATCCCGGTTGAAGTCGCCGATTCCGGCGATCTTCCATTTCACATCGGGCACTGGGAGCAGAGATGCGTCACTCAAGTATGCAGCGTCGTCCATGAACCAGACCGCGTTTGCTCCAGTAGAGAAATTGCGCCATAGGATATCCGGTTTCCCATCGGCGTTGAAGTCTCCGCTGGCCACACTCACCCAGTTGGTATCGGCCAGTGTTGTTAACGCTGCCTCAGCGCTCTTAGCCGTGCCATTCATGTACCAGGTGGTAAGCTCACCCGTTGTGTAGTTGCGCCACAACACGTCCGGTTTACCGTCGGAGTCGTAATCGGGAAGCGGGGGCACCGTCGCCAACAGTGGCAACGCAACAACCGGCACCGTGAAGTCAACCGCGGCGCCGTCTCCGATTTGTCCATCCTGATTGTCGCCCCAAGCCCACACGGTACCGTCGCCGCCCAACGCGAGGCTGTGATACACGCCAGCCGACACGCTCGCGACGCTGGGCAAACCGCTCACTAGAGCGGGTACGCCACTCTCATATTTGGTGCCGGTTCCGAGTTGCCCGAAGCTGTTGGAGCCCCAACTCCACACGGTGCCATCGCCTTTCACGGCCAGGCTGTGAAGCCCGCCTCCGGATATGGCAATCGCGCCTGACAACCCGTTCACCTGGACAGGGCTGGATCTTCTTGTGTTGGTCCAGTCTCCCAGTTGGCCGAATTGATTGT
>CAZDIZ010000227.1:0-7606 GCA_964505625.1 uncultured Solibacteraceae bacterium | reverse complement strand
AGAATCGAGCCGCAATGTTGGGGATTATTTCACAGCTTCCAGTCCCCGTTTCGCGTTCTGTGCCCATACCCGGCGGCATTTCGGCCGCACCACACTAGCGGCGCGCGATGTTCTTCGCCAGGAAGAAGATGTTGGCGGGACGTTCGGCCAGCCGACGCATGAAGTAGGGATACCAGGCCGTGCCGTACGGCACATACAAGCGCACGCGATAGCCTTGCCGCACGAGATCGCGCTGAAGGTCGCGGCGAATGCCGTAGAGCATTTGAAACTCGAAGTGGTCGCCCGTCAATCCACGGTCGCGCGCGTAGCCGGTGATGGCGCGGATGATCTTCTCGTCGTGCGTTGCGAACGCCGGGTCCACGCCGCGGTCCAGCAGTACGCGCATCAACCGAATGTAATTTTCATCCACGTCGTACTTGCGCGGAAACGCCACCGTGCGGGGTTCCAGGTACGCGCCCTTACATAGCCGCACGGGTACGCGCGCGGCGCAGAGCGCGTCTACATCCTTCTCGCTGCGGTACAGGTAGGACTGGATCACCGCGCGCACGCAGTTGTAACGATGCTGCATATCGACGGCCAGACACAGCGTGCGGTCCACGTACTCGTGCGACTCCATGTCCACCTCGACGCGCGTGCCCAGATGGCGCGCGCGTTCGGCGAGCGCGGTGATGTTCGCGCGGCAGGTCCGCTCAGGCAGGTCCATTCCGAACTGCGTCGGCTTGATGGAGATGGTGGCGCGCAGCGACGACGCCGCGATGCGGTCAAGAACCTCGAGATAGGCATCGCGGGAAGCTTCGGCTTCTTGCACCGAAGTGACGTTTTCGCCCAAGCGGTCGAGCGTGACCAACAACTGTTCGTCGTTGAGCGAGCGAGCCACCTTGAGCGCCGATTCGAGCGAGAGGCCGGCGATGAACCGCCGCGTGAAGCGCGCAGCTAGGCGGGAGTTCTCCATCCAGCGGCGCAAACCACGGCGCCGCGCGAGGAACAACAGTCCACTGCGCATCAACATAACAGCACTCAGGACGATTCGAGCATTTTGGGATCGCGTGCGGCGACGTCGATCTGCTCCAATGCCGCCGGTTCTTCGCCCGTCGCGGCACCTAATTCCCGAATGCGCCGGAGCGAAGGCAGCAAACGGTTCTCCCAACTGCCCGCGCTACGGTTGTACGCCTGCACGGCGCGTTCCAGATGGCGCCCCGTGTCGGCGTAGTGTTCCTGCACCGTGAGCATACGTTCATATAGTTCAGCGGCCAGCCGCCGAATCTCATCGGCGTTTTCGGCAAGTTGATGCTGGCGCCAGTCGTAGGCGACGCCCTTCAGCACACTGATGAGCGTGGCGGGCGTGGCCAGAAGCACCTGCCGCGCGATGGCATCATCGGAAAGCGCGGGATTGAATTCCAGCGCGGCGCTCAGGAAATGATCGCCAGGCAGAAACAACACCACCAGTTCGGGCGACGGCTGCAACTGACTCCAATACGCTTTGGTGGCGAGTTTGCCGGCGTGGTCGGCCACTTGTTGACTGTGACGCTTGAGCGCTTCGCGCCGCTTGGCATCGTCCGGCGCGGCGGCGGCGTCCAGAAACGCGGCTAAGGGAACCTTGGCGTCCACCGCGATGGAGCGTCCGCCGGGCAACAGCACCACCATGTCCGGACGCAAACGGCCGGATTCGGTGTCGATGGTCTCCTGCTCCAGGAAATCGCAATGCTTGACCATACCGGCCAACTCGACCACGCGCCGGAGCGTAGTTTCACCCCAACGCCCGCGCACCTGCGGCGCGCGCAGCGCATTGGACAGCGTGGTGGTCTCGCCGCTTAGCCGCTGCAACTGCTCCTGCAAACCACCAAACACCTTCTGGCGCGCACTTTCGAGTTCCCTGCCCTGCGCTTCCAGGCGTTCGATGGTCGCGCTCATCGCCTGCACCACGCCGGTGACGGCGGTCTGCTGTTGCGCGAGATCTCCAGTGATTTGCGCGCGGACGGTATCGAGCGTCGCGCGAGCGTTTTCAAGGAATGCTGTTTGACTGGAGCGCAGCGCGGTATCGGAGAGCAATTGAATGGTCTCGTTGATGCGAGCCGCCGCGGCGTCAGCCGCGGCCACGCGAGCTTCCGCGACCTGGCGCGCGGCTTCCGAGTGAGCCAGGCGGCGGTAGAGGATCAGCGCGGCGGCGAGCGCCCCCAGCGCCATCCCGGCGACAAACCAGGCCAGTGTCATCGCGCTCCCTCTTTGTTATCCAGGCGCGACCAGTCGTTTGTCAACTGGAGAAGACGGTCCGGAACGGGTGTGGCGCCCTGCACCACTCCGTGCAGCGAGCCTTGTGCGTCGCGCCAGAGCGCGAAGTCGACAGGCCGCGTAAATTCCAGATGCATTGCGCCGGCGTCCACCAGTCGCACATCGGAACCGGCCAACGCCACTAGTTCGCTGCCTTTCATGCGTATGGCGAAAACACCCGTGGCGCGAACGTGGACTTTCGTCGCGCCACAGTAGAACGTCTCGTCGATTTCGTCGCCGGATGGGTTGTGCTCGCCGCGCGCCAAAATGCAGGTGCCGTCGGTGAGCCGCGCCAGATCCGGCGGGTTGTCGTGCGGCGTGTGCGAGCCGCGCAGGAACGTGGCGACGCGCTCCGGCGTGGGATCGAGCCCGGCGCCAGGGACCACACCGGCGCCCGTGGTATCGCGAAGAAACGTGATGGTGCGCGAGCGCGCCGCGCGGCGCAGAAAGTCGAAGGTCGCCGGAGGTTCGTACTCGGTGTTGAGAAAGACCAGTGCACGGTAGCGCTGCGCGCCGTAGCGCAAGTAGCCATCTTTATCGAACGCGAGCGATTCGATTTCCGTCGATGGGATGATGTCGGCCGGGAAGCCTTCGCCCCACATGGCATCGGCGAAATCGACGCCCAGATCGCCGAAGCGCGGCCCCAGCCAATTGGCCGCCGCCGCGTGCCCGAACATCACGGCCACCGGGCAATCGCGCGGCGCTTGGCTCACGTAGTTGAGCAAGCGTATGCGATTCTCGGCCTTCAGCGCGGGACTTGTGAGCAAACGCACGGCCGCGGTGTCGCGATCGAGCGACGACGGATACAACGGGTGGAAATTCACGCGGCCGCCGGCACGCGCCGCGCGCCAGACTTCCTTGGCATATGGCTCGACGTCCTGGTTGTAGTATTGGTTGAACCAAACCGCGCCGCCCATCTTCTTGGCGAGCGACGTGCGCAGTGGAATGGGGAAGTCCTCATCGGTTTGGCCGTAGTCGCGCTTGGCCCACCACCAGTCGTAGCCGTTCTTGAACGCGTCGCCGGAGGGCATGATGCCCCAGGTGGCGTGCGTGCCGGCGAAGGCCTGCGCGCCGAAGATGCGCTTGGTGTCGTCATAGTAGGCGCGTTCGATTTCCGCGTTGCGTTCGAGCAACAGACGTTCGTAGCGGTTGGCGGCGGCGATGCGTGCTTTGTGCGTGCCGCCCACGCCGGTGTACATCAGCACGCAATCGCGGAGCATGTCCGCGCCACCAGCCTTGCGCCAGGCTTCTGCGAACGCGCGCGAATACCAGAAATCGCCGCCGCGCGGTCCAGCGCCGTACACCGGCGGGAAGCCCCACTCGTCCTTCATCGCGCCATCGAGCGGGATGTCACGATACTGTTCGTAAATTGACCGCTGGAATTCGATAAAGGCAGGCGCGAACACGTCCGGCGTGCGATGTTCGAACGCCGCCGCGACGATGTATCCAGTGCCAGCAGGCAGTTTGACACGCACTTCCGAGGCCGATTCCACCGCCGCACGCACCGTCTCGACGGCGACAAGCGCGTCGGCTGCGCCGCGGCGGAACACGCCCAGCAGTTTGCCGCCCAGTATCTCGTACGAACCGTCGGACGCGGTCATGTGGTCGTTCAAGACCATCGGACGCACCACCACCTCGGTCTGCTTTTCCGGAACCTCGACAATTCGCAACATCCACTGCTGTTGATCCGGATACAGCTTGCGGAACGTGCCGCGAGCCAGGCGCACGTCCAGATCAAGAGCCACCTTCAGTCCGCGCGAATGCGCGTACTCGACGGCGCGTTTCACCTGGTCGTGCGTCGCCGGATCGGTCATCTCGCGCGACGGCACGCGCGAACTGGTGGTGAGCAGCCCGAAGTTCGAGCGCTCGGCAATCATATCCACGAACGCGCGATAGCCTTCGGGCTGGAATTCACGTTCGGTCCAGAACCAGGCGTAGATCTCCGGCGCGAGGTGCGTAGGCAGGCGGTTGGAAGCCGCCAGTGCGGCGGCCGCAAAAATGAGCGCGATTACGAGTCTATTCATGGCGCGAATATCCTATTATCGTTCCATGACGCTCGCGCGCGTTACCTTACTTGCCGCCGCTACGATCCTTTCAGCGCAGCAGATGGAAGAGCCGGTTCTGCGAGTCACGGTCAGATTGGTTCAGATCGACGCAGTGGTCACCAACAAGCACGGCAAGAACGTCCCGGACCTGACCCGCGACGATTTTAAACTCTACCAGGACGGCAAGGAGCAGGCTATTACGCATTTCTCCTATATCGAGGCCGGTGGCGGCACATCGTCTCCCGCACCTTCCGCCCGGCGCGTCACGGCGCCCGGACCACGCGTCGCCGCGCCGCCGGTTCCTCTGGTACGCGAAGCAACGCGGCGAACCCTGGCTCTGGTGGTGGACGATCTGGGCCTCTCAATACAGAGTGTCCCGAACGTCAAGGCGGCGCTGCGGAAGTTCGTCGACGAGCAGATGGGTTCGAGCGACGCCGCGGCCATCCTGCGCACCCGCTCCGGCAGCGGCACCTTGCAGCAGTTCACCAATGACAAACGGCTCCTGCACATGGCCATTGACCGCGTTCGCTGGAACGGTTTGGGGCGCGCCGGCGCGGACCCCATCGGCACGCTGGATGAAGACGAAAACCGGCAAGACCAAGCATCTCAAGAACTGCCGTCGCGCGTTAAGCCGCAGACCCTGCGCGAATTCGAACGCGCCCGCGCGCAGGCTTACACCATGGGCACACTGGGCGCACTGCATTCCGTGATTGAACAGTTGCGTGACATGCCCGGACGCAAGTCGGTCATTCTGTTTTCCGACAGCATTCAACTGTTCGTTTCGGCCGAGGACGCCCGCTACGGGAATCCCATTCCCGGGCGTTTGCGAGCTCTGGTAGACCTGGCCAGCCGCGCCGGCGTGGTCTTTTACACCATCGACGCCCGAGGTTTGCAGTATCTGGGCGTGCGGGCGGGCGACAATGTGCGCGGCGCGCGAAGTATCGCCGCAAAGCTCGAGCAGCGCAATCGCGATTTCCGCGAGAAACAAGAAGGCATGGCCTATCTGGCTCGCGAAACCGGCGGCCTGTTCTTCAGCGAGACCAACGATCTGGCCACCGCCGCTCGTCAGGCGATGCAGGATCAGAGCGGCTACTATCTGATCGGATACAGTCCGGACGAAGGGACGTTCGCCAAGCTTGGCGGTGAAGCCAAGTATCACCGCTTGAAACTACGAGTGACGCGAGCCGGATTGAATGTGCGTACCCGGACGGGCTTTGTAGGCGTGGCCGACCGGCCGGCTCGCCCGCTGCCGGACACGCCGCAGCAGCAACTACTCACCGCGCTCACGTCTCCGTTCCAGTCTGGCGGTATGGGGCTGCGGCTGACGCCGTTGTTTTGCAGCGCGCCGGGCAAAGGCAGCTTCATTCACACGCTACTCCACATTGACGGACGCCAGTTGACGTTTGTCGAAGATGGGGACCAATTCCGGAAGGCGACGCTCGACATTGCGGTCGCGGCCTTCAACGAAAGCGGCGCTAGTGTGGCGCCGAAAGCACAGACGTTCGAGATCCGGTTACCGCGAGATCAGGTAGCGCAGACATCCGAGCGCGGGTTTGTGTTCGAGATGATGTACCCGGTCGATACGCCCGGCCCGTACCAGATACGCGCGGCGGCACGCGACGTGGCGTCGAAGAAAGTCGGCTCCGCGGCGCAATTCCAGGAGGTGCCTGATCTCCGGCGCGGTCAACTGGCGCTGTCCGGCATCGAAATGCGCTCGGCCGCTTCGCCCGATCCGGCGGTGAGTTCCGCCGTGCGCCGCTTCGCACCCGGCGCGCCGCTTACCTACGCTTTCACCGTGTTCCATCCGAAAGCCGCCCCCCAGGACACCGCCGAAATCCAGGCGCATGTATTCCGCGACGGCCGCGTGGTATGGGCCGGCGAGCCGCACGCGCTCGATACAGGCAAGCCTGAAATCACCGTGATGCGAGATTTGCGATTTGGCTCGGACACTCCGGAAGGCGCCTACATGCTGCGGATCGCCGCCCGCCGGTTTTCGCAAGGCAAGGTAGTTTCGACGGCGGTGGAATGGATCGATTTCGAATTGAGCAAGGCTGCGAGACAATAGAAGCAGCCGCTCACGAATGAACCACACGACCACCAAGCGAAAGATCGACTTCTTTTTCTTCGACGCCGGCGGCGGACATCGCAGCGCGGCCAACGCCTTGCGCGAAGTGATCGAGCGCGAAGAACGGCCGTGGGACATCCGGCTGGTGAACTTGCAGGAAATGCTCAGGCCGATGGACCTGTTCCGCAAGCTCACCGGCCTGTGCCTGGAAGACGTCTACAACCTGATGCTGAAGAAGGGGTGGACGCTCGGCTCGCCGCAGCTTACCCGCGGCATGCACCTTCTGATTCGCCTGTTCCATTCCAAGCAGGTGCGTCTGATTGAGCAGCATTGGAAACGCAGCCAGCCCGATCTGGTAGTTTCGCTGATCCCGAATTTCAACCGCGCGATTTTCGAAAGCCTTCGAAACGTGTCGCCGGAAACGCCCATGGTCACCGTGCTCACCGATCTGGCCGACTACCCGCCGCACTTTTGGCTGGAGCCGCAGGACCAGCACGTCGTTTGCGGCAGCGCGAAAGCGGTCGAGCAGGCGCGTTCGATGGGCATTCGCGAGGAGAAGATCTTCCGCGTGTCCGGCATGGTCCTCAACCCGCGCTTCTACGAACCCGTCACCGGGGATCGTGATGACACACGCCGTGCCTTGGGTCTGGAACCCGGACGGCCAGCGGTGCTGGTGCTGTTCGGAGGACAGGGCGCCGGTGTGATTGAAACCATCGCGCGCAAGCTGGACGCAAGCGGTCTGGACCTGCAGCTTATCCTGGTTTGCGGGCGCAACGAGAAGCTCGCCGCACGGCTGCGGGCCACGCGTTGGCGCATTCCGGTCCACATCGAAGGATTCACCAGCGAGGTTTCACGCCTGATGCGAGCGGCGGATTTTCTGATTGGCAAACCCGGCCCCGGAAGCATCAGCGAAGCGCTGGCGATGAAGTTGCCTGTGATCGTGGTGAGCAACGCCTGGACGCTGCCCCAGGAGCGCTACAACCCGGAATGGATCCGCGAAAACGGTGTGGGCGCGGTGGTGCGCAATTTCCGGCACATCGACCAGACGGTGCGTGAGTTCCTCGCGCCCGAGCGATTCGAACAGTACCGCGCGAACGCTGCCCGCATCGAGAATCGTGCGGTATTTGAAATTCCTGAGATTCTCGCGGGACTGCTCGAACAGTCCCGCGCCGCTACACCCGGAACGCTCCGGTAATAGATTGAAGCTGAGCCGCCATCTCGCTCAGCG
>CAZDIZ010000226.1:4003-7758 GCA_964505625.1 uncultured Solibacteraceae bacterium | reverse complement strand
GAAGCGGCGGGGTCGCCGGTGAAATCGGGGAGTTCGATCACCCACTGGCGCAGGTCCGTGAAGCGCACCGTGAGCGGGTCGGTGTCCGGGAACTTCTCCGAGAGCGCCAGGGCGATGTCTTCGGTGTTGTTCCAGTCCAGACCGGGCATCAGATTTTGGTCCCTTTCAGCGCCGTGCGCACGGCCGAGTTCATCATGGTCTCGGCCAAGTGCATGGTGGTTTGGTTGAGCGCGTCGATTTCGGCGCGGATCAACAGATGATCGTCGCCGTGGTAGACCATCAGCAGACGGTTGACGCTCAAGTCGATGGCTTTGCGTTCTTCGTCGCTCAGTTCGGCGTACGCATCGCTTTGCTTGGCTTTTTCGACGGCGGCGAGGATGGCGTCGGCTTCGACTCGCGCTTCGCGCACTTGCCGTTCCTTGAAATCGTCTTCGGCCAGTTCGAGAGACTCGCGGATCATGCCCTCGACTTCGGCATCGGTGAGCCCGTAGGACGGTTTAACGTCGACGCTCTGCTCCTTGCCCGTACGCATGTCGCGCGCGGTGACGTTCAAGATGCCGTTGGCGTCAATGAGAAAACGTACTTCGACGCGCGCCATGCCGGCCGGCATCGGTTCGATGTCCTTCAGATCGAAGCGCGCCAGGCTACGGCAATCACGCGCCAACTCGCGTTCGCCCTGCACGACGTGGATCAGCACGTTGCGCTGCCCGTCGACGGCCGTGGTGAACGACTCGGTGGCGCTCGCCGGAATGGTTGAGTTGCGATGAATGAGCTTGGCCACCACACCGCCCATGGTTTCGATGCCGAGCGAGAGCGGCGTCACATCGAGCAGCAGCTTGTCCGTGACGTCGCCCGAAAGAATCGCCCCCTGCACGGCGGCGCCTAACGCCACCACTTCGTCCGGGTTCAACTCGGTGTGCGGCTTGGCGCGGAACAGATTCTCGACCGCCTTGCGCACCAGCGGAATACGCGTCGAGCCGCCCACCAGCACCACTTCGTCAATCTCGGAGACCTTCACGCCGGCGTCGTGGATGGCGTTGCGGCAGGGCCCCAAGGTGCGATCGACAATTCCGGTGATGAGCTTTTCGAATAGCTCGCGCGTGATCTCGCGCTGATAGCGCTTGCCGCGATATTCGAGTTCGATGGCGGTCTGCGGCACGAAGCTCAACTGCTCCTTGGCCGCGATCACGGCGCGGCGCAGCAGTTGCACGGCTTCGTTGTTGGTGGAGAGATCCTCACCCCATTCGCTGGCAAGATCTTCGAGCGCGATGCGCAGCAGCAGGTTGTCGATGTCGTCGCCACCCAGGTGCGTGTCGCCGTTGGTGGCCAGCACCTCGAAGATGCCTTCGTGCAAACGCAGAATCGAAATATCAAAGGTGCCGCCGCCCAAATCGTACACGGCGACGATGCCGTCCTTGCGCTTGTCCAGTCCGTAAGCGAGCGCGGCGGCCGTGGGTTCGTTCACTAGCCGCAGCACTTCCAATCCCGCAATGCGGCCCGCGTCCTTGGTGGCCTGGCGCTGCGCATCGTTGAAGTATGCAGGGACGGTGATGACGGCCTGACGCACTTCCTCGCCCAGCGCCTTTTCGGCGTTGCGGCGAAGCTGCATCAGCACGTAAGCGGAAATCTCAGGCGGGGTGAAGGTGCGGTCGCCAAGTTGCACGCCGATAACGCCTTCGACTTCGCCCTTCACCTCAAACGGGAACAGGCTCACTTCATCGGAAACGTCGGCCACGCCGCGGCCCATCAGACGCTTCACGGAATAGGCGGTGCGTTCGGGCTGGCTCACCAGAAGATCGCGCGCGGCATTGCCGACGACGATGTCGCCGGAGTGCATGTAGCTCACCACGCTTGGCACCAGACGGGAACCGTCCGGGCCGGCGATTACCTTGGGCGCGGCTGCCTCCATGATCGCCACCAGGCTGTTGGTGGTGCCGAGGTCGATGCCCAACACGCGGCGCTTCTTGGTTGCGCCAAAGTCGATCTGCAAAAGCGGTTCCATCTTGTCAGGGAGCCAGTTCCCTTTCCACCTCGTTGACGAGATTCTGTATGTAGCGGCGGCGGTTCAGAAGTCCGCGGATCTCGGCCAGAGGCTCGCGTTCGTGGGCTTTGTCGTAGGCCGCGTAAAGGCCGGCGAGCGAATCGTCCACCTGTCGCCGCAGATCCAGGAAACGCGCGCGCGCCTGTTCAAGCTGAGGGCGCACGCTGCTGTCTCCGTCGCGCAATTCTTCAAGCGCCATATTCAACTCGAAGACTTCTTCGAGCAGTTCCGGCGGCACGTCCTTACCCTTCTGCTCGCCGATGTCGAAGCCCTGTTCCTTCAGGATGTATTCGGCGCGCGAAACCGGATCGCGCAGCACGCGATAGGCGTCGTTCAAAATCGCCGTGGCATCCAGCGAGTATTGTTGTTCGGTGGCCGAGGCGCGCGTGAAACGGTCCGGATGCAGCAGCCGGCTCAGCGAATAGAAGCGGCGCTGCAATTCCGCCGGGTCCAAACTGAGCCGCGGCTCGAGGCCCATGAAACGGAAATAGTCCGGCGTGGGACGCTGCAGCGTGTTGCAGTAGCGGCAAAACAGGGATTCCGTGGATGGACTCCCACAGTGCCAACAGTTGTGAGGTTGCATCAGGCCGTGAACGAGGTGCCGCAACCGCAGCTTTTCTTCGCGTTAGGATTCTGGAACGAGAAGCCCGACTGCATGAGCGTCTCGGTGTAATCCAGCGTCAGTCCCTCCAGATACAACATGCTCTTGGGATCGACGAAGATCTTCACATCGTCGAATTCGAACACTTTGTCGGTCGGACGCGACTGCGTTTCGAACTTGATCAGGTAACTCAAGCCCGAGCAGCCGCCGCCCTGCACTCCCAAACGTAAACCGCCGCTGACGCCTTGCTTCAAGAACGCCTGGCGGATCTTCTCAACCGCTTTGGGTGTGACTTGGATCATCTTGCCTTGCCGGGGGACGTCCGTGGTTCGGGTCCCCGCCTCCTGTTACGAAACCAACTGCTCGGCCGGACGAGCAGTCTGTTTCTTCTTGTAGTCTTCAATGGCCGCCTTGATGGCGTCCTCGGCCAACACCGAACAGTGTATCTTCACCGGCGGCAAGCTCAATTCGTTGACGATCTCACTGTTCTTGATAGTGAGCGCTTCGTCAACCGTCTTGCCCTTGACCCACTCGGTGGCCAGCGATGAACTGGCGATGGCGCTGCCGCAGCCGAAAGTTTTGAATTTGGCGTCCTCAATGACCCCGGTGTCCGGATTCACCTTCAACTGCAACTTCATGACATCGCCGCACTCGGGCGCGCCGACCATGCCGGTACCCACGTTGGGGTCGGACTTGTCTAGCGAACCCACGTTGCGCGGGTTGTTGTAATGATCGAGGACTTTGTTCGAATACGCCATTTGCCAGCTCCTTTCGTTTGCCCCTCTATCAGGATGGGGGACAGGCACCTCGTGTCCACGCGCCGCTATGCGGCTTGGGACAGAGAAGCCAGTCCCCGGTCCAAACTCAATGCGAGGCCCACTCCACCTTCTTCAAATCCACGCCTTCCTTGGCCATTTCGTAGAGTGGAGACAGCTCGCGCAGCCGCTTCACGGTTTCAATCACCCGCTGGGCCGTGTAGTCCACTTCCTCCTCGGTAGTAAAGCGTCCCAGACCGAAGCGGATGGAAGTGTGCGCAAGATCGTCGCCCACGCCCAGTGCCTTCAAAACGTAGCTCGGCTCAAGCGATGCCGACGTGCAGGCCGACCCGCTCGA
>CAZDIZ010000226.1:0-3903 GCA_964505625.1 uncultured Solibacteraceae bacterium | reverse complement strand
TCGTGGCCGCCGCCGTCCATCTGCGAGGTCACCTGCACGCGCGGATTCTTGCGCCGCACATACAACGCGCCCACGCCCTTGGGTCCGTAAATCTTGTGCCCCGAAATCGACAGCAGATCGATCGAGTCCTTATCGACGTTGACCGGGATCTTGCCCACCGCCTGCACGGCGTCGGTGTGGAACAACACGCCGCGCTCGTGCGCGATGCGACCGATTTCAGCGATCGGCTGCACCACGCCGATCTCGTTGTTGGCATACATGATCGAGATCAGAATGGTCTTGTCGGTGATGGCTTCGCGGAGCATGTCCAGGTCCACCAGCCCATCGCCCTTTACGGGCAGATAGGTCACCCGGCAGCCGTGCTTTTCGAGCTTCTTGCAGGTGTCGAGGATCGCTTTGTGCTCGGTGGCGGCGGTGATGATGTGGTTGCCGCGCTCGGAGTACATCTCGGCCACACCCTTGATGGCCAGGTTGTCGCTTTCGGTGGCGCCGCTGGTGAAGACGATTTCCTTGGCCGTGGCGCCGATCAGCGCCGCAATCTGTTTTCGCCCTTTCTCGACCGCCTCCTCGGCTTCCCAACCGAAGCTATGGTTGCGGCTGGCCGCGTTGCCGAAGCGATTGGTCAAATACGGCATCATGGCTTCGAGCACGCGCGGATCCAGCGGCGTGGTGGCGTGATTGTCCAGATAAACGGGCGTCTTCATCGTCTTCTCCTTAGTTAGATTCCAGGCAGCACTTCAAAGTTGCGAGGCGCTTCGATGGACCGCACGGAGACAACCGGCTCATCGTCCCGCGACAGATCCGCGATAGTGGTGGTTTCGAGCAGCCTTAGAATTCCTTCGTGGACGCGACGCAGCGGCTCACGAACCGAACAGCGCAGGCTGTGACCACACTCGCCCCGCTCATTGAAACAACTGGTTAAAATGACCGGTCCGTCGATGGCGCGGATCACTTCCAAGGCGTTGATGCGGCCCGGGTCGCGCGCCAGCATGTAGCCCCCGTTGGTGCCGTGCACCGACTTAAGGAATCCTCCTCGCGCCAGCTTTTGCAGGATCTTCGCCAGCAGCGGCAACGGGATGCCGTAGCTTTCGGCAATCTCCTTGGCGCTGGCACTGGTGCTGCGCTCACCCACGGCCAGATGCCGAAGGGCGATCAGGCCGTAATCCGCTTTCTTGGTCAGTTTCAGCATCCCTAGCTCTATATAGGACTTAATCAGTCCTGTATTTACTCTACTCCAGTACAGCGTCCCTGTCAACGGGCTATTTATCCCATTATCAACAGGTTAATTTAGGACTCGAAATGTCCCAATTAGCCAGTTAGCGGTGTGTTTTCAGGCGCTTGACGAAAAAGTTGTGAGTGCGATCAGGAACGTGGTACTCAGTATTGCTGGAGACGCCAAGGTGAGAACGACGGTTTTGGGAATTGCCGCAGTGCTCGTAGGGACAATCTGGCAACTGACCGGCGCGGCGGCAGCGCCCAGTGTGCGGGTGCTTCCGGTGTTCTTCGTTCCCGTGGACGAGGTCATGCCGACCAACTCGCAGATAACCGCCCTGATGCGCCATTTGACCTGGACGCAGCAACGCTATCGGGAGATGCTCGGCGGGCGAGCGACGTTTGAGATTGCCGGTACACAGCCGATCGTCTATCGCGCACGCGAGGCGAGCGCGTTCTACCGCGCCCAGCCGGAGGGCGCCGCGCCGAACTACGTGGAGGAACTGCTCGCCTATACCAAGCACGATCGCTACAGTTGTCCGTTCGTGTTCCTGGTACTGTACGTGAGCCCATCGCAGGATTTCCCGACCGGCGGAGGCCGGCCGCTGAATGGCGGCTACAACACGGGCGGCGGTGTCGTCATCCTGTCGTCCTATGCGCTGGACCGCGCGGAGAATTTCCAGAGCACGCTGGAGCACGAGATCGGCCACAGTTTCGGCCTGCCGCACGTGGATGTTTACGGATACTCCATGGACAACTGCAAGTCGATCATGTCCTACAACCGGCGCCATTGGACCAAGGGCTTCCGGCCAAGCGCGACTCCCGGCGTCCTGATTCCGGAGGACTTACGAGGATTGGCGCTCAATCAGCGGGTTTTTCCAGGGCTGCAATTCTCGCGCGCGGATCTGCCGGCCGGCTACCGGATGGCTGGACTGGTGAACCTGGGGCCGATGAGCATTCCAGAACGCACGTCCCAGCGGAACCTGGCTCTCAATCGTCCCGCCAGGCAAAGCAGCCTTTCCGAATACTCCAGGCTCAACGACGCAGCCGGTGGCGTGGACGGTGTAAAGAACGGCAGTTTCGGCTTTCACACCAATCGCGAAGACCACCCGTGGTGGCAGGTGGATTTGGGATCGCGTTGCACGATCCGGGAAGTGCGAATCTTCAACCGGCTCGACTACAACCCGGAACGCGCCGCAACGCTTGTGCTGCGGCTGTCGGACAACGGCGTCAACTGGAAGACGGTGTATCAACACGACGGCACCAACCCGGGCGGCGGCAGCCATCCGCTGCGGGTGCGAGTCGCGAGCGAAACGGGACGCTATGTCAGGGTCGAACTTCGTGCGCGCCGCGAGTACCTCCACCTGGACGAAGTGGAGGTTTACGGTTCACTGCGATGAAGGGCTCCGTTCTCAGACTCGCGCTTGTGTGCCTCGGGCTGTTTTTGTCGGCCTGGGGCGCGAGCTATCTGGCTTTGGCGGCGTTGGGCTCGGAGCGGACCGGGCACATCGACTACAGCGTACGGCGCTATGGCGCCTCGCGCGGCACCGTCTACACGGTCTACTACCAGTTCGAAGTGCCCGGCCGAGGCGAATACCGCGGATCGGCGTCGACCGGCGCCAGCCGCTCGCCCAGCGGCCGATTGAACGTACGCTACTTGAGCTGCTGGCCTAGCATCAACCATCCGGGCAGCACGGGGCTGCTGCTTTTCTATTCGGTCGCGCTTTTGGTGCCGGGCGCCTTGCTGGCCGGTGCGAGCGCGCGATCGCTCGGACGCAGAAAACGGTCCGCGAAATCCAGGTAGCGCTCCCAATCGTAAAGCGTGACGTCGTGCTTGCCGGCGCGGTAGTGATAACCGATAGTGCTTACGACTGGCTGATGGATGGCGGGCCATTCGGTCACGGCCAGACCGTCGGTGCCTAGCAGCCGGTAGACGGAATCGGCGCCCTTGGCCGAGAGGAATTCGCCGCGCGGATCGGCCCAACGGTCCTGTTCGGCGCTGGCGACATAGACCGGACGCGGCGCCGCAAGCGCAATGAGCATGTGCTGATCAACAGGCAAGGCGGCGACGTTCTTGCTGTACTGGCGATAGTTCGCGCAGAACCAGTGCGGGAAATTGGCGTTCAGGATCTCGACGGTCTCGCCGTAGTTGCGGCGCGCGAGCGAAGCGCCGCCTTCGCCCGAGTTGTTCGAGATGACCATGGCGAAGCGCTCGTCCTGCGCGCCCGCCCATAGCGCGGTCTTGCCCAGGCGCGAGTGCCCCAGCACGGCCACGCGACGCGCGTCCACCTGTTTGTCGGTTTCGAGATAATCCAGCAGACGGCTCAAGCCCCAGGCCCAGGCTCCGATGGCGCCCCATTCATTCGCGGCGGGACGGGTCTGGCCTTGCTTGTAGAACAACGGCTGGACACCGTTCTGGAATCCATCGTCGAAATCCGGATCGATGTCGCCGTAGTTGGCCGTGGCCATTCCGTAACCGCGTTCGAGGATCTTTTCGACCTGCCAGCGCGTGGACTCGACGCCGCGCGCGGCTTCGGTGGCGTGGTGATTGATGATGCCCATCTTCGGGTTTTCGCGAATCCAGGCGCGCGAGAGGCGAATGCCCGGATCGGCGTGTATGGCTTGGTTACCGCTAAAATTCAAACCGAGAAAGACCGGCACACGGCCGCGCGCGTTCTTGGGCAGATACAG
>CAZDIZ010000225.1:0-7804 GCA_964505625.1 uncultured Solibacteraceae bacterium | reverse complement strand
GCGGCACGTCGGTACTTTGATAGGTTGTGAGCGGCGTGATCGCCATCGACCAACTCACCAGAGTTCCGACGTCCCCGCCAACACTGCTGGCCAGGTAGACCGAAATCCCGCCCGTGGGATCCACCAACCACATCGACAGATCTTTGTCAAAGGCGTGCGTGATATTCACCGTGACGTTCAGGTCCGCGACCGTCATGCCGTTGGGAACCACGATGCTGGACGTGACCGAGCCCAAATCAGAAATGCTCTGGGAACCGCCGGTGCTGTGAAAGATCGAAGCAGCAAAAATCGATGAAGCCGACAAGCATGCAACCACCAGAAAACGCGTAAAGTGGATTTTAATGTCTCGATTCGACAGAGTCAACCGCACGGCAACGCTACATCGAGTTGAGCTAAAATACCTTTTTCGTCACACCAACTGGGAGGGGCATCGAAATGGGCGCGACCCCGTTCGACGTGAAGTTGGATCGTGAAGTGGGCTTCTATCAGTCCATGGTCGGCCGAAAGGCCATCGTCGCGGTAACTGGCGCGTTGTTGTTCGCCTACCTGATTGCCCACCTGATCGGCAACTTACAGATACTTGCCGGGCCGGAACGCATCAACGCTTACGCCCGTCTACTGCACTCGCAACCCGCGTTGCTGTGGGTGGCGCGCTTGGTGCTGCTGGCCGCGGTGGGAACACACGCGGTGGCCACCGTGCAATTGTGGCTGGAAAACCGTGCCGCGCGCCCGGTCCGGTATCAGCGGCCCGCCACCGTACAGGCCACGCTTGCATCGCGGACCATGATCGTCAGTGGACCGCTCATCGCCGTCTTCGTCGTCTACCACATTCTGCATTTCACGGTCGGGTCGGTCCATCCAAAGTTCGAGGAGCTGAACGTCTATAACAATGTCGTCGTCGGCTTCCAGAACCCCGCCGCCAGCGGGTTCTACATCCTGATCATGGCTCTGATCGGCTTGCACCTCTATCACGGCATATGGAGCATGTTCCAGTCGTTGGGACTTACTTCTCCGCGCTTCACGCCGATGCTCAAGCGCGCCGCCGCCATCGGCGCCGTGGTCATCGCGGGAGGCAACATCTTCATCCCGCTCGCCGTTCTCGCTGGAATCATTCGGCCGGTTTAGGAGGACATCATGATACTCGACGCGCGCATTCCATCCGGCCCTCTTCAGAATATGTGGGACAAAGCCCGCTTCGATATGAAGCTGGTGAACCCGGCCAACAAACGTAAGTACTCGATCATCATGGTGGGCACGGGACTGGCCGGCGCCGCGGGCGCCGCATCCCTCGGCGAACTGGGCTACAACGTCAAGGCATTCTGCTTCCAAGACTCTCCGCGCCGCGCGCACAGCATCGCCGCCCAAGGCGGAATCAACGCCGCGAAGAACTATCAGAACGACGGCGACAGCATCTACCGTCTGTTCTATGACACGCTCAAAGGCGGCGACTATCGTGCCCGCGAAGCCAACGTTTACCGCCTGGCGCAGGTGAGCGTGAACATCATCGATCAGTGCGTCGCCCAGGGCGTTCCCTTCGCGCGCGAATACGGCGGCACGCTCTCCAATCGCAGCTTCGGCGGTGCTCAGGTGTCGCGCACGTTCTACGCGCGAGGGCAGACGGGCCAGCAACTTCTGCTGGGCGCCTATCAGGCGCTTATGCGTCAGGCCGCGGCCGGCACGGTGGAGCTTTATCCGCGCACGGAGATGCTGGACTTGATCGTCAGCGGCGGACGCGCTCGCGGCATCATCACGCGCAACCTCATCACCGGTGCGATCGACATACACTTGGCCGACGCCGTGGTGCTTGCGACCGGCGGTTACGGCAACGCGTTCTATCTGGCCACTTACGCCAAAGGGTCCAACGCCACCGCCATCTGGCGCGCATACAAAAAAGGCGCGCTGTTCGCCAACCCGTGCTTCACGCAAATCCATCCGACTTGCATCCCGGTAAGTGGCGAGTATCAGTCCAAGCTCACATTGATGAGCGAATCGCTGCGCAACGACGGCCGCATCTGGGTGCCGCTCAACAAGGGCGACAAGCGCGCGCCGGATGACATTCCCGAAGCCGAGCGCGACTACTACCTGGAACGCCGCTACCCAAGTTTCGGCAATCTCGCGCCGCGCGATATCTCTTCCCGCGCCGCCAAAATGGTTTGCGACGAAGGCCGCGGCGTGGGCGGCAGCGGGCTGGGCGTTTATCTCGATTTCGCCGAAGCGTTGCAGCGCCTGGGCCGCCGCGTGATCGAAGAGCGCTACGGCAATCTGTTCGAAATGTACGAGCGCATCACCGGCGAAGATCCCTATCAGGTACCCATGCGCATCTATCCCGCCAGCCACTACACTATGGGCGGCCTGTGGGTGGACTATCACCTGATGAGCACCGTTCCGGGCCTGTTCGTCGCCGGCGAAGCCAACTTCTCCGATCACGGCGCCAATCGCCTAGGAGCCAGCGCGCTGATGCAAGGCTTGGCCGATGGCTATTTCGTGTTACCTTACACACTCGGTCACTACCTGGCCTCGAATAAGTTGGAGAAAGTGGCCGAAGATCATCCGGACTGCCGCGCGGCTTACTCGGATGTTACTTCGCGCATTGAGCGTCTGCTCTCCATTCGCGGCAAGCGCACGGTGGACGATCTGCACCGCGCGCTCGGCAAGATTCTCTGGGAATACTGCGGCATGGCCCGCAACGAAGCCGGCCTACAGAGGGCGCTGACGCTGATCCCGGAGTTGCGCGAGGAGTTCTGGCGCAACGCCATTGTGCCCGGAGCGAACGAAGAGTTCAACCAGTCGCTGGAACGCGCGGGCCGCGTGGCGGACTTCTTCGAGCTGGCCGAGTTGATGTGCCTGGACGCGCTCGAACGCAATGAAAGCTGCGGCGGCCACTTCCGCGAAGAACATCAGACTCCCGACGGCGAAGCGCAGCGGGACGACATCAATTACAGCCACGTCGCCGCCTGGCGATATGAAGGCAACAACGCGCCGCCCTCGCTCCACCGGGAGGCGTTGACTTTCGACTACTGCATTCCCACGCAGCGGAGCTACAAATGAGAATCGTCCTTCATGTGTGGCGCCAGAAGAACGCCTCGAGCCAGGGAAAACTGGTCCGTTACGAGGTGCCCGACGTCAATCCCGAGATGAGCTTTCTCGAGATGCTGGACGTGCTCAACGAAGATCTGATTCTGAAAGGCGAAGACCCGGTCGCGTTCGATCACGACTGCCGCGAAGGCATCTGCGGCATGTGCGGCATGATGATCAACGGCGTCGCTCATGGCGGCATGCGCGGCACCACCGTCTGTCAGCTCCACATGCGGCATTTCAAGGACGGCGACGAGATCTACCTGGAACCGTGGCGCGCGCTGGCATTCCCATTGATTCGCGACCTGGCGGTGGACCGCGGAGCGCTGGACCGCATCATCGCCGCCGGCGGTTACGTGAGCGTGCCCACTGGCAGCGCGCCGGACGGCAACGCCATTCCGATTCCGAAGCCGAACGCCGACCTGGCCATGGACGCGGCCGCCTGCATCGGATGCGGCGCCTGCGTGGCCGCCTGCCCCAACGCCGCCGCCGCGCTGTTCACGTCCGCCAAGGTGTCGCAGCTCGCGCTGTTGCCGCAAGGCCAGCCCGAACGTTACAGCCGCGTGCGAGCCATGGTGGCGCAAGCCGCGGCCGAAGGCTTCGGGGGCTGCACCAACATCGGCGAATGCGAAGCCGTCTGCCCCAAGCAGATCCGCCTCGAATTCATCGCGCGCATGAACCGCGACTTCCTCAAATCCACCCTCACCGAAAATCGCTCAGGATGAGCAATTTTCCGGTCACGCCACCCCCACCGCGCGAATCGGTGAGCCGTCGCGGCCTTTGATGTTTAGGGGAAAGCCTATGAATGTGAAGACTGGTGGGAGTTGGTCGAGGTTCGCCAAGCCTTCGACGATGATCATTTCCGTTCCTTTTCCCAGCAGAATGTGGTGGCATTCGAGCCAATCGGTGCTGGGTGTTGGCGTATCCACTCCGAGTAGCGAGATGCGGCGCGAAGCAATCCAGCGCGCGGCTTCGCGCGTCAGCGTTGGGAACTGGCTGAAGAACTCCACGCGGCCGAACATGCGATCCCAGCCGGTGCGATAGACGATCTTCGCTCCTGGCTGGAACACCGTTTCGTGACGCGTGAACATATCAAGCGTGAGCGGTGTCTGGGGCGCCAGCGCCGTGCCGGGCGCCAAGTCCACCAGATGCGCCTCGCCATAGAACCGCTCCAGGTCCACTTGGTCCACGGTCTTCCCATCGTCGAAGAAATGAAACGGTACGTCCAGATGGGTTCCCTGGTGCGTTGACAGCGAGATCTGCGTAATGTTGTAGCCGATGGATGCTACCGTGTTGTGCACCAGCACCGCGGGCTTGGGGTCCCATGGGAAATTCGGCTGTCCGTGTTCGATCGGATGCGATAGATCGATCAACATAGCGAAAGCCTCCCGGACACGTCTTGGTTGCAGAGATATTGTACTAGGAGACAGGAGACAGGAGACAGAAGATAGTTGACGGGCGATTGGTTTGCTGATATCCAAACTATGGGGAGCGTGGCATGAATACTCGCGTTGCTGTTGTGAACCGATTCCAGGGGAAAGTGGCCATTGTGACCGGTGGGTCGTCCGGGATCGGGCGCGCCGTGGTTGAGGAGTTGTGTAAGGAGGGCGCCGCGGTTTCCTTCAGCGGCATCAGCGATGTCGGGCACTCCACGGCGGCTGAGCTTTCTTCATACGGATACCAGGTGCTCTTTTGTCAGGGCGACATGGCGGACGAAGCGTTTTGCCGCGAGTTGGTAGGCCAGACCCTCGCTCGCTGGGGCAAGGTGAATTATCTGGTAAACAATGCCTTCTCCTTCACCGCCAAGGGGCTCGATGCCACGCGCGAGGATTGGGAGCGCGTGCTGCGTGTGGGTCCCATGGCTTACGCGTTGATGGCGCAGTTGGTGACCGAATCAATGAAGCGCGAAGGCGGTGGAGCCATCGTCAACATGTCCAGCATTTCCGCGTTCATCGCTCAGCCCAACCGCTGGACTTACAACGCAGCCAAAGGCGCGGTACACACACTCACCAAGTGCATGGCTTTGGATCTTGCTCCCTTCCATATCCGCGTCAACAGCGTAAGCCCGGGATGGATCTGGACCCGCGAAGTGGACAAGGCCGCCGGCGGTGACCGCGCGAAGTGGGAGCCCGAGTGGGGACAGTTCCACATGCTGGAGCGCTGCGGGGAACCGGTCGAATGCGCCGGTCCGATTCTGTTTCTGTTGAGCGACGACGCGTCGTTCGTCACCGCCGCCGATCTTCCTATCGATGGTGGCTATCAAGGGCTCGGTAGCGAGGGCATCGGTAAGGCGAGTAAGTTCGCGGGTTCGCTCTGACTATCGGCTGTGCGTGGCCGCCCACCCGAACAATCACACTGCCAACGCGATAAGATCTAGGATCGGAGGCGATCTGCCGTCATGACTTGCACCTCTTCTTCCCGTCGGCGTTTCGTGGCCGGTGCGCTCTCTGCTCCGTTCATTGTTCCCGCGCGCTCTCTCGGCCTTGGCGCCACCGCACCCAGCGAACGCGTCACCGTCGGCATCATTGGTAGCGGCGGCCGTGGCGTGTTTGAGACGCAACAGTATCCGTGGTTTGACAACGCTCAAATCGTCGCCGTGTGCGATGCGCAAGAGAGCCGTCGCGTATCGGCGAAGGAGAAGCTCGAAAAGCTCTACGGCGCTCGTGCGGCTTCCGGTAGCCAACGTGGTATCGACATGTACGCCGACTTCCGCGAGTTGCTCGCGCGGCGCGATATCGACGCCGTCTACATCGCCACGCCTGATCATTGGCACGTACCGATCACGATTGCGGCGATGAAGGCGGGTAAGCACTGCCACACCGAAAAACCGCTGGGTGTGAGTATTGAGCAGGATCTGGCGACGCTGAAGGCCGTTCGCAAATACAAGAAGGTCTTTCAGTACGGCGCCGAGCGGCGCGCCACCGCCGAAGCACGCAAGGCCATCGAACTGGTGGTGAATGGGCGCATCGGGAAAGTGCGGAAGATTTACGTGGTGGGTCCGCCTTCGGAAAGCGGCGGGTCGGCGACACCGGTCATCCCCGCGCCGAAAGGGTTCGACTACGACATGTGGCTGGGCCCGGCTCCGCAAAAGCCTTTCTGCGCTGACCGCTGTCTGCAAGGGAGCCGCGGGCGCAATGGCATCTTCTTTATTTACGACTACACGCTCGGTTTCCTGGCCAACTGGAGCGCGCATCCGCTCGACCAGGTGCAGTGGTGGGCCGACCACACCGGACGCAACACCATCCCCGTGAAATACAGCGGTTCCGGCGAACTTGCCAAGGATGGGCTGTTCGACACCGCTATGCGCTGGGACGTAAGTTGTACTTACTCAGACGGACTTGAGTTGCGATACATCGACAACGTCACTTACCGTACTTACTCCGATGCGCCGCATCCGGAGATGCCTTGGGGCCGTAAGGGCGTTACCAATGTACATAACGGTGCGGTGTTCATCGGTACCGAAGGCTGGGTGATCGTCGCCTACGAGAAAGTGGTAACGCATCCGGCGACGCTCGTGGATTCCGTAATTGCACCAAACGAAGTGCATCTGCCCGACAGCGCGCTGGCGGCGATCCCCGAAGGCATGCCGCGAAGCCACCAGGAAGCGGCCACCGCGGGCCTGCATCAGAACTGGATTCAGGCTATTCGGCGCGGCACGCCCACCGTAGGCGGCATTGAAAGCGCGGTGAAGTCGGACATGATCAGCCAGCTTGTCGAGCTTTGTGTGCGAACCGGCCAGAGCCTGACCTGGAATCCGGCGAAATCGGCCATCGAAGGAAACGAACAGGCGCGGAAGATGATGTCGCGACCGACACGAGCGCCGTGGAAGCTAAGTTAGCGCGACGCATTCTGATACAATCCTTAAGCGTCTTGACGACGGAGGCATTTCTGTTCCATGCGGCGAATTAGAAGACCACGAGGCCTTGGATGTTTGGGTTGCCTTCCCTTTGGTGGGTTGATGGTGACCCTATTGCCCTTGATCGCAATCGGTGTGTTGATCTACTGGTTGGTGAAGCGTCAGAACACCGCCGCTCCTCCACCGGTGGCGCCCCCGCCGAGCACTCCGCCCGCCGGCGGAGGATTCTGCTCCGGCTGCGGAAAGCCGATGAACCCCGGCGAGAAGTTCTGCGCAGGCTGTGGAACCAGAGTGGGCTAGTGCCTCTCTGCTAGAATGGAGCAAGCGGCCCTGTAGCTCAGTTGGTTAGAGCGCATCCCTTACAAGGATGAGGTCCACAGTTCGAGCCTGTGCGGGGCCACCACCTCTTTACTTCTTCCGAAGCAGCCGCTCTTTGGTGTAGATCAGCGTGGATGTGTCGTAACTGGCAATCTCGAATTCGTGCCCGTGCGTGATGGCGTCGGTGGGACAGGCTTCCACGCAGTAGCCGCAGAAAATGCAGCGGTTGTAGTCGATGTTGTAGACCTTGGCGTAGCGCTCGCCGCCGCTGAAGCGTTCGGCACTGGTGTTTTCGGCGGCTTCGATGTAAATGCAATTGGCCGGGCAGGCCGCCGCGCACAGAAAACACGCCACGCACTTTTCCAGCCCGTTTTCGTCGCACTCCAGCACGTGCACGCCGCGATAGCGTTCCTGCAGAATCGCCGGACCGTCCGGGTAATCCTCGGTGATGGTCGGCGAGAGCATCTCCCTGAAGGTGACGCCCATGCCTCGCGTGACCGCGGCGGCGGATTCGACAATCTGGTTGATTTTCGACGCCATGTTCGCCTCCCGCTT
>CAZDIZ010000224.1:0-7825 GCA_964505625.1 uncultured Solibacteraceae bacterium | reverse complement strand
GCGCACGCTCTTCACGCAGAGGATGCTCGATCGCGGATTCCTGGCCACCAACGCTTTCTACGCCATGTACGCGCATAGCGCGCAGGACGTGGCGGAGTACATGGCTGCTGCCGGCGAAGTGTTTCGCGAACTGGCTGTGGCTGTTGAACGAAACGAAGTCGAGAAACTGCTCAAGGGGCCGGTGGCCCACTCCGGGTTCTATCGATTGACTTGAGCCACTCAGGGGACTGACGACTCCGTCCCAAGCCACGCAAGTGGCGCGTGGACGGAGCTGTCTGTCCCCGGTTCCGCTACAGCCGGACTGGATCTTCGCGTTCCGGATCGAGTCCCAGGTCCGTCACCGCTTGCGCGGCGCGGGCGGCGTCGAACTTGCCTTCACGCGCCAGGCTGGCCAGCGCCGCTGCCGCGATCGATTCGGCGTTCACTTCGAAGTGCCGCCGCAGATGCTGCCGGTTGTCGCTGCGTCCGAAACCGTCCGTGCCCAGGCTCACCAACCGTCCGGCGAGCCACGGCGCGATCTGATCCGGAACGATCTTCATGTTGTCGCTGGCCGCGATGCAGGGGCCTTCGGCGCCTTCGAGCGTTTCCAATAGATACGGGCGTCGCGCGGGCTGCGACGGGTGCAGGCGGTTCCAGCGTTCCACATCAAGCGCATCGCGGCGAAGCTGGTTGTAGCTGGTAGCGCTCCACACATCCGCGGCTACACCGTAACGTTCCGCCAAAATCGTCTGCGCGCGCAGAGCTTCGTTCAGAATCGAGCCGCTGCCGAATAGCTGCACTTGCGCTGTTCCCCCGGACGCCGCGCGGAATTTGTAAAGGCCTTTCAGAATTCCTTCTTCGCTGCCGGGCGGCATCGGCGGCTGCGCGTAGTTCTCGTTGCCCACCGTGAGGTAGTAGAAGCAGTCCTCGTCCATCTCGTACATGCGGCGGATGCCTTCCCGCACGATAACGGCGATCTCATGCGCATAAGCCGGGTCGTAGCTTACACAAGTGGGAACGGTGCTCGCCAGCACGTGACTGTGACCGTCCTGATGCTGCAAACCTTCGCCGGCGAGCGTTGTGCGTCCCGCCGTTCCGCCCACCAGGAAGCCGCGCCCGCGCGAATCGGCGAACGCCCAAACCAGATCGCCCACTCGCTGGAAGCCGAACATCGAGTAGTAGATGAAGAACGGAATCATGGCCACGCCGTAGTTCGAATACGCCGCGCCGGCTGCGGTGAACGAACTCATGCCGCCGGCCTCCGTGATGCCTTCTTCAAGAATCTGCCCGTTCTGAGCTTCCTTGTAATACAGGAACATCTCGCGGTCCACGGGCTTATAGAGTTGCCCTTGGCTCGCGTAAATGCCCACCTGCCGGAACAGCGACTCCATACCGAACGTGCGCCCTTCGTCCGGGATGATGGGCACAACATAGCGGCCCAACTCCGGATGTTTCAGCAGCAGTGTCAGCACGCGCACGAAGGCCATCGTGGTGGACACCTCGCGTCCTTCCGAGCCCGCGATGGTCTCTTCGAAGAACTCAAGCGGCGGCGCTATGTGCGGAATGGGACGCGGGCGCCGCGCCGGCACCGGTCCGCCCAACGCCTCGCGACGCGCTTTTACGTACTGCGCCTCAGCGCTGTCTTCCGGCGGTCGGTAGAACGAAATCGTGTGTACGGCTTCTTCGGGGATCGGAACGTCGAAACGTTCGCGGAAATACTCCATCTCGCGCTCGTTCAGTTTCTTCTGCTGGTGCGTGACGTTGCGGCCTTCGCCGGCCTCGCCCATCCCGTAGCCCTTCACGGTCATGGCCAGCACCACCGTTGGCACGCCGCGCGTTTCCGTCGCCCGCCTGTAAGCGTTGTAGACTTTTTGCGGATCGTGGCCGCCGCGGCGCAGCTTGGCCAACTGATCGTCGCTCATGTCTTTGACCAGTTCGAGCAATGCCGGATACTTGCCGAAGAATTCCTTGCGCACGTAGGCGCCGCCGCGCACCACCAGGTTTTGCAGCTCGCCGTCGACCACTTCGCCCAAACGCTTCACCAGCAAACCGGTCGTGTCGCGCTGGATCAGGCGATCCCAATCGTCGCCCCAAATCACCTTGATGACGTTCCAGCCCGCGCCGCGGAAAGCCGCTTCCAGTTCCTGTATGATGCTGCCGTTGCCGCGCACTGGCCCGTCCAACCGCTGCAGGTTGCAGTTGACCACGAAGATCAGGTTGTCGAGCTTCTCGCGCGAAGCCAACGTTAGAGCGCCCAGCGATTCCGGTTCGTCGCTTTCGCCGTCTCCCATGAACGCCCAGATCTTGCGCGGCGTCGGTGGGATAATCTGGCGGTTCTCCAGATAGCGCATGAAGCGTGCCTGATAGATGGCGTTGATGGGGCCGATGCCCATCGACACGGTCGGAAACTGCCAGAAGTCCGGCATCAGCCACGGATGCGGATAGGAACTCAAGCCCGGGTGTTCGCGCAATTCGTGGCGGAAGTGCTCCAGGTGCTTCTCGGTCAGCCGTCCTTCCAGAAACGCGCGCGCGTAGACGCCGGGCGATGAGTGACCCTGGAAGTAGATCAGATCGCCGGGTTGGTTGCCGTAGCTGCCATGGAAAAAGTGGTTGAAGCCCACTTCGAGCAGCGTGGCCAGCGATGCGTAGCTCGATATGTGCCCGCCGATGCCGGGATCGTATTTGTTGGCGCGCACCACCATGGCCATGGCGTTCCAGCGCGTCAGACTCTTGATATAACGCTCAATGTCGCGATCGCCCGGATACGGAACTTCATCTTCGGGTGAGATGGTGTTGAGGAACGGCGTATTCAGTTTGAAAGCACGTTGCACGCCCTGCATGGCGGCGCGATCCGCCAGGCGCTCCAGCAGGAACGCCGCGCGGTCGGGACCGGCTTCGTCCAGGATTTGGTCCAGAGCGTCCAACCACTCGGAAGTCTCTTGAGGATTGAGATCCTCCCCAGCATCCAGTTTGTTCATGAGCATGATAGGAACGCGGAATCTGCTACCAACATATCGTCAAAAAACAGCTTGGTGCAAACCACTCACTTCTTTTGATGTCCTAGGCCCACAAGAAGATGCGTGTCACGCCGGATTCGCCATTGTCGCGGCACTGGCTTTGTTGCGACAATCGTGGCGATGACACCTCGCCAACGTTGGCTCGCCGTGCTGGCCGGTGAGAGGCCCGACCGCCAGCCCTGCGACTATTGGGGCACGGCCGAAGTTACCAGCCGTTTGCTGAAAGATCTCGCCTGCGCCGACGAACGCGCTCTCTACCAGAAGCTCGGCGTCGACAAACTGATTCACCTGGCGCCTAAACACCGCTTTGCCAAAGAAGACACCTGGCACATGCAGTCGCTGTACAGCATCTGGCATGTCGAAACCACCGACATCGATTACGGCGAAGGGATCGGCACCTACACGGAAACCATCGCGCCGCCGCTCGCCAAAGCCACCACGGTCGCCGAAATCGACGCCTTCGATTGGCCCAACCCGGACGATTGGGACACCGCCGGCTTCCCGGCGTTGTGCGAACCCTGGAAAGGCTATCCGATTCTGGGCGGCTGCTACGAGCCGTTCTATCTCTACTGCCGTTTGCGCGGCATGGAACAGGCGCTCGAAGACGTGGTGGCGAACC
Source organism: uncultured Solibacteraceae bacterium (assembly GCA_964505625.1). Taxonomy (GTDB): domain Bacteria; phylum Acidobacteriota; class Terriglobia; order Bryobacterales; family Bryobacteraceae; genus JAJFUV01. The sequence goes on along the minus strand of CAZDIZ010000224.1, from coordinate 4,210 downwards.
CGGAAATCGCCGAAGCCATCCTCGATCACATCTTCCACATCCACTACGAAGTGATCGGCCGTACGCTCAAGGCTGCTCCTGGTCTGATTGACATCGTCTACGTCGCCGAGGACCTAGGCACGCAGGAATCGCTGTTGATGAGCCCGCGCTCATTCCGCCGTCACCTGAAGCCGCGCATGCTGAAGATGGCCGAAATGGTCCACTCACACGGCGTCAAAGTCTTCCATCACGACGACGGCGCCATCCGGCCGCTGATTCCGGAGCTGATCGAAATCGGCGTCGATGTCCTCAATCCCATACAGTGGCGCTGCCGCGGCATGGAGCGCGAGGCGCTGGCACGGGACTTCGGCAAGAGCCTGGTGTTCCACGGCGCGGTGGATAATCAACACACACTACCGTTCGGCACGCCCGAAGATGTCCGCCGCGAGGTGTCCGAGAACATTCGGATCTTCTCGGCTTGCCGCGGCCACATCGTCGCGCCGTGCCACAACCTGCAGGCCAACACTTCGACCGCCAATATCGTGGCGCTCTATGAAGCGGTGGAGGAGTTCGGGCGCAAATGAGCGTCCGCGTCGATCTCGAACCGCTGGGGCGCAGCCTGGAAGTGGAAGCCGGGGCCGCGTTGCAGGACCTGCTGTTCGCTCACGGTGTTGAATTCCCATGCGGCGGGCGCGGCAAGTGCAAGCGTTGCCGGGTTCGCGTACTTTCCGGCGCGCTCACACCCACCGAGGAAGAGCGCCAGATTCTCGGAGCCGCCGACATCGAAGCCGGTTGGCGTCTGGCCTGCCGCGCACGCGTCGATGCCGACGTGAAGCTCGACATCGCGCAGTGGGAAACCACCATCCTCACCGATGAAAGCGTCTTCGAATTCACACCGTCGGAAGGACTGGGCGTGGCCGTCGATCTGGGCACCACCACGCTGGTGGCGCAGTTGCTCGATCTCCAGACTGGGCACGTGCTCGCCGTGCGTACCGCCCTCAATCCACAGGCCGCCTACGGTGGCGACGTGATGAGCCGCGTGGAAATGGCGGTCGCCGGAGGCGGCTCCAAACTCCGCGATCTGATCCGTGAGGAGATCGGGTGCATGCTGGCGGAGCTCGCCGAAGGTCCCGGCGCGATACGCCAAGTGACCATCGTCGGGAACACTGTAATGCACCATCTATTTTGCGGTCTTCCTCTGGATGGTCTGGCGCGAGCACCGTTTGAAACCACCGGTGATGGTCTGGTGCGATTCACCGCGGCGGAGTTGGGCTGGGGCTTGCTAGACGGCGCCGAAGTCCGGTTTCTACCATGTTTAGGCAGTTTCGTCGGTAGTGATATTCTGGCCGGCATCATCGCAACCAAGATGAACTTGAGCCAGGATTTGGTGGCACTGATCGACTTGGGGACCAACGGCGAGATCGTGGTGGGCACTCGCGATCGCCTGATCTGCGCCTCGACCGCTGCCGGTCCGGCGTTCGAAGGCGGCCGCATCGGTATGGGCATGCGTGCTGCCACGGGAGCGATTTCCTCCGTCGCGGTAGAAAACGGAAGTATTGTCTGCAAGGTGATGGGCGGAGCCGAGCCGCGCGGCATTTGCGGCAGCGGCTTGGTGGACGCCGTGGCGGCGGGCCTGGATCTGGGCGTCATCTCTCCGGCTGGCAGGCTTTCAAACGGGAAGGTCTGGGACCTCTGCCCTCCGGTGCGCCTGTCGCAAAGCGACATACGGGAACTGCAACTGGCCAAAGGCGCCATCGCCGCCGGCGTGCGGATTCTACTGGCCCGCCTGGGAGCCGAGCCCGCCGATGTGACTCGGGTCTACCTGGCCGGTGCCTTCGGGAATTACGTCAGCCGCGCCAGCGCCGCGCGGATCGGGCTGCTGAATTTTCCGCTGGAGCGGATCGAGCCGGCCGGCAACACTGCCCTGCTGGGTGCGAAGATGGCGCTGTTTGCGCCCGGGGCTGCGGAAACGTTGCACACCGATGTGCGCCGCATAACCGAGCACCTTTCGCTGGCCGCCGACCCCGCCTTTCAAGACACGTACGTCGACGAAATGTTCTTTCCGCAACTTTAGCTCCGAACCGATAAGATCCCTGAGAGCAGGGGCGTGCTGTACCGACTACTAAGGTGGTGAAGCACAGTCCTGCGTCACCTAACTGGGTTGAGGGGAATGACATGCGCTGGTTCGGAAATATCCGTATTACACCCAAGCTGATTGCGAGTTTTGTTGTCGTAGCCCTTTTTTCAGGCGTTGTGGGCTGGGTCGGCCGCAACGGTGTGCGCAAGCTGAACGCGGGCGCGGACTCGATGTACGCGGACCGCTTTATTCCCATGCGTGACGTTGGGAACGCGCACGCCGGACTGGAGGCCATGCAGGCAGCTGTCCAGGGGATGTTCCTGGATACGTCGCAGGCGGCGCGCAAGCAGCACGAAGCGCGTGCCACGGAAATGGCGGCTTTGGTCGAGATCCTGATCTCGAACTACTCCTCGGCCTCGATCAGCGGCAAGGAGAAGGAAAACTTCGAGCGTTTTCGCGACGCCTTTCAGCGCTATGCCAAGCAACGGCAAGATTGTGTCGCATTGTTGTTGGCCGGTCGCGACCGCGAGGCGCTCGCGATGTTTCATGGCCCAGTGAAGGCCAGTGCGGCGGAATCGCTGGAGGCGGTTCAGGCACTCTCAGAGCTGAACTCGGAGATGGCCGATCACGCATTGGAAGCGAATGAGAATGTGGCCAAGGGCGCCGAGCGGCTGATTATCATCGTCGTCGCGCTGGCCATCCTGGCCGCTGTCGGCTTTGGCATCTTCATCGCGCGCCAGATTGGCAAGCCGCTCGCGAACCTCACGGAGAGCGCCGACCGGTTAGCGCGCGGCGAAACGGATCTGCGAGTGGAAATCGAAACCAAGGATGAGATGGGCGCGTTGGCCGAGTCCTTCCGGGCTATTGCCAGAACCGCGGTCGAGCGGACCCACTGCGCCAAGCAATTGGCGGTGGGCGACCTGACAGTGGCGTTCCCTGTCAAATCCGAAGCGGATCTACTCGGTCAAAGCCTGGTTCAGGTTGTGGAGAGCTTGCGCCAGTTGGTGGCCGAAGCCGGCGCGTTGACCGAGGCGGCAGTGGCGGGCCAGCTCGCGACGCGCGGCAACGCGGCGCAGTTCCAGGGCGGGTACCGTCAGATCGTGGAAGGCGTCAACCAGACGTTGGACGCGGTGATCGGTCCGCTGAACGTGGCCGCCGATTATGTGGACAAGATCGCCAAGGGCGACATTCCTCCTAAGATCACCGACACCTACCAAGGCGACTTCAACGTCATCAAGAACAACCTGAACAACTGCATCGACAACGTGAATGCGCTGGTGGCCGACATGCGGATGCTCTCGCAAGGCGCCGTGGAAGGCAAGTTGTCCACGCGTGCCGATTTGGCCAAACACCAGGGCGATTACCGCAAGATCGTCGAAGGTGTCAACGAGACGCTGGACGCGGTGATCGGACCGCTAAACGTAGCGGCCAAGTACGTAGACATGTTCAGCAAGGGTGAGCTTCCGGCGGTCATCACTAGCGATTATCACGGCGATTTCAACGTTCTCAAGAAGAACCTGAACACGTTGATCCAAGTGGTGGAGATGCGTAACCGCGACGTGAACATGCTCATCGGCGCGGTGATGGCCGGTAAGCGCGACGTGCGGGCCGACGCCGACAAATACAGCGGCGAAAACGGCAAGCTGGTGCGCGAGATCAACCAGTTGCTGGATACGTTGATCACGCCGCTGAACATGGCGGCCGATTACGTGGACCGCATCGCCAAGGGCGACCTTCCTCCCAAGATCACCGAGAGCTACCAGGGCGACTTTAACGTCATCAAGGAGAATCTGAACAACTGCATCGACAATGTCAATGCCTTGGTTCGCGACGCGCAAATGCTTTCCCGCGCCGCCGTCGAAGGGAAGCTCTCGACCCGGGCCGACGCCTCCAAGCATCAGGGCGATTATCGCAAGATCGTCGAGGGTGTGAACCAGACGCTCGATGCCGTCATCGGGCCGCTGAATGAAGCCGCGGGCGTGGTGGAACGGATCGCGGCGCAGGACCTGACCGCGCGCGTCAGGGGCGATTATCGCGGCGACTTCGCTCGGATCAAGGACAACGTCAACCGCATGGCCGAAGATCTGGGCCGGAGCCTCACGCAGATCTCGCAATCGGCGCAGGCTCTGGGCGCGGCGGCCGAAGAGCTGACCG
>CAZDIZ010000223.1:6688-7845 GCA_964505625.1 uncultured Solibacteraceae bacterium | reverse complement strand
CCCAGGCGGTGCTGGAAGCCACCGGAAGCGTCTTCACCAACAAGTACGCCGAAGGCTATCCGGCCAAGCGCTACTATGGCGGCTGCGAATTCGTGGACGAGGTAGAAAACCTCGCGCGCGAGCGCGCCAAAGCCTTGTTCAAGGCTGAACACGCCAACGTGCAGCCGCACTCCGGCTCGCAGGCCAACGAAGCGGCTTACGCCGCCGTCTTGCAGCCGGGCGACGTGGTGCTGGGCATGAACCTGTCGCACGGCGGTCACCTGACGCACGGGCATCATCTGAATTTCTCCGGCCAGACCTACCGGATTGTGCCGTACGGTGTGCGGCGCGACGACGAAACCATCGACTACGAAGAGCTGGCGCGCCTGGCCGAAGAGCATCGCCCCAAGTTGATCATCGCCGGCGGCAGCGCCTACCCGCGGATCATCGATTTCCGCCGCTTCCGACAGATCGCGGATTCGGTGGGCGCCATCTTCCTGGTCGACATGGCGCACTTCTCCGGTCTGGTGGCCGCGGGCGTGCACCCGAACCCGTGCGAATTCGCCGATATCGTTACCTCGACGACGCACAAGACGCTGCGCGGGCCGCGATCGGGATTGATTCTGTGCAAGGCGCAGTACGCCGCCGCCGTCGACAAGAGCGTTTTCCCAGGCCGCCAGGGCGGGCCGCTCGTCCACGTGATCGCCGCCAAGGCCGTGTGCTTCAAGGAAGCGCAGACCGGCGAGTTTGTCGCGTATCAGAAGCGCGTGTTGGCGAATGCCACCGCGCTCGCCAGCGGTATGGCCGAAGCTGGCTTCCGCGTCGTCTCCGGCGGCACGGACACGCACGTCATGCTGGTGGATGTCTTCTCGAAGGGCATCCGCGGACGCGAAGCCGAGAAGTTCCTGGACCAGGCCTACATAACGGTCAACAAGAACACTATTCCGTTCGACACGAATCCGCCGTTGAACCCTAGCGGTATCCGTTTGGGGTCGCCCGCGGTCACCACGCGCGGTTTTGGCGAAGCGGAGATGCGCGAAGTCGCCTCCCTGATCGCCGAAGCTCTGGCGCACATTGGCAATGAGGACGCCGCCGCCGCGGTTCGCCAGCGCGTAGCGGCCCTAACCGAGCGCTTCCCTCTCTACGCCTGGAAGCACTCAACGGCCGTCTAAGGAGGA
>CAZDIZ010000223.1:3516-6588 GCA_964505625.1 uncultured Solibacteraceae bacterium | reverse complement strand
CCCCTTTTTCAGCAACATCTAAGGCATGCCTCTTCACGTAGCGTTCGACGCCCGGCACTTGCGGGATTTCGGTATCGGTACGTACATCCGGAACGTGATTCGCGCGCTCGCGGCGCTTGACCACGAGAATCGCTACACCATCACCGCGCACGCTGAAGACGCAAAGGACCTGGCCGGCCTGCCGCCGAATTACCAGGTGGTCACCTACCCGCGCCATGATTCGGACCTGCGCGACCAGGCCGCGTTCCCTCTCTTTCTGCGGCAGTTCCGCGCCGACGTCCATCACATGCCGCTCAACCGCGTGCCTTACTGGATGCCCAAGCCGTACGTGGTGACCATCCACGATATGGGCACGCTGTTGTTCGAGCGGGCGCCGGGTTGGCGGCAAAGTCTGCGCCATTACCTGTTCCGCCGCGGCTTGCTCAAGGCCGACAAAGTCATCGCCGTTTCCGAAGCCACGCGGCGCGATGTCGAGCACTTTCTCAATATTCCGGCTTCCCGTATCCGGCGCATCTACAACGCTCCCGACCCGCGTTTCGCCGCGCATCCCAATCCGGCCGATGCTCGCGCTGGCGGCCCCGGAACGGCCGATCACGAACGCCGCCGCATTCTCGAACGCTATCAGATCACCTATCCGTACCTGCTTTACACCGGAACCATTCGCGCGCAGAAGAACATTCCGCGCATGGTGGAGGCGTTCGCCGTGCTGCGGGGGGATCTGGAGAGCCATCCGGTGTATCGCGATCTGCGCCTGATCATCATTGGCGACGAGATTTCGCGCTACCCCAGTGTGCGGCAGGCCGTCAACAAGACGCACATGGAACAGGCCGTGCGCTTCCTGGGCTTCGTTCCGTTCGACACTCTGCGTGTGTTTTACGAATCCGCGGCGGCCTTTGTGTTTCCGTCGCTTTATGAAGGATTCGGACTTCCGCCGCTGGAAGCCATGGCCTCGGGCACGCCCGTGATCACATCGAACGTGAGTTCGCTGCCGGAAGTCACCGGCGACGCCGCCATGGTGGTCAACCCGGACAATGTCTTCGATATCGCGCGCGGTATTCGCGAAGTGCTGATCGACGCCACGCTGCGGCGCGAACTGATCACCCGTGGATTCCGCCAGGCCAATAGCTTCAGTTGGGACATCACCGCGCGCGACGTGCTGGACACCTACCGCGAGGTGGCCGGCAAGTCCTGATTCGCGCTCGGGCTGGTTTCACGCCCGATCCACACTACACGCGCTTTCACCACCTCCAGAACGTGCCAGCCGCTCAATGGGATGTGTTCCCACTGGGGCGGGTGGAAATACGAATCCACTGCGGCCAGGTAAATGCATCGCGCGCCCAGCCGCACCCAGCGCACCAGCCCTTCGCCGTGGCGCGAAACCACGTATAGCGAGTCGGCGTCGGTTTCGCCGCGGCGCGTTTCGGATTGATCCAGAAGCACCAGGTCGCCGCCGTTCACCGTCGAACGCATTTGCGGATCGTCACTCAGGCGCGCCGCGAGTGGCCGGGTCAAGGGAGCCACCAACGAACTGGGAAACGGGAAAAACTCAACCGGGCTAACATTTTTCGGGAATTCCAACCCCGGACCGATGCGGCCATCGAGCAGCGGCACTTCGCGGTAACGCTGTGGCGCATGTTCCAGCGATACTCGCGCCGCCAGTTCTTCGTGCTCCACCAGATCCAGCAGCGAGAGCTTCAGCTCCCGCAAAATCAGGTCCGCGACCTCGGGCGACAGTTCGCGCGCGCCCTTTAGGACGTTGTGCACGTGCGGTTGCGAGATGCCTGTCAAACGCGCCAAGCGCCGCTCGGTTAATTCCCCGGTGCGGACCTTCATGCGAATCGCGGCCAACAGCCTGGCTTGCAGCGTCTGAAAGTACATCACGGTACCTCGGAGCCTATTTCAATTTGAAATAGGCTGGTACTACTCTCGCCATATTAACACTCAAACTAATCTTTTATACAAGATAATACACAAATTCTATGTTATCAGCATGTGTTTCAAAATGAAACAGATAGCGGCAAGCGTGTGCCGTGGCGAGACGAAATAGTAGAAATTATTCGTGCAAAATGTGTTGACGATTCGCGTAGGTGTTTTACCTTATATACAGGTTTGCGCGGCTCTCTTCGACTCGGACCAGAAAGAGACGCCGGGAGGACATGCAACATGTTTGAGTGGACCAGATCAGAGACGTTGGGCTTAGCGAAACACACGTGTACGCAGTGCTTCGGCCTCGGGTTACGGACCGGACGCGGCGGCAAGTCAGTGCCGTGCGGCTGTGTGTTGCGCGGAATTTTCCGCGCGTGTTTCAATCGATTTCGCTACTGCGCCACCAAGGAGAAGCACATGAGCCGTGCCTCGCTCGAATTTACGGGCGGGCGTGAGAAGCGGTTTACTTGGGGCCGCAAGGATGAGGAATACGTCGCCGATTTCTGCCTGGTAAGCCGCAGGCACCTCAGCGCCGAAGAATACCGTGTCTTCAAATATCATTTTTTACTTGGCGCCGACTGGAAGCTGTGCTGCCGTCAACTGAAGATGGACCGCGGCAACTTCTTCCATATGGTGTACCGCATCGAAACCAGGCTGGGCCGCGTGTTCCGCGAGATCGAGCCTTATTCTCTATATCCACTCGACGAGTACTTCGGTACGACTTCGCGCCGCCGCACAGTGGATCCGATTGAGCCCACTCCCCGGACTCTCGCGATGCCCCTGCCGACGCGCATCAGTTTTTCCCCGCCATTGCAGAGAGCTGCCTGATTCCCTCCAGACTCCCCACTAAACACCCTCCGGGGCCGGTCTTCGGGCCGGCCCCTTTTTCGAGAGTTAGTTTTCGGCTGAGTGCAGGCCGCCGGCTCCGGCGCGGAAGTCGATGTTGGTTTTGTCGGGGTTGTCTTCGACGGGCATTTCGCAGTTCCAGAGGCAGGCGCCGCAATGCACGCATTTATCGCGGTCGAATTGCGGCACGCCGCTCGCGCCCGGCGTGATGGCTTCGCCCGAACAGACTTCGATGCAGATTTTGGTGCCGCAGGACTCGCAAAGGGCCGGGTAGAGGAACACGACGTGGTCCGGGTAGCC
>CAZDIZ010000223.1:0-3416 GCA_964505625.1 uncultured Solibacteraceae bacterium | reverse complement strand
CCGGTGGCCCAGGCTTCGTCGACACCCGACCCGGTTAGCACGTTCGTCGAGCCCGAGCCTTCGCCGATGCGGGCATAACCATCGCCCACCAGATATGGTTCGCCGGCCACGCCGCACTCCAGCAGGCTCTTGGCTCCCCAACTACGCAACCTGCTTCCTTTCAGATACTTCCAAAGGAACGGGTGCTGTATGTAGTGTTGCAGGTAGCGGTAGGAAGTGCGCACCGGGTTGTCGAACCAGCTCGGCACGAAAATGCCCACCGACGCCAGACGGTCCGGGTGCACATAGAGGAAGCCGAAGATCTCCGGCTCGGGGTAACCGAAGGTGTGCAGCACCAGGCCCGGTTCGAGATCCGAATTCTCCGGTAATTCAATTACCATTTTGGCGCCGACGGCCCATTCGGTGCGATGGTGTCCGGGCGGCAACCCGACCTGCGAATCGATCTGGCGGCCGACGGCGCCCACCGGCCCGTCGCCCACCACGGTGAGCCGCGCACGTATGTCCATGCCGGGCAGATAACCCGTGTCGGGATTGCCCTGGCGATCCGTGCCTTGATCCACCAGCCGCACGCCGGCGACGCGGCCGTTTTCGACCAACGGCTCGGCGACCGGAGTGCCGGGCCACACCTGCACGGCGCCGGTGGACATCAAACGCGAACCCACCCATTGCATGAACTGGCCCATGGAAAGCACCAGCCCGCCGCTTTTGTGCAGGAATTCGGGCGTGTAAGGCAGTTCGATGGCGTCGTCTTCGTAGCGGAACAGCCCGCGCAGCAAGCGGATAGCCTTGTCGGCCATGCGCAAGGTGAACGAACGCCGCGACGCGCCCACCGGGTCGAGCAGATAGAACACACGCTCGCTGGTAACCGGCGTCGCCATGGGAATTTCGGCCGGGTTCAGGTTCGCGAACGACGCGCGAATCGCGCGGCCGCGCGTGACGATGCCGGAAACGCCGAAGCCGATGTCGTCGGCGCGCTCGTAACAAAGCACTTGCAGCGGCATGCCCGGCATGACGGCGCTTTCAATGGCCGGCGTGCCGTCTTCGTTCAGCAGCATCGGCGCAAGCGTGGTCAGGAAGCCGGCCGTGGCGGGGCCGAAGCCCACGCACACGATGTCGACGTCCATGCTTTGCCGTTCGATGGGCTGGTCGCTCATGCGGGGTAATCCAGCGCTTCGGGAATCATCACCTCAGTGAGCCCGCGCGTTGCACGATCCTTGGCCAATTGCGCGCCGGTCAGGCAGCCATCCAGCCGCGAGCGCAAGCGCACGAAAGTCTCATAGCCGGTGAAGCTGGCGCACGGGCCGGCTTTGGCCGGATGCGAACCGTCGTCGCCGGAAACGTCTCGGGCGATGCTCGCCAAGCCCGGCATGGTGCTTTCGAGCGCCGCCAGATCCTCGGAGCTGTAGCAGCTTTCGCAGCCCGGACCATCCCAAGCCGGATGGCGGTTGTAGCCGAACACGAGCGTGGCGCAAATGCGTCCCACTTCGCCCGCGGTGCGCGCCGCCTGCACGTGGCAGAGATCGGTCATAAAATCGACCAGGCCGGTGAGGCCTTCGGCGAGCATGGGATTCTCCGGACCCTTGCGCTCCAGTTCGAGCACGTCCATGATCTGGCAATAGGACGAAAGCAGCCACCCGAGCGCATCGGCGAGCGGGAAGGTCACGCCGTGCCGCGAGCTGTTATAGAGCTTCGCGCCGTTGGCGTCGGTGGCTTTCTGCAGGTGATTGAGCGCCCACAGCCACATCTGCATGGCGCTGGCGAGCGCGCAGGCCCCGGTACCGGGCCGCCGCGCCGCGACTTCGCGCATTTCGTCGATCCAGTGGCGGAACTGTTCGATAAACAGCTCGTTGGTCATGGTGACGCTGAGCTGGCGGCGCTGCACCACTTCCGGCCCTTCGTAGGTGGCTTCCAACTGGGCGTCCATCCACTTCTGCCCGAGGAAGCCGGGGCAATCTTCGGTCACGCCGTAGCCGCCCATCAGGCTGACGGCTTCGCGCATCAGGTTGGCGCCGACGCCCGGGTTCCACAGCTTGGTGGCGGGGCAGAACACGTTGGCCACGGCGTCCACCACCAGGAAGCGCACCAGCGGATCGGCGGCGAGCGTTTCGTAGCGCGCCTGATCGCGCTTGGCTTCCGGCGTGTAGTGCAACTGCAAGTACTCGGAGGCGTCTTTCTGCTTGCGGCGCAGCGCCTTGAACTGCGCGCTGCCGGCGGCGACGCCTTGTTCGGCCATGATCCGGTCTTTCTGGCGCATCAGCGGATCGAGTTCGTCGAACATGCGCGCGGTGGCGAAGCCCAGTGAGGAACCGGCTTCACCCGCGGCCCAAACATCGATCAAGCGGTGCAGCGCGTCTTCCTTCTGTTGCAGACCGAGTTCGTAGCGCGGCGAACCGGGCGTCAGCCCTTCGGCGCCGCGGAAGCGTCCGCGTTGATAGCGTATGATCGGCTCGACGGCGCTCAGCAGCTTGGCCGAAGTCATGATGCCGACGGTGACGCGCGTGTGGCGGAACACGGCTTCGATCACCTGTCCGTGCGCGACGTTGGGAACGATGACGCCGTCCTTGATTTGATAGCCGCCGATGATGCGGCTCGCCGGGATCTTCAGGCTGAAGATGGGGTCGCGCGTCGAGGAGAGTTGATGCACGAGTTTGCGCGCCGGCGTGCCGCGATCGAAGACACCCTGATCGCCCTCTTCGAGGATGACCATGCAGGTGCCCTTGATGCGCGGGTCGTCGCTTTCCACCGCCGCGGTGACGAAGTTCGCGAAGCCCATGTTGGTGATGAAGCGCCCGCGCTTGTCGATTTGCAGGACGGGTTCCTCGCCGTCCTTCCATTCCGCGATGCGCATCTTGCCGCCGAGCAGGCCGGTTTCGACGCCGACGTAAGGGATGGGCTCGGTGAGACAGAAAGCGCCGCGCCAGGGCTGGCGATCGTCGCCGGGCGGCGGCGGCGCGGCCAGCGACATGTAGTGGTCGCGCTGTTCGTCGGTGCCGCATTCGTGAATCGGCGACAGGGCCAGGCATCCGGCCAGGCTGCCGGTGGCCGCGCCGGCGTCCACCCAAGCCAATTCGAAAGCGACGAGCGCGAGCGCGAGGTTCTTAGGCCCTTCGATGTAACCGCCTTCGCTCGGCTCCATGTAGACGTTGGTGATGCCGGCCTGATCGAAATGCTGTAGCAGTTCGGCCTTGCCTTCGGTCCATTCGTGCGAGTTGCGTCCGCCTGAAGCTACCAGCCGCGCCACAGGCCCACGCGCGACACCGCGCGTAGCCTGGACGACCATCTGTAAGTCGTAGCGGTCCGCGTACCGCCAAAGAATCTGCCGTGCATCGTCGCCCGGCAGCGTACGCAGAGTCTCGCGCTGGCCGGTTGTCTGCTTTGTTTCCATACGGGAACCTCACACCATTGTGCCGCAGATG
>CAZDIZ010000222.1:6739-7886 GCA_964505625.1 uncultured Solibacteraceae bacterium | reverse complement strand
CTTTCACGCCGACCGACAAGCCTGCGTTGAGCAGGATCGCCAGCAGCGTGCCGAATGCAATGCCGGCGATGTTGATCCCGCCGATGGTCAACCCCTTCACGCCCAAGCCGGTCGCGGCGATGAGCGAAGCACCCGCCACCACCAGATTGCGTGTATCGGAGAAGTCCAGTTTGGCGTCGATCCAGATGCGCACGCCCATCAACGTGATCAGTCCGTAAAGAATCAGGCTGACGCCACCTAACACCGGTTTGGGAATGGTCTCAATCAGCGCGCCGAACTTCGGACAGAGCCCGAGCAGGATGGCGGCCGCCGCGGCCATGATGAAGTTGTACGTGCTGAAGACGCGCGTGATGGCCATGACGCCCATGTTTTCGGCGTAGGTGGTTTGCGGCGTGCCTCCGCCCACGGCCGAAATGAACGTGGCGAGAGCATCACCCAGATAGGCGCGTCCCAATTGCGGATTCAGGTCGCGGCCCATGTAGCTGGAGATCGCCGCGATGTGGCCCTTGTTTTCCGCCACCAGCACAACGAACATGGGAGCGATCACCAAAAGCGCGTGCAGGCTGAACGCGGGCGCCTGCAGCGGCGGCAGGCCGATCCAGGCCGCGTCGCGAATGTGCGCGGCACTGCCCGGATCGAGTACGCCCAGCAACGCGGCGAGCGCGTAGCCGACCACCACTCCGCTAAGAATGGGCAGGATGCGCAGGAAACCCCGCACGTGGATCGGAATCAGCGCCGCCGTCAGAAACGTGGCGGCCGCGACGAAGATGCCGGGCAGATCCGCCGCGCTGTTGATCGACAGGTTCGCGTTGATCGCGCCGGTGACGGCCGACGAGGCCAGATTCAACCCAATCAGCGCCACCACCGAGCCGGTCACGACCGGCGGCATGAAACGATCGATCCACGACGAACCCCAACGCATGGTGGCAAGCGCCGCGAAGAAGTAGAGTACGGCGGCTCCGGCGATTCCGCAAAGCGCGTGCGGAACACGCGCCGCATCGCCGCCGGTAACAGCCAGCACCGGGCCGATGAAGGCGAAGCTCGATCCCAGGTAGCTGGGCACTTTCATGCCGGTCGCGGCCACGAACACCAGCGTTCCGATGCCGGAGAAAAACAGCGCCACGCGCGGATTGAATCCCATCAGAAG
>CAZDIZ010000222.1:0-6639 GCA_964505625.1 uncultured Solibacteraceae bacterium | reverse complement strand
GTTTCGACGCGATTGGTTTCGAACTTGAGAATCGTCTCCATACGCGCGAAGTCGGAGACGATGTTGCGCGGATGCGTCTCCGAGAAATCGATCACGTACAGATTTTCCTGCTCGTCCACCAGAACGTTGCGCAGGTTGAGATCCCCGTGATTGATCGCCTGATACCAAAGCTGCGGGCGCGCGGCGCGCTTGGGATATTCGGTGACCAGGAAGCGAAATGGATTGGCGAGCTTGATGCCCAACTCGACGCAGTCGATCTCCTCCTGCTCGATGGAAAAGCCGAAGTCGCGCTCGGCGTGCGCACAGAGATTTGGAAACAGACGCAGCGGCGTGTGGTCCTGGTAGAGGTGCATGGGCTCCCAACGCGGCTGTCCGTACCAGGGCTTCAGGATCTGCGTGTAGAGGCGATGGAACAGCGCCTGCACCGCCTGGGTGGGTTGAGTGCGGTAGTAGTCGAACAGCCACGCGAGCTTCGCATCCGGACCCGCGACGCCCAGGAAGTTGTAGCGCAGCGCCGCCCAATCGCCCACCCGGGCCGTACCCATGATGGTGGTGCTGTTGTTGAGGATGAACTTCTCGACGCAGGCGCGATGCGCGGCCGCCTCGCGCTCGATCAATTCGACGGTGCTGATCTTCAACACCGTCGGCAGCATCCTGCGGCCGTCTTCGTCGTAGCTGGCCACGCGGAATGTGCTGGCCATGTAGCCGCCGGTGAGCGGAGAGAGAATCACACGGGAGCAGTTCCGGTAAAGGCGCCGTATGATGCGACGCCATTCATCGCGCAACTCCGTGTCGCCCTCCACCTGGATCTTCAGACGCTTCTCGATGCCGAGGCGCAGTTCGCGCGGCAGATAAACGGAGATGGACGCTGTTTGCATGAGCGTCGCGGCATCGATAGGAGCCACGCCACTCAAGTCTTCGAGTTTGGGCGCAAGCGCCGGATGCGCGGCGTAGATGACGCTGTTGCCAAGCAGCCTGCCATCGGCTTGCGAAAACAGTCCCACCAGCAACCTGCCCGGTGTGCCCGGCGCTTGTACGACGAAGCCCACCACGTCGTCATGAGCCAGTAGCCCTGCAAGGTCGGCCAACACGGTGTCGAGCCGCGCCGGGCCATCCGCCGTCATTTCCACGTTGGCCGCCGGAGCGCCCGCGAAGCCGACCGCGCGCGCGATGGCGAGTTCGGTTTCCTCGGGGCGCTCGGAGAGAACGAAGTCGGCGAGCGGTGGAGCTCCCGGCGCCAGCACGCCGGCGAAACGGCCCGCGGCGACCATGGGCCCGACGAGATCGTCCGCCTGCGCGCCCGCGCTTCCCAACGCGCCCAAGCCGAATGCCGTTCCAAGTTCGGCAAGGTTCGCTTCGATCGGAGCGCTCTCCGCCGGACTTTCAAGAAACGAGAAGACCGCGCCAGATTCCGCAGGAGCCTGTTCCAGATTTCCCCAGAGTTCGAAAACGCAAGGCTCCGCACTCTGCCGCGCCACGCGGTATTTCCGGCCGTCGATTGTGTGCTCGGTGGACGCTGCCGTGGCCGCCATCTGAGCGACCGCTTGTTCGACAGCCGCGTTCACATCCGCGACGTGCTGAAAGCGCGTGAGAAGGCCCACGGTATCGAGCAGCGACGCAACCAGCGGCGATAGCCCCGCCAGAATCGTCGAACCACCACGCTCGCGCAGATTCTTTTCGACCGTGACCAGCGACCGGATGCCTAGACTCGAAAGGTAGTCCACGCCGGTCATGTCGATTACGACGTGCGTCGCGCCGGCGGGAACGCTCGTCCACGCCTCATCAAAAGCCGCGGCACCGCGAGCATCCAACCGCCCATCGACCGAAAGTACAGGGACCGGCCGGTCCAACGTCAACAAAGCGCGCATATCCGAACATTATCACCTGTTGCTCGCGTTCGAAGGCCGAATGCGAGGGTGGCCGATGGAACTTATGTGGGAAGCTATGTTGATAGTCGCGGATTAGGGACATGTTCACAAGACAAGAGTTTCTGAAAACGTGTTTGGCGGCGGGCTCCGGTTGGGATGCGGAGCAGCCACTCGTGGTTCCGGCCGTGAAGCAGTTCGTCCGCCGGTCTGGCGCGTGCACGCTGACAGGCGCAGTGCCGCTGGAGATTTCTCACGGAGCGGGACTGGAATTGGCGGACGTGCGACTGGCGCTTGCCGGGACCTTCACGCCGATTGCGGCGGCGGCCAAGCACGGATTCCGGCTGATCAAGGGAGATCCGCAAGCGCCTGGCTCGGGCGCTTATCGGTTGGTTGTCACGAAGGATCGAGTCACAGTCACGGCGCGCGCGGCCGACGGGTTGCTGCATGGACTGCGGACTGTGGCGCGGATGGCGCTCAATGGTCCTTTGCCTCAGTGCGAGGTGACGGACTGGCCGGACGTCGCGGTGCGTTCCGCGCACATCTGCTATCACCTGGTCCGGGAATCGCTCGCGTACAACTGTCCGAATTTCGATGCGCTGCTCGATCACATCGACGAACTGGCGGCGCTCAACTACAACGCGGTGCTGCTGGAACTGGAATCGCTGTTCCCCTACCGAAAACATGCTCCGATCGCCTGCAAGCTGGCGTTCACGCGCGAGCAGGCCGGCATTGTTCGGGACCGGTTGGCGGCGCACCGGATGGAAGTCGTGCCGTTGGTGCAATGCCTCGGGCATGCTTACAACGTCCTCATCCGCGATGAGTACGCAACGTACCGCGAAGTGCCGGGAACGTATCAGCAGTATTGTCCACTGAACCCGGATGTGCCGAAGCTCTACATGGAGTTCGTCGACGAGTATCTGGAGCTGTTCCCCGGTTTGAAACAGTGGCACATCGGCGGCGACGAAAGCCGCCAGCTTGGGCGTTGCCCGCGGTGCAAGGAGAAGGCGGCGAAGCAAGGGGTGTCGCGACTCTACATCGATCACATCGCGAATATCGCGCGGCAGTTGCACGAGCGCGGGCTCGAGCCGATGGTGTGGAGCGACATGATGGAGCGTCATCCGGAAGCGTTGTCGCTGCTGCCGCGTTACGTGAAGGTCGTGTACTGGAATTACGACATGCCGAAATGGCCGCGTCCTTACGCGGCGGAAATGTTCCGGCGCGCGGGGCTTCAAGTTGTGGGTGCGCCGGGAGTGCGCTTCGGATCCAGCGGCACGGAGCTTTCCGTGTACTATCCGGAGGCGTTGCGCGGAATTGAAACACTGATCCCGCGCATGCACCGGGAAGGCACTTCCGAGATCATCGTGACCAACTGGATGAAAGGCAGCCCGCACGAAAACACGCACTACGGGTTCGCGTATGCGGCGGAGTTGTGCTGGAACACGGCGGCGAAGCGGGAAGATTTTCAGAAGCGCTACGCGAAAGCAACATTCGGCGCAGACGGACTCCAGCTATGCCGTGTCTATGAGATGTTGAGCCTGCCGCTACCCTACGCGGAACCCGTGAGCCGGCACATGCCGGATCATCTGAACCGGTTCGATCTTTCCGGCCTGCGGTTTCCGGATAAGTGGAAGCGCTATACAAGCCCAACGAGTGAAACGGTGGCTATCAGCCAGCTAAAGGCCGGGCTGGCGGCGGCCGACGAAGCGGCACAACTATTGCGGACGTTGACACCGAAGTGTACGCGCGGGAAGCGGCAACTGGAACTGCTCGCGATGAGCGCCCAGTGCATCCGCGCGAAGGCGGAATTCGGATTGGCGCTGCACGAGGGGCGGCGGATCGAATCAAGCGGCGACCGCGCGGCATTGGCACATTGGCGCGCGGAGTTGCCGCGCATCCAGTCCGAATGGCGCGAGGCGAAGAGACGGCATCGGAAAACGCTCGAACCAACTGGATTCGCGCCTTGCGTATCCTTCCTCAACGAACTGATGTTCGAAACGGCGGAATACGAGTTCCTGCGGAGGATGAGTGAGCGGCTGGCCGCGCGGGCAGAGGAGTCTGTCCCGTCTTTCGGACCGGATCGGTGTCCTAGTGAATACCGGCGTGACGTTTGAGGATCTGCGGGAGATTCTGCGAAAACGCCGAGCGCGCCATCACCATATCGCAGCCGCTTTCGTGCGCTTTCTGCTTTAGCTCGCCTTCGACGTGCGGCAGATAACCGATCAGGCTGACGGGCTTGGTCTCGGCGCTGCCCTTCAGCTTGCCGATCAGTTTGAGCGGCTGCAACGCGGCGAAACTCAAATCCAAGATGATCAGCATGGGCTTGCTCTTGGCGCCTTCGAGAACGTCCTTGTCGGACTTCACGAACTCGACATCGAGCCCCATTTTCTTGGCAGTGTCTCGAATCTTGATGGTGAAGAACAAATCTCCAATAGCCGCCAAGATTTTCTTGTGCTCTTTGTGCATACAATCCAGCAATTGTGAAAACGAAATTACTTTCGATTGCTTCCAGTTCCAGTCTGAGCCTGGGCACTGGGCTTCGGGAGGTATTTCCAGTGTATCACGCAGCCGGAAGCGTTAGGTCAGTATGAGCACCCCGTGATGGCCGATGCGATCCACTTGAATGCGCAGGCGCTGGCCGTCGAGGTTCGAACGAACACCTTCGGCTCCGATCCACTTCACGTTGCGCGGGCTGGGGCGAAGTTGGGCCACGTCAACATCGAGCTGAATAGGACCGATCTGCGGCATCACCGCCCCCCACGCGCCCGCCGTTAACCCTTGATGGTGATTGAGCAGCGAAATCACGTAAGATTTCTCGTGCCGTCCGAAGACCACTTGCACACCCGTTGGCGCCTGGCTGTCGATTACCAGCGGCGCGGCGTATAGTCTCACGATCCGCGCCACGGTGCGCTTCAGCCAAGTGTCGGAACGCGTGAAAATCTCGCGGCCGATGGGTGCGCCTATGTAGACCACGCTGCCTTTGCCCACGCGATTGAGCGTGATCACAGGCTTGCCGGTGCGCGGACCGAAGTGCGTGTATGGAGTTTCGCCGTCGGTGTAGACGTCCTTGGTGCGATGCGCGGCCGGATGGGCGAGCTCGGCGATCATGCGCGCGGTGGTGCATTCGACTTCGAGCACCGGACAGCGGAGCATCATCGGATACGACGGCCCCGCGCCGCGCAATTCGTCGCTGGCCCAACAGAAATTGGTGTCTTCAAACGGCGAGTTCTGTTTGAAGCGCACACCGAGCAAATCGCTCCAGGCGAAATCCGGCCTCCGCTTGCCATCGCTTCCGAGCAGGCTGGTTTCGTTTGTGACCACAAGCAGGCCGCCGCCTTCGACGTACGCTCGCAGCTTGGCCGCGAGATCCGGCGACGGATTAACGGCATCGCCCACCAGCACCGCGCGGTATCGCGGCACGTTCAATTGATCCGAATTCACGACGTCGAAGTGCATACCTTCGTCAAGGAGCGCATGGTGCAGTCCCATGGTCTCCTGCTGCACCGGCAAGCCGCGCCGCGGGTTCGGCAGCTTCGCCATGCACAAATCCGAACCGGCGTCGTAGACCACGGCGACGTTGGGCACGCTCTTGAGCCCCACCAAGTGCGGCGCGCGCTCACGCACGGCCTGAAATCCCGCGGCCAGATTGCGCATCTCGTCCGCATGAAACGTGCCATCAGGCAGCGGATTCACGCCCACCGAAAGGCGTCCTCCGTGTGCGGCGGCGACGGCGGCACTCACCGCCAGGTACGACGATGGAATCAGATTCCACGCCGCCCAGGTGCCAATGGCGGAACCCGGTTCCATGCGCATGAATCCGTCGTAGGAGTGAATCTGATAGGGCTTGCCGAGCGACCACATGCTCTTGGCCTTGAAACTGATTCCGCGATGATCCTTGGCTTCCGACGAGTTGAAGCTGGTGTAGTCCTGAACGTCCTTCGGTGTTCCGGCCAAACGGTCGAAGAAGCCGGCGCCATTGGATCCCAGAGAAATCTTCGGATCGATGCCGCGCAGCATCTTCATGGCATCACGCAGCATCTCGATGCGTGCCTGGTGCCCGAACCGGTTCAGACGCCAACGCAGCTCGGGATCGTCGGTCGTGACCGGTTGCTCTTCACCGTAGGCCTTTTTGTAAGCGGCGCGGCAATAGGAGCATTGGCAGGACAGTGCCGGATTAAAGAATCCGGGGCCGTAGGAATTCGGCGTGCCGGCGAGATCAAACCACATCGCTTCGGGACGAATGGCCTCGGTCACCTGCCGCAATTCGTCGAGAACCACGTCGCGCCACGGCGAACGGAAGCACATCCAGTTATAAGCGCCGAAAGCGATCAGCGGCTTGCCGGCGGCGTCCTTGCAGCACCAGTCCGGCCGCTTCTTTGCCATCCAGTTGTCGAGCCCGAAGTTGTAATAGGCGACATAAGGAATCCCCACACGCTTGCATTCGGCGCGCGTGGGCGTCACCCAATCGTGCGCACAAGGACGGTCGCGAAACGGCCAGATGGCTTGCCCGTGTTCGTTCTTGGTCTTCTGCTCGACGATCCCCACACCCGAGGCGCGGCACAATTCAAGGTACGGCTTCGGGTCCCAGTGCTTTCCCAGATCCGGCGCCCACTCGGGCATCTCCACCATGGTGTGTATGGCGGTCAGTCGCGTTTCCAATCCGCCGATATCCGTCTCCGCACCAGGCAACCGCAGGACCGCCGCCGAGCCAAGCCCGGCCACTGAAGACAGCAATTCTCTTCGCCGCATTACCAGATCATTCTAAGCAAAAACC
>CAZDIZ010000221.1:0-7974 GCA_964505625.1 uncultured Solibacteraceae bacterium | reverse complement strand
TTCAGCGGTTTCTCAGTTTCCAGAGCACTTGGCGGAACATTCCTAGCCAGACGTCGGCGTCGCGCGCGGTGAGCGCCTGGCGGCGGATCATGCGGCGGAGTTTTTGTTCCGTCGAGGACGACGTCCGCGGATTGACGTAGCCGCTATCTTCCAGCGCCTCTCGAAGCAGTTCGGTGAGACGTTCCAACTGTTCGCCCAAGGCTTCGCGCACCGGTTTGGGTTTGGCTTCGGGAGCGCGCGGATCGCGAATCAGTTCGTACAGTGACACCGCGACGGCCTGGCCCAGGTTCATCGAGCCGTGCTCATCGCGCGTGGGGATGCGCATCAGCCAGTGGCAATGGCTCATGTCGTCGTTGGCGAGCCCGAACTTCTCCGAACCGAACAGAAGTGCGGCCGGCGCTTCGGCCAGGTGTTTGCGCAGCAGGCGGCCGCCATATTCCAGGCGCCGTAACGGATGCTGCAATCCGCGATGGCCTAACGATGTTGTCCCCACCACCAACGTGCAGTCGGCCACCGCTTCGGCAACGCTCGCATACTCGCGCGCGGTGCGCATGATGGCCGATGCTCCCACCGCGGAACGTGCTTCACGAAACGCCAGGTCGTACGGATTCACCAGGCGCAACTCACGGAAGCCGAAGTTGCTGATGGCGCGCGCGGCGGCGCCGATGTTGAGCGGATTGCGTGGCGCGACCAGAACCACGCGGAGACGATCGCGCCAATCCGGCATCGTGTACTAACGCAGCTCCTCGATCACTTGTTGAAGCGCTTCGCGGCTGGGCCGCGTTTTCGATTCCGGCAGCGTGGCCAGCGACTGCTCGCCGAGACACAGCAGATCGAGGAAACTGTCGCGCTTCGGGTCCACGTAAATCACGCCCGTGAGCACTTCGCCGCCCGTAGCGGCATGGGACAGCGCCTGTATGGCGGTGAGCTTATCGGTGGGATCGTAATCGCGCGCCAGCTTCTTCAGCCGCAGCTTGGAGCCGTCGTGCATCTCCACTTCGCGCGTTTCTCCCTCGGGTATGTCCACGTTGATTTCCTCGAACGAGGGCACGAAGTCCACTGTGTGCAGCGGCTCGTCGTGCTCCTTCATGTAAGCGTAACTCTTCGTGGACCCTTCGTGGTCGTTGAATGTCACGCACGGGGAGATGACGTCGATGATCGACAGCCCTTTGTGAACGATGGCGGCCTTCAGAATCGACAACAGTTGCTTCTTGTCGCCGGAGAAGGTGCGTGCCACCAGCGTGGCGCCGAGCTCGATGCCGGCCAGGCAGCAATCGATGGGCGGCAGATCATTCACCACGCCGGTCTTGAGTTTCGAGCCGAGGTCGGCCGTGGCCGAGAACTGGCCCTTGGTGAGTCCGTAAACGCCGTTGTTTTCGATGATGTAGATCAGCGGCAGATTGCGGCGCAGCAGGTGCATGAACTGGCCCAGGCCGATGGAAGCCGTGTCGCCGTCGCCGCTCACCACCACGCCAATCAGGTTGTGGTTGCCGAGCATGGCTCCGGTGGCCACCGACGGTGCGCGCCCGTGCACGCTGTTGAAGCCGTGCGACATGCTCATGAAGTAAGCCGGCGACTTCGACGAGCAGCCGATCCCGCTGAACTTGGCCACTTGCCAGGGCCGCACGCCCATTTCGAAGAATGCTTCAATGAGCCGTTCGGAGACCGAGTTGTGGCCGCAGCCGGCGCACAAGGTGCTCTTGGCGCCCTTGTACTGCAAAACTTCCAGGCCGATGCGGTTGGTTTTCTTGGGGGGAGGCGCTGCGACGGTTCCCATTTTAGAGGCCCTCCTGACGGACGATTTCCTCGGTCACGGTTCTGGCATCCAGCGGCAAGCCGCCGTAATAAAGCACGCTGCGCAGCTTGGCGATTTCTTCCGGCGCCAGTTCCATGCGCATCAGCATCGCCAGTTGCGCGTCGCGGTTTTGCTCGACGACGTACACGCGCGAGTAGCGCTCCAGAAACATTCGAAGCTCTTCGTTGAACGGATATCCCTTCAGGCGGAAGTAGCCGGTCTCGATGCCGTACTCTTTCCGCAGTTGATCGCGGCTTTCCTCGGTGGCGTACCGCGACGTGCCGTAGCAAATCAGCCCGATGGATGCTTTGTCGTTGTAGACGATCTCCGGCGGCGTCATGTGCACGCGCATGCTTTCGAACTTGTGCGCGATGCGCTGCATGTTCTGAATGTAGTCGTCCGGCCGCTCGCTGTACTGCGCCTTTTCGTTGTGTCCGCTGCCGCGCGTGAAATAGGCGGCGCCGGGATGATCGGTGCCGGGGAGCGTGCGGTAGCCCACGCCATCGCCGTCCAGATCCTTGTAACGCGCGAACCCGCCCAACCGCTCCAGATCAGCGGCTGAGAGCACTTTCCCGCGGCGTACGGGCTCGGCCGGATACTCGAACGGATCCGACATCCAGTTGTTCATGCCCAGGTCAAGGTCGGTCATGACGAAGACGGGCGTCTGGAAATGCTCGGCCAGATTGAATGCTTCGGGCATCATCGAGAAGCACTCTTCAGGCGAGGAAGGGAAGTACATGGGGTGCTTGGTGTCGCCGTGAGAAAGCAGCGCGGTGGAGAGAATGTCGCCCTGCATGGTGCGCGTCGGCAGGCCTGTTGAAGGGCCCACGCGCTGCACGTTGACGATCACCGCGGGCACTTCGGCCCAGTAGGCCAGCCCGGTGAACTCAGCCATGAGCGAGACGCCGGGACCGCTGGTGGCCGTCATGGCGCGCGCGCCCGCCCATCCGGCGCCGATGACCATGCCGATGGCCGCCAGTTCATCTTCGGCCTGCACCACGGCGTAGGTGGGCTTGCCGGTTTCCGGATCCATGCGGAAGCGCTTCAGGTAGCTCGCCATGGCCTCGACCAACGACGTGGACGGCGTGATCGGGTACCAGACAACCACCGTGGCGCCTGCGAACACGGCACCCAGCCCGGTGGCGGCGTTGCCTTCGATGATGAGCTTGCCGGCTGTCTTGTCCATTCGCTCGACGCGGAATGGATCCGTCTTGGTCAGATTGGCGGTGGCGTAGTCGCGTCCGGCCACCACGGCGTTCCAGTTCAGCTCCGCCGCCTTGGCTTTGCGCGCGCCAAACTGCTTCACCAGCGCCTGACGGATTTCATCGAAATCCAGGCCCAGCAGGTGCCCCAGCACGCCGTCGTAAATCATGTTGCGCACGAGTTTGCGCAAGCGTGCTTCCGGGCAAACCGGCGCCACCAGCTTGTCGAACGGTACGGGATAAAAGTGCACGTCCGAGCGCAGTTCGTTCAGCTTCAGCGGCTCGTCGTAAACCACGGCGGCGCCCGCGTCGAGCTTCATGACGTCGGCGCTCGCGGTTTCCGGATTCATGGCCACCAGGATGTCCACATCCTTCTTGCGGCCGATGTAGCCATGCTTGCTGGCGCGGATGGTAAACCAGGTGGGAAGTCCGGCGATGTTCGACGGGAACAGATTCTTGCCGGAAACCGGAACACCCATCTGGAAGATGGAACGCATCAGAACGGTGTTGGCGGTCTGACTACCGCTGCCGTTCACGGTGGCGACCTCGATGCTGAAGTCGTTCACAACTTGTTGTGGAGACACCTCCGCCCCAGACTCCGAAGGGGTTACTTCAGTTGTAGACATGGATTTATCCTTGAACCAGGGCCCAGTGGTTCGCCCTCTTGGTTTGATTATAGGAGAGTTTCCGCCGGTGCAAAATAGTGGCGCGGTTTGGCGGGGTATACTCCGGAGTACGGTGAAGATTCCGTGGAGTTTCGCGCTTATGGCCCTTCTGGGCGCCGCGCCGGCTGGAAGTTGCCCCATCGAGGGGCGCTGGTGGGAGCCGGCGGCGCTCGGCAAGCTGTTGAAAGCGCCCGAGGCCGCCAGTTTTCGGCACAGCCACGGTCCGGACGCCCGTTCGCCTGAGTACGCCTACGCGACGCTGCTTGAGGGTGGAGTACGACGTAGCGTGGTGGTGCTGGCGGAAGGCGCCATCCTGACATTTGAAATCGGTAAGGGATCGTCGGACCGTCCCGTGGTGAAGGTGCGTCAATGCGCCGCGCCGCTCGAGACCGGCCCCATCGAAAGCCTGGACCTGGCGGGTATGCGCGTGGGTGGCCGCGTCGTGATCTTCCACGCCGAATCTCGCAGCGCGACTTCGGCTGTATCGTTCGACGTTGCCGGCACGGGGAAACTAAAGTTCCTTATTGTTGGCCTGCAGGTTGGTACTTGGGAAATCTGGCACAACGGTCTTCTGTTCGACCCGGCGGGCGCCGTCGAGCGCGACTCCGGCGTACTCGCTTTCGAAGGCCCGCCCGGCGGCTACTTCCTGCGGCGGATCGGATAGTTCGAGAGGGGTCAGCCTGGTATGGCACCAATTATTCCGTGAGACGCTCGACCACCCTGGCTGCACTCATGTTTCAAATATGCCGCGAGCTTTACGATGCGTGCTGCCGGGAGTGGCGTACCACATCACCCAGCGAGGAGTCGATCGCCAGGAGGCGTTCTCCACCGAAGGCGATCGCTCAACCTACCTGCGACTGCTGCGGGAGAACCTGAAGGACGTTCACGCCGGCCTGCTTGCCTGGTGCCTCATGGGGAACCATGTCCACTTGGTGGCGGTTCCGGAACACGAGGACTCCCTGGCCATCCTGCTGCGGCGTGTGCACGGTCGCTACGCGCAGTACTACAACATTCGAACCGGCCGCCATGGACACTTGTGGCAGAATCGCTACTTCGCCTGCGCGCTGGGCTGGAGTCACTTGTGGGTTGCATTGTCGTACGTTGAAAGGAATCCACTTAGGGCGGGAATCGTCACGCGGGCGGAAGATTATCAGTGGTCAAGCGCAAGAGCGCACGTTATGGGTCATGACGATCAGGCGCTTCTCGACATGGACTGGTGGGCCAAGGAAGGTCCCAAGCTGGACGGCGAATGGCGGGACACGCTGAACGCCGAACCGTTCGGGCGCCCTAGAGACCTCGTTAGCTGCACCTACTCGGGACGGCCCTTCGGGACAACGGGTTTCGTGCAAGCAATGTCGGCTCGATTTGGACGGCGCTGGGGTGCGGGGCGGCCAAAGCGCGAAGCTTTCGGCGCTGCGGCTGGCGGCACCTCGGAATTGCCCCTGGCGGGAGAAATTGGTGCCATACCAGGCTGACCCCTCTGGGCGGTTAACGGTAGATGTCGACCAGGAAGACTACGGCGTCGCGGTCGCCGATGTTTACGATGGCGTGATCGACGTCGGCGCGGTAGCTCACCGAGTCGCCGTGGCCGAGCTCTTCGTGATCTTCGCCTGATTCGATGCGCACGCGCCCGGCTTGCACGGCCAGAAACTCGCGCGTGCCGGTGAAATGCGCCGTGCTGCGCAGCGCTCCACCCCGCACCAGGCGCACTTCGTAGAATTCGACGTCCTTTTCGAGGTTCAACGGCGACAGCGTGCGCACGCGGCAGTCCTTGTCGCCACGGAAATCGTAGGCGCTGTCGTTGGCGCGTATCACCTGGATAGAACTCGAAACGCCCGGCATTTCCACCAACTCGCCAATCGACATTTCGAACGCGCGCGCGATGTTGAACGTGACCGCGAGCGTCGGATTCACCTGCCCGCGCTCGATCTGGCTCAACATGGCGCGGCTCACGCCGCACGCCGCCGACAGGGTTTCGAGCGACCACCCCTTCTGCTCGCGCAGCTTCTTCACGCGAACCGAAAGATGCGCCGCAACCAGGTCCGAGGAACCGGGCCGGCGCGGCGGCGTTTTCACGGGTTTGGGCGTTGCGGTCTTCTTGTTCACGATATTAGATTCCGTCTTGCATAGTGAACGACGTTGTTCTACTATATAAGAGATCGTATCAGATAACAGAAAAGGGTGCGCCGCGAGACACCCCACACCACCTCCACGCCGCGCACCCTTTTGGGAAGGTGCGGTGCATGAAAGCTCTGGTGAAGAAGTACTCCCGCCCTGGTCTCTGGCTGGAGGATGTTCCCGAACCCACGATCGGCATCAACGACGTTTTGATCCGCGTGCACAAGACCGGCATCTGCGGCACGGACCTGCACATTTATGAATGGGACGAATGGGCGCAGGCGACCATTCCCGTGCCCATGGTGGTGGGACACGAATTTGTGGGCGAGATCGTCGAAGTAGGTTCGAACGTGGCCGACTTCCGGGCCGGCGAACTGGTGAGCGGCGAAGGACACGTGGTGTGCGGGCGCTGCCGCAACTGTCTGGCCGGCCGGCGTCACCTATGCGCGAAAACCGCGGGCGTGGGTGTGAATCGTCCGGGTGCGTACGCCGAATATCTTTCGCTGCCGATGACCAACATCTGGCGCCTGAATCCAACCGTGCCCGAGGAAATCGCGGCCATTTTCGATCCGTTCGGCAACGCCGTGCACACCGCACTGTCGTTCCCGGTGCTGGGCGAAGACGTGCTGGTTACCGGCGCCGGCCCGATCGGCATCATGGCCGCCGCGGTGGCGCGTCACGCGGGCGCGCGTTACGTGGTGATCACGGACGTGAACGAGTATCGCCTCGATCTGGCCCGGAAGATGGGCGTCACGCTGGCGGTGAACACTCGCGAAACGCCGCTCAAGGAAGTGCAGAAGCAACTTGGCATGCAGGAAGGCTTCGACGTGGGCCTGGAAATGTCGGGCAACGTGAATGCGTTCCGCGAGATGCTTGCCAACATGAGCCACGGCGGCAAGATCGCCATGCTGGGCATCCCCAGCGAGCAGATGTCGATCGACTGGAAGACCGTCATCTTCAACATGCTCACCATCAAGGGCATTTATGGGCGCGAGATGTACGAAACCTGGTACAAGATGACGGTCATGATCGAATCCGGATTGAATATCGAACCCGTGATCACGCACCGTCTCGATTACACTGAATACGAGCAAGGGTTCCAGGCCATGCACGCCGGCCTGTCCGGGAAGGTCGTTCTGAACTGGCTCCACTGAGGTGGAATGAGGACCAGCGTTTTCGATTTGTTTCGCGTTGGGATCGGTCCGTCGAGTTCGCACACGTGCGGTCCCATGCGCGCGGCGCGCGCTTTTGCGAGCTCGCTTGAAAGCAGAGGCCGTCTGGATGGGACGCGCCGGGTTTTGGTGGACCTGTACGGATCGCTGGCGCTCACCGGCCGCGGGCACTTGACCGATTTCGCCGTGATCCTGGGGCTTTCGGGCGAGGATCCCGAACACGTGGACCCTGCGTGCATGCGTCCGCTGGTGGAAACCGTCCGCCGCGAACGCACGCTGAAACTTCAGGGCCGTCATGCAGTCGAATTCAACGAAGCGAACGATCTGCTCTGGCACACCGACGAAACGCTCGCGCGGCATCCGAACGCCGTGCGGTTCACCGCGTTCGACAGCGAGGGCCGCGAGGTGGAGCAGCAGATCTACTACTCCATCGGCGGCGGCTTTATTCTGCGCGAAGGCGATGCCGAGGCTTCAGAGAAGGGCCGGATGGAGGTGCCTTACCCGTTCAACAGCGGCGCGGAACTGCTTGAACGCGGCAAGGAAAGCGGAATGCGCGTGTGGGCGATGATGTTGGCCAACGAACGCGTGACCCGCAAAGAGCAGGAGATTCGCGAGCGCATTGCGAATCTATGGAACGTGATGCGCGATTCGATCGATCGCGGGCTCTCTTCCACCGGTTCGCTACCCGGTGGTCTGGACGTCGTGCGTCGCGCGCCTCACATGAAGGCGCGTGTGGAAACGCAATCGTGGTCCGACCCGCTCGGCTTCGTCGACCGCCTGAACATGTTCGCCATCGCGGTGAACGAAGAGAACGCGGCCGGCGGACGCATTGTCACCGCGCCCACTAATGGCGCGGCGGGCATTGTTCCGGCCGTGGCGCGCTACTATCGCGATTTCGTTCCCTACTCGACCGACGAAGGATTGATGCGCTTCTTTCTGACGGCGGGCGCCATCGGCATTCTCTACAAGGAGAACGCCTCTATTTCCGGCGCCGAAGTCGGCTGCCAGGGGGAAGTGGGCGT
>CAZDIZ010000220.1:0-8025 GCA_964505625.1 uncultured Solibacteraceae bacterium | reverse complement strand
AGGAGAGATAACCGATGGCGCCCGATACCGCGACCATAAAGCCCGAGCTGGCGCAGACCAGCGGGCAGTACTCCACGTTCTTTGTGGCGGACTTATTTTTCGGCGTGGAGGTTCTCCGCGTCCAAGAGGTGTTGCGATTCCAACACATGACCCGTGTGCCCCAGGCGCCGGAGATCATCGAGGGCCTAATTAACTTACGCGGCCAAATCGTCACTGCCATCGACATGCGGCGACGGCTCGGGATCCCACCGCGCGCCAGCGGCCAGACTCCGATGAACATGGTGGTCCGCACCGAGGACGGCGCCGTCAGCCTACTGGTGGACGAGATCGGAGACGTGTTGGACGTGGAGGCGGCCACTTACGAACGGCCGCCGGAGAACCTCGATCCGGCGGCGCGGGAGCTGATCCGCGGCGTCTACAAGCTGAAGGACCGGCTCCTATTGGTGCTTGATGTCGAGAAAACGGTGGATCTCGCCGTGGCGAGGGCCGCTTAGGAGGAAGAAGCACCCGCCGCTTGTGGGTGTGGCTAGGAACTGACCATGGCCTTCACGTTCTTCTTTCGGGATCAACAAGTGCTGGAGCGAGTGGTGGAACACCTCGTCCCCAGCTTGGCGGGCCGCAGCCATCCCCGCATTTGGGACGCTGGTGTGGCGACGGGGCAGGAGCCTTACACGCTTGCCATTATGCTGGCCGAGCGGATGGGACACTTCGCCTTCAACAATCTCCGCATCGATGCGACCGATGTGGAAAGCTCGGGTCAATTCGCTCAGATCATCCGGGCCGGTGTGTATCCAAAGGAAGAGCTGACACGCCTGCCCGAGGGAATCCTCGACAAGTACTTTGAGCCTCACGAAGCTCCGGAGCACTTTCGTCTGATCGACAAGATCCGCCGGCAGATCGCTTATCAGTGGCACGATCTGCTATCGCTCAGGGAAATCGGCGGAGGATATGCGCTGGTCTTGTGTAAGAACGTGCTGCTCCACTTCCGGCCGGCGGAGCGCGTCGAGGTGCTTCGCATGCTTCACCGTTCGCTCGCGCCCGGCGGCCTCATCGCCACTGAACGAACACAGGAGATGCCGCCGGAAGTCGCCCCGCTGTTCCAGCGTGTGATTCCCGACGGGCAACTATTCCGCAAGGTAGAAGCGGCTGGAGCGTGACAGTCGCGCGCCACGGCCGCATGTGCATTTTCCAGCTTGGCGAACGCCGGGCGCGCGCCCGCCGTGCCAGGCAATTCTAGTCCGGGTGCGTCGCTCCGCTGACCGAGTGTCGCCATCAACCGCTGCATGACTCGCAGCGGCTGGCTGCCGGAAGCCAACCCCATAGGAATACAAGCAGAGGTTTCAGGTTCAAGCGCCGGCGACGGCGCGAGTAGCTCAACAGGAACACAAGGAGAACGACTATGGCAAGAAAAGGTAACAACGGCTGGCGCGTTGCCCCCGGCCGGAGCTCGTCCAGCGGTGCCGCCGTATTGGACCGCGAAGTACCTGATGCACCGGAAATGCAGACCAAAGGCCAGCTTCAGGATGAAATCCTTCGAGTGGCCTCAGCCCTCCAGCAAGGCCGGCTCGCCGAGCGGGCGCGGACCGAATTGTTCTCGGGTGACGAACGAACGCTCGTCGAGAACTTGAATGGAATGCTGGATGCCGTAATCAAGCCGTTGAACGTGTCCGCCGAGTACGTGGACCGCATCTCGAAGGGAGACATCCCGCCCAAGATCACCGAGACCTACCACGGCGACTTCAACGAGATCAAGAACAACCTCAACACCTGCATCGATTCGCTCAGCGGCCTGATCACCGAGATGAAGCGCATGTCGGAAGAGCACAACAAGGGCGACATCGACGTTGTGATTCCCGCTGACAGGTTCCAGGGCGCGTATCGCGTCATGGCCGAGGGAGTCAACGACATGGTCGCCGGACACATCGCCGTCAAGAAGAAAGCGATGGCGTGCGTGACCGAATTCGGCAAGGGCAATTTCGAAGCCCCGCTCGAGAAGTTCCCCGGCAAGAAGGCATTCATCAACGACACCATCGAACGCCTGCGAGCCAATATCCAGAGCTTCATCGTTGAGATGAAGCGCATGTCGGATGAACACAACAAGGGCGACATCGACGTTATGATCCCGGTCGAGAGGTTCGAAGGAGACTACCGCGTCATGGCGCAGGGGGTCAACGAAATGGTCGGCGGGCACATCGCCGTCAAGAAGAAAGCGATGGCATGTGTAGCCGAGTTCGGCAAAGGTAATTTCGAAGCGCCGCTCGAAAGGTTCCCGGGCAAGAAGGCGTTTATCAACGACACCATCGAACAGGTCCGCGTGAACTTGAAGGCGCTGATCGCCGACACCAATGCTCTCATCAAGGCGGCGGTGGAAGGGAAACTGGCCACCCGCGCCGACGCCTCCAAACACCAGGGCGACTATCGCAAGATCGTTGAGGGCGTCAACAACACACTGGACGCGGTGATCGGACCGTTGAACGTGTCCGCCGAGTATGTGGACCGCATCTCGAAGGGGGACATGCCGCCGAAGATCACCGACAACTACAACGGGGACTTCAACGAGATCAAGAACAATCTCAACAACTGCATCGACAACATCAACATGTTGGTCGCCGATGCCGGAATGCTGGTCCAAGCGGCTGCTGACGGCCGGGTGAGCGTGCGCGCCGACGCCTCCAGGCATCAGGGCGATTACCGCAAGATCGTCGAGGGCGTCAATAAGACGCTGGACTCGGTGGTTGAGCCGTTGAAGGTCACCGCGCAGAACGCGACGGCTTTGGCTTCCTCGTCCGAGGAGTTGACGGCGGTCAGCCACCAGATGGCGGGCAACGCGGAAGAGACCGCCACGCAGGCCAACGTGGTATCGGCGGCCAGCGAACAAGTATCGCGGAACGTCTCTTCGGTTGCCACGGCCGCCGAACAGATGCAGGCTTCCATCCGCGAAATCGCCAAGAACGCCAACGAGTCGGCTCGCGTGGCGAAGAACGCCGTCAGCGTGGCGCAATCGACCAATGAAACGGTGAAGAAGCTCGGCGAGTCCAGCCAGGAGATCGGCAAGGTAATCAAGGTGATCACCTCGATCGCGCAACAGACCAACCTGCTGGCTCTCAATGCGACCATCGAAGCGGCGCGCGCCGGCGAAGCGGGCAAGGGCTTCGCGGTGGTGGCCAACGAAGTGAAGGAACTCGCCAAGCAGACCGCCAAAGCCACTGAGGAGATCGGCCAGAAGATCGATGCGATCCAGGGCGACACCAAGGGCGCCGTCCAGGCCATCGAGGAGATCGGTACGATCATCAACCAGATCAATGAAACCTCCAACAGCATTGCCTCGGCGGTGGAAGAGCAAACGGTGACCACCAACGAGATCGGCCGTAGTGTGACCGAAGCGGCCAAGGGGGTTGGCGACATCGCCAAGAACATTGGCGGCGTGGCCCAGGCGGCAAAGAACACCACCCAAGGCACCAATGACACGCAGAAAGCCGCGCAGGAACTGAGCCAGATGGCGTCGCGGCTCCAGACGGTCATCGCGAAATTCACCTTCTAGGCAGTTACTCCTGTTGGGGCGCGGCCTGGCGATTGATGCCAATCCGTCAAGCCGCGCCCCTCTTGTGCATTCTGAGCAAGAAGCTCCATCCCGTGGGAATCCGGCAGTGAGGAGAACAGCATGATCTCGATGAAGAAACGATCGCTTCAACCTGGAGAACGAATCCGCGTATTGGTAGTGGACGACTCGGTGGTCATCCGACGCCTGATCACTCACGCCCTCGAGCAGGACCCCACAATCGAAGTGGTGGGAGCGGCATCAAACGGTATGATCGCCCTGCAACGGATTCCGCAGCTAAACCCCGATGTCCTCACCTTGGATATCGAGATGCCGGAGATGGATGGGTTGGAAACCTTGCGGCACATCCGGCACAAGTATCCTCACCTGCGGGTCATCATGTTCAGTACGCTCACCGAGCGCGGCGCGGCGGTGACACTGGAAGCACTGACTTTGGGCGCCGACGATTACGTAACCAAAGCGTCCAATGAAGGATCACTGGATCGCTCGATGGCACGCCTCAAGGAAGAACTGATACCGAAGATCAGACAGTTCTTCCACATGGCGCCGCCAAGCCGCGCGGTAGCCCGGACAGAAACGGAGCGCGGCTTGGCGGCGCCACCGGCTTTGCCGGGCGCGGGATCGCGACCCAAGGTGCTGGTGATCGGCGTCTCCACGGGCGGCCCAACTGCTTTGCACGCGTTCCTGCCGGAACTGCCGGCCGGGTTTCCGCTGCCGGTTCTGGTGGTACAGCACATGCCGCCTTTGTTCACCCGGTTGCTCGCCGAGCGTCTTAACTCCGTCTGCCGGTTGAACGTTGGCGAGGCCACTCAGGCGGAGCCAGTGACAGCGGGCAAGATCCTGATTGCGCCTGGAGACTTTCACATGAAAGCGACCTCCAACGACGGCCGAGTGCGAGTGTGTTTGGACCAGTCGCCGCCACAGAACTCCTGCCGTCCCGCCGTCGATGCACTGTTCACGTCGGTCGGCGAAGTCTACGGTGGCGCCGTCATTGCCGTGATCCTGACCGGTATGGGGCAGGACGGCTTGCGCGGAATAAGAACTCTGAAGGCGCGCGGAGCGTTTGTTTTGGCTCAGGACGAGGCTTCGAGCGTCGTGTGGGGAATGCCCGGCGCCGTGGTAAACGCCGGCCTCGCCGATCGCGTGTTGCCGCTCGACCGGGTCGTACCGGAAATCCTGCGCATACCCACTCTTGCTTCTGGATGCGTTTTGAGCGCCCGTCCGCGATAGTCCTTCACCCATGCCGGTCGCACAGGCTGCAACGCATTGCCCATCCTGTTGAGCAACCCAAGCCAGGGGAAGCGAGGGGTGGATGGAATGCGACATAATACCTTTTGCACTGGAGATCGCGACCCACGCATGCCAAAAAGAAACGACATCGAAAAAGTACTGATCATCGGCTCCGGCCCCATCGTCATCGGACAAGCCTGCGAATTCGACTATTCCGGCACGCAGGCCTGCAAGGCTTTGCGCTCGGTAGGCTACAAGATCGTGTTGGTGAACTCGAATCCCGCCACCATCATGACGGATCCGGGGATGGCGGACGCCACCTACATTGAGCCGCTGAACCTGGCGAGCCTGACCAAGATCATCGAGAAAGAACGTCCCGATGCGCTGCTGCCGAACCTGGGCGGGCAATCTGGACTCAATTTGTGCTCGGAACTGGCGCGGGCCGGTGTTCTCGAAAAGTACGGAGTGAAAGTCATCGGCGTCCAGGTGGACGCCATCGAGCGCGGCGAAGATCGAGTGGCGTTCAAGGAAACCATGAACCGCCTGGGCATTGAGATGCCGCGCAGCGAGGCATGCTACACCGTGGAAGACGCCGTGCGCATTGCCGGCGATCTGGGCTATCCGGTGGTGATCCGCCCGGCGTACACCATGGGCGGAACGGGCGGCGGTTTGGTGCGCGACATCGATGAACTTCGCGTGGTGGCGAGCCGCGGTATTGCCGCCAGCCTGGTGGGACAGATTCTGGTGGAAGAATCGGTGCTGGGTTGGGAAGAACTGGAACTCGAAGTTGTGCGCGACGCGAAGAACCAGATGATCACCGTCTGCTTCATCGAAAACGTCGACGCCATGGGCGTGCACACGGGCGACTCGTTCTGCACCGCGCCGATGCTGACCATCGACGCCGCGTTGCAGCGCCGTCTGCAGGAGATGTCCTACAAGATCGTCGAGGCCATTCAGGTGATCGGCGGCACCAACATTCAGTTCGCGCACGACCCGGTGTCCGGTCGCGTCGTCGTGATCGAGATCAACCCGCGCACGTCGCGGTCGTCCGCATTGGCCTCTAAGGCCACCGGCTTCCCCATCGCGCGCGTGTCCTCGCAACTGGCGGCCGGGTTGACGCTCGACGAGATTCCATACTGGCGCGACGGCACGCTCGAAAAGTACACGCCTTCGGGCGACTACGTGGTGGTGAAGTTCGCCCGTTGGGCGTTTGAAAAGTTCCGCGGCGCCAAGGATGTGCTGGGAACGCAGATGCGCGCCGTCGGCGAAGTAATGAGCATCGGGAAGAACTACAAGGAAGCGCTGCAGAAGTCCATACGCTCACTGGAATCCGGGCGTTATGGATTCGGGTTCGCCAAGGACTTCAATTCCAAATCTTTGGGCGAACTGCTTCAAATGTTGAACGAGCCCACCAGCGAGCGGCAGTTCATTATGTACGAAGCGCTTCGTAAAGGCGCGAGTGTCGATCTGCTGGCGAAGAAGACCTACCTCAAACACTGGTTCATTCAGCAGATGAAAGAACTGGTCGAACTGGAAGAGGAGATCCTGGGTTACCGCGGCAAGGCGCTGCCGGACGAACTGCTCACCCAAGCTAAGAAGGACGGCTTCGCGGACCGCTATTTGGCCAAACTGCTCGGGATCAAGGAAAGTGAAATCCGCAACCAGCGCGCGCGTCTGGGTTTGACGGAGGCCTGGGAGCCGGTTCCGGTGAGCGGCGTCGAGGATGCCGCTTACTACTATTCGACCTACAACGCGCCGGATCGCAGTGTCGCAAGCACCGGCAAGCCTAAGGTGATGGTGCTCGGCGGAGGCCCCAACCGCATCGGACAGGGCATCGAGTTCGACTACTGTTGCGTACACGCCGCGCTCGCGCTTCGCGAGGCGGGCTACGAGTCGATCATGGTGAACTGCAATCCGGAAACCGTATCGACCGACTACGACACCTCCGACAAGCTCTACTTCGAGCCGCTCACGGTGGAAGATGTACTGAGCATCTACGAAAAGGAAAAGCCGCGCGGCGTAATCGTGCAGTTCGGCGGCCAGACGCCCCTGAATCTGGCGAACGAACTGGCGGCGGCGGGAGTCAAGGTGCTGGGTACGGCTCCGGACACCATTGACCTGGCCGAAGATCGCGACCGCTTCCGAAAGATGATGGACCGCATGGGGATTCCGATGCCGGAGTCGGAAATGGCGGTGAGCATCGAACAAGCGCTCACTGCGGCCGGCCGCATCGGCTATCCGCTCATGGTGCGGCCGTCCTACGTGCTGGGCGGCCGGGGCATGGAGGTGGTGCACGACGAGCAAATGCTGCGCCACTACATGGCGGCGGCGGTGGACGTCACCCCCGAGCGTCCCATTCTGATCGACAAGTTTCTGGAAAACGCCATCGAGGCGGAAGCCGATGCCATCTGCGACGGGACGGAAGTCTTCCTGCCCGCGGTTATGGAACACATCGAATACGCCGGCGTGCATTCGGGCGATTCGGCGTGCGTGATTCCACCGGTTTCGATTCCGGCGCGGCATCTGGAAGCGATTGAAGAATACACACGGCGTATCGCGCTCGAGTTGGGCGTGGTGGGTCTGATGAACATGCAGTACGCGATCGCCAACGACAAGGTGTATGTGCTCGAGGCGAACCCTCGCGCGTCGCGCACCGTGCCGTTGGTTTCGAAGGTATGCAACATCCAGATGGCGCGCGTCGCGACGCAACTGATGTTGGGCCGCAAGCTGGCCGGCTGTGGATTGAAGCACAGTCCGATCCGGCATTTCGGCGTCAAGGAAGCGGTGTTCCCGTTCAACATGATGCCGGAGGTGGATCCGCTGCTCGGCCCCGAGATGCGATCAACCGGCGAGGTGCTGGGGTTGGCCGGATCGTTTGGCGAAGCATTCTTTAAAGCGCAGGAGTGTACGCAATCGGCGCTGCCGCTCAAAGGAACGGTGTTAATCACGGTGGCCAAGCGTGACCGTGAGGGTGTGTTGGAAGTGGCACGCCAGTTCGCCGATCTCGGATTCACGATTCTAGCCACGCGCGGCACCGCCGCATGGTTGACCGAGCACAACATCCCCGCGACGGTGGTGAACAAGCTGCAGGAAGGACAACCGCACATTGTCGACCTGATCGTGGATCGCCGGATCCAACTGATCGTCAACACGCCGGCCGGCAAGGAGAGCGAGCTGGACGATTCCTACATCCGGAAGAGCGCCATCAAGTACAAAGTGCACTACATCACGACGCT
>CAZDIZ010000219.1:4219-8186 GCA_964505625.1 uncultured Solibacteraceae bacterium | reverse complement strand
GGTTCGACCCCCACCTCCAGCACCACCTTAAAATCAATCTCTCTTGGTTGATACGGCTGGTAGGCCGGCGCACCGTTTGATGGTAACGTATGTGTTACCATTGCTGAAGTGGGCGAAATCGAGATTCGAGAGTTCCTGGACACATCCGGCCGGTCGCCGTTTGCGTGCTGGTTCGACGGTCTGAACGCGGTAGCGGCGGCGCGGGTGACAATTGTGTTGACGCGTTTGGGTCAGGGCAATTTCTCGAATGTCGAAGGTGTGGGCGGAGGAGTGTACGAGATCAAGATCGATTTCGGTCCAGGGTATCGGGTCTACTTTGGTAAGAATGGCGAGCAAATCGTGATGCTGCTAGGCGGAAGCGCGAAGAAGCGGCAGAGCGCCGCAATTGCAGCCGCGCAGGCGGCATGGGCCGATTACAGGCGGCGCAGGAGCGGTAAGGAGTAAAGCAAATGGCATTGACGCGGGCATTCCGGGAGACGGTTTCTCAACGGGCACAGCAGGATGGAGCGTTCCGCAAGGCGTTGCTGACGGAAGCGATGAACGCTTATCTTGGCGGAGATGAGGCAACGGGCAAGGCGTTGCTGCGCGACGTCATCAACGCGACGGTGGGCTTCGAGCCGTTGGCCGTGGATTTGAGGAAATCGGCCAAGAGTGTACATCGCATGCTGGGTCCCAGCGGCAACCCGAGCACGGCCAACTTCTTCGCCATACTCAAGGTGCTGCAGAAGAGGACCGGGGTGAAGTTGACCGTGAAGGCGGCCTAGAATCGACGCCCGAGGCTTTTCAGCCAGGTGCAGCATCTTCGCGAGAATATTCGCGCGCGATGCGCTGAAGATGGCGCCACAACACCGTTGTTTTGGCCGCTCGCGTTAAAGATCTGTAAAAGCATGCCCGCCGAGGGCCGCGAATAGAAACCCATCGGCCACGTAATCCGTTTATTGGATTTTGGCCTGAGGTTTTCGTCAATGAAACAAGCCGTCCTATTATGTTTGTGGATACTCGTGTGCGCGGCCACGCTATGCGCACAGTCGGTGTTGGGTTCAGGTGCGGTCAGTGGAAGAGTGTGGGATCGCGGAGGTGAAGGCATCCCCGATACCACCGTCGTGGTTTCCAATGACGCGCTAGGTGTGAAGCGCACATTGAACACCAATATCGATGGCATATTTGAAACCGCTGGACTTCCTCCCGGCAGAGGCTATCAGGTGAGCGTGACACGCCAGAAGTACGTGACGTGGGAAGCGCGCGGCCTTGAGGTGCGTGCCGGCCAGAGATTGGACTTCCAGATCACGCTGCGGCCGGCGGGGCAATCCGAGCGCCCCGTGCCGCCCAATACCGGAGCGAATGTCGACACCGCTAACGACGGCGTCGCGACGTGGGCCGCGACACGTGAATTGGAATCGTTGCCGCTCAGTGAACTGCGTTGGATGGACCTCGCGCTTTTGTCGCCCACCGCCAACGGCGGTGCCGCGCAGCGCGTGCCGGCATACAACGGCGTCAAGGCCCTCCACTCCTATCTGACCGACGGAATCGAAACCGCAAACCTGTTCCGGCCGAACGAGAAAGCCGGCACCACGCGCTTGCCGCAGGAGTCGATCGCGGGATTTCAGACGATATCGAGTGGCGCTCCAGCCGAGTTCGGCGGCGCTCTCGGCGGAACCGTGAACGCCACGACGCGCGGCGGTGGCAACGCGATGCACGGCTCCGCGTACGGAAACTACAGTAACGACTCGCTGGCCGCCATCAGCCGCTATGCATTGGGCAACAATCTGTTTCGAAAGAACAGCCAGGCAGGCTGGAGTCTCGGCGGTCCCATTCAGCGCGAGAGCCTGTACTACTTCGCCAATATGGAATTCCTGGATAGTCACCGGCTGGGGTTGAACCGCATCACGAATCCTCTGCTGGCCGATTCAACCGGAACCACGGTGAACATCGCCAACTGCAAGGCAACCACGGCGCAGTGCGCGGCAGCCGCAAGCTTCCTGCAGTCGCAAATGAACGTGCTGGTTCCGCAGTCGGAACATTGGGTGTCGGGCGTGGCGAGAATCGACTACCGTCACAGCGAAAACAATCTGTTCACTATCGAAGCCAATGTGGCCCGCTCGCGTTTTCCGCAAGGGGTTTCCTACGGGGCGGTCGCGCCCAAAGGCGGCCTGCTCGGCGCCGGCAGCACGCGCGATGAAACGCAGTTTGTGAAAGCCGGTTGGACCAGCATCCTCGGCGGCAGCATCACCAACGAACTGCGCTACGGCATGTTTCATGACCGCATCATGGACTCGGCTTCAACCGCCGCGCTATCCACCGGAAAACTCGCTATCAACATTGCGGGAACCACGGTGGGGCAACCCAACCCGGATGACAGTCTGATCAGCGAACGCCGCTCGCAGCTGGCCGACAACTTCCGCTTTCAGATCGGTGCGCAGCGCATTACGATGGGCGCGAACTGGTCCAGACGGCGCAATGTGACCGACGAACTGCGGTACTCGAACGGAGCTTACACGTACCCTTCGCTTACGACGTTTGCTCTGGACTTCAGCGCCGCGACCGGGAGAAACTACACCAGCTACGAACAGACCTTCGGTACTTCGTGGCGCGATCTTCACACCACGGACTTCGGCGCCTACGTGCAGGACGATTGGCAGTTCAGCCGGAATCTGCGATTGAGCGCGGGCGTGCGTTGGGAGAAGGGCTTCTACACGCAGCCCGAGTACTACAACACGTCTTTCTATAAGACCGGCACCATCACGTCGTCCAACATCAACGCCGATCCGCGGCTGAGCCTTGCCTACACGCTCGATGAAAAGACCGTTGTGCGCGCCGGGTTCGGCACCTACCACAGCCGTATGACTGGAGAGTTGCTCGACGCGTTGTACAACGGTAACGGCACGTCGCAATCGAATTTCTCGGCAACTTCGACGCAAAGCGGGGCGCCCGTATTTCCCAACGTCGTGAAGCTGGTTACCAAGATTCCCGCCGGTTCGTTGAACCTGATCTACGGCGGTTACAAGCTGCGGAATCCTTACACCAAGCAAAGCAGTCTGGCGATAGAACACAGCCTGAACTCCAGCACGAAAGTGTCGGTCAGTTACCTGGGCATTCGGGGCGTGAAGCTGCTGACGGCGCAGGACGCTAATCTGTCCACTCCTACGAAGTCGGTCACATACAGCATCTACGATACGAGTGGCGCTAAGGCGAGCACCTTCACCACAGACGTGTGGACCGCCAAAGGCAACACATCTTACGCGCACGCTTTTGAAGTGCAAAACGGCGGCGCCAGTTGGTACCGCGCGCTAATTGTCACGCTAAACAAACAGTTGCCGCGCGGGCTCGACTTGCGGGCCACCTATACCTGGTCGCACGCGATCGACGATGTCGGCGGCACGTTAGTCGCCGGCGGCGTGCCCTGGTACAGCTACAACGGAACTAACGGCATCGACCGGGGCAGTTCAACCACCGACCAGCGCCATCGCGCTGTGTTCGACTGGGTCTGGCGTCCGACGGCGGCGAAGAACGGTTCGGCGTTGGCACGTTACCTGGTGAACGGCTGGGAAGTGTCTTCGATCGCGACGTTAGCTTCCGCGCAACCTGAAACCGCGTTGGTGGTGGTTAACGGGCAACAGCAGTTCAGCGGCACCACCTTCGTTTACACCGGATCGATGAACGGCAGTGGTTCGTGGTCCCGAGTGCCTTTCCTGCCGGTGAACAGCCTATACGCCGAACCGCGTTATACCGTGAACATGCGTTTCGCGCGCACGCTTCCTTTCACCGAGCGCGTGCAGGCGAAGTTGATGTTTGAAGCTTTCAATCTGTTCAATACGCAGTACGCGACGGGTGTGAACGTATTGGCCTACACGGCCACGGGTGGCAGCCTGCAGCCGGTCGCGGGCACCGGAACGGGCAATGCGTCCTCCGGTTACGCAAATGGAACTACGGCGCGTAGCTGCCAGGTGGCTTTTCGCCTCACGTTTTA
>CAZDIZ010000219.1:2568-4119 GCA_964505625.1 uncultured Solibacteraceae bacterium | reverse complement strand
TGCACTCGATCATCCAGAGTTGATTGCCCGGCATCGGGACCAGAAAGTCGACCTCCAGCCCCTGCTGGTCGCGAAAGTAATAAAGTTCCTTGCGGCCGCCCGCGTTCACCTGGTTCTTGAGAGTCTCAGCGGCCACGAATCCCTCGAAGATGGCGCCGAGAAACGGCGAGCGCTCCAGTTCGCTTTGTGTGCGAATGCCTAACAGATGGCAAACCAGGCCGGAATCGACGAAGTACAGCTTCGGGGTCTTCGTCAAACGCTTACCGAAGTTCTCGAAGTAGGGCTGTACCAGCACGATCTGTCCGGTCAACTCCAACACGTTGAGCCATTCCGAGACGGTAGGCACAGAGATGCCTAGCGGCGCCGCCAGGTCCGTCCGGTTCAGCATCTGGCCATGACGGCTGGCTACGAGCGCCAGAAAGCGCCGGAAGGTGGCCAGATCGCGAACGTTCAGCGCCGCGCGCAAATCGCGCTCTAGGTAGGTTTGCAGGTAGGAGGCGAACCATAGCTCGCGTGTCCGCGGCCGGGCCAACACTTCGGGAAAGCCGCCGGTGTGTAGATCCACTTTGGGCGACTCGGCCAGGCTGAGCGGCAGCAATTGCAGGACAGCGGCGCGGCCGGCCATGGACTCGCTTACGCCGCGCATGAGCGGCGCTTCCTGTGAGCCGGTGAACAGCCAATCGCCCATGCGGCGTGGGTTGTGGTCGACGATCGTGCGCACGTAGTCGAACAACTCCGGCACATTCTGGATTTCGTCGAATAGGACCGGGCGGCGCAACTCGTCCAGCAGGCCGCGCGGATCGGAACGCGCGCGCGCCTGAATGTCCAGATCCTCGAGCAATACGTACTGGGCGCGGGGGAACAGGTGGCGCAGGAGTGTGGTCTTGCCAGTGCGCCGCGGCCCTGTAATCACAATGGACGGAAAGGCTCTGGCGGTGGCTAGTAGGACGGGTTCAAGCGCTCTGGCAACAAACTTCACTAATGAGAATTCTAAACCACAACTTTAAATTTCTCAACTCCATTCCCACGCAAAAACCGGCCTGAACGGCAATCTGTACTTTGTGAGAATTCTAAACCGCAACTTTAAATTTCTCAAAACCAGAAAAGGGGGAGTCAGTGGCCTTCCCGCCTTTCCCAGCCCGCGCGAAACAGCGGCAGCGCGTTCTCCTGCTGGTAGGGATGACGCAGGATTTCCTCGACGTTGAGATCGATGCCAAGCCCGGGGCGTTCGGAGATCCCGATGTAGCCGTCCACCACTTCCACGCCGCCGGTCACGATTTCCTTCTCCCACGGTTCATTGAACTCATCGAAGATTTCGTGCAGGTAGAAGTTCGGAATCGAGGCGTTCAACTGCGCGCAGGCGGCCGAGCAGACCGGTCCTTGCGCGCTGTGCGGTGCGATCATGCCGTAGTGCGCGTCCACCATATCGGCGATCTTGCGCGCGGCGAAGATGCCGCCCAGGTTGAGCGGTTCCGGTTGATAGATGCCGACCACTTCGTGCTTCACCAGCTCGGCGAATTGCTGCTTGTTCGAAAGACTCTCGCCGGTGGC
>CAZDIZ010000219.1:0-2468 GCA_964505625.1 uncultured Solibacteraceae bacterium | reverse complement strand
GTGGTCATGCGCCAGTTGTCGCCGAAGGGATCGAACTTGAGCGCGGTATAGCCGCGCCGGACAACATCCTTGGCTTTTTCGTGGAAACTCTCGGGGGTGCGCGGGCCGCGATACCAGCCATTGGCGTACGCGCGCAGTTTCTCGTGACAACGCCCCCCCCAGAGGTTGTAAACGGGTTGGCCGCACGCCTTGCCGATGATATCCCAGCAGGCGATTTCAATAGCAGCAACGGCGCACATATGTACCTGTGCGCCGTCACTGTAAACGTCCCGGACGAGACGCTGGGAGATGATCTCCACCTGGAACGGGTCCATCCCCACGATCAGGGGTTTCAATTCATGGATGGCCGCTTCGACGGTTTTGCCGAAGTAGTTCAGCGTGCCTTCGCCGATGCCGTAAATACCTTCATCGGTCAGGACCTTCGCGAACAGCCAGTTCTTCCACGGATTACCCGCGATGTACGTCTCGATTCCGGTTATCTTCATCGCTCGTCGCGCCGTTTTGGCTAAGTTACAGTTTAGCCAACTCGGAGCGGTGAGCCCAGACTTTTTCGAAAGCCTTCGCGTACTGGTCGTTCACTTCAGTGGCTTCGCCGTGGAACAGCGGCACGAAGAAGTGCGACTTGTTCACCTGCGCGCCGCCCGCCATGTTGGTGGGGATCACCGGCGGATGATGCCACCACTGCGGTTCGCTGTAGATGGTGAAAACGTGCTGTTCGGGGTATTCCCAAACGCTGGCGCCCACGCCCTCGGCCTTCAAAGCCTTGATCAGTGCGGCGCGCGAGAAGCCGGCCTTCTTTTCATCCAAGAACAGCATGTTCGCCGAATAGTAGGCGCGGGTTTGATCCGGCCGCACGTAAGGTTCGGACAGCCCGGGGAGTTTCACCAGACGGCTGTTGAGCGCCTGCACGTTCTTGCGGGTCACGGCGTTGCGCTCTTCGAGGCCGCGCAACTGGATGCGCCCGATAGCGGCGGCCAGCGGATGCATGCGGTACTTCTGCCCGAACCCGGTGTTGTGGTATTTCGCGTAAGGACTGGTCTTGGGGTACTTCGGCGGATCTTCGTAGTGACCGTACACCGAGGCGCGCTCGAAGTATTCGCGCGTCTTATACATACCCATGCCGCCTTCCACCGTCGGCATGACCTTGGTGGTCTGGTAGCTGAAAATGCTCATGGCGCCGAAGGTGCCGACGTGCTTGCCCTGCATGAAAGCGCCGTGGGCGTGCGCGCAGTCCTCGCACAGAATGAGCCCCTTCTCCTTGGCGTACTCGGAGATCTTGTCCATCTCGCAAGGCATGCCCCAGGAGTGCATGGGCAGAATGGCCTTGGTGCGGGGCGTGATCTTGCGCTTGGCGTCGTCCAGATCGAAGCAGCCGGTCTTGGGGTCGATGTCGACGAAGATCGGCACGTATCCGAAGAAGCGCATTGGGAGCACGGTAGCGAAGAAGGTGTAGGACTGCACCAGAATCTCGCTGCCCGGTTCCAGGTTCAGAGCGAAGAACATGGAGTTCAACGCGCTGGTGCCGTTCATGTGCGCTTTCACGAACGGACTCTTGGTGTATGCCTGCCACTCCTTTTCGAATACGGGCAACTCGTCGTAGTAGGTGCCCTTATCGATCATGGCGTGGAGAGCCTGCTTTTCGGCGTCGCCGTACGACGGCCAACGCGTCAGTTTGTTGACGGCGGCGGGCGGGACCGTGACGGCCTTCGCGCCTCCGCTCAATGCCAATGTTTCGGCCGCGCGGGCCTTGGTGGCCAGCCCCGCCCCGGCCAGTGCAAAGGCGCCTGCCTGCACGACCTGACGGCGGGTGCTGTCAGTTCTATGAGTTCTTCTTGTCGACATGGTAGAGATCTCCCGTCCCACTAGTAAGTCTATGTTCGCCCGGCAAACAGAAGCAAGCCGGTTTCATCCATTCTGGAAGCAACGGGAACGCGGCCTTTTCAGTCTGCGTCTATCGGGATATTCTGATATGGTAAGTATGTTTCGAGGCGACCCCACGCGAACTCTACGCGGAGCTGCCGAGAGCAGCACCGCACTCCGCAATCCTTCTGCATCCTTTCGAGCGTTAGCCGTCGTGCTAACTCTAATGTTATTAGTTAGTTTGCAGGCTCGCGCCGATTCAGCGGCCGTCCCCAACCCCGAGCCGGTCGAAGGCATTCAATGGAAGCCGTTGCTGACGCAATCAGCCGCGTTTGTGGGAATCATGCACGGTTTCCGGCTGGCCACCGAGCAGGGGACGCGCAACAACATGGGCGGCGCCTTCTGGCCGGGTTACGCCAGTTCGGTTCAGAACCTGCACGGCTGGAGCGACGGCGATCCGGCTTACGTGAACTACATTGGCCATCCCATGCAGGGCGCGGTGGCCGGACGGCTGTTCAATCAGAACGACCCACAGTTCCGCAGGGCGGTGCTCGGGACAAACGCTCCGTACTGGAAGAGCCGTCTGCGCGCGGCGGCCTTCGCCTGGG
>CAZDIZ010000218.1:0-8197 GCA_964505625.1 uncultured Solibacteraceae bacterium | reverse complement strand
GGTATCGACATCCATTCGTACAGCACGCCGTGCGCTAGCGGGCGGTCGTAGGCTCCGCCTTTGATGGTGTACCAGGGTTCGGCGGCGGTTGGGGGCGGCTTCAGGATTTGCGCGAAGTTGCGGACGGCTTGGTCGCTCGGCGTCTTCAGTTCGTCGACGAACTCCCAGACGTTGCCCGTCATATTCAGCGCTCCGCTCGGGCTCGCCCAGGAGCTAAACGAATTCACCGGCATCGCGGCGCGGCCGGCGGATTGGTTGTCGTTGACGTTCGCGCGCGTGGGGTCGGCTTCGTTGCCCCATGGATACGCGCGGCCGTCGGCGCCTCGCGCGGCTTTCTCCCATTCGGTG
This sequence comes from uncultured Solibacteraceae bacterium, assembly GCA_964505625.1. GTDB lineage: Bacteria > Acidobacteriota > Terriglobia > Bryobacterales > Bryobacteraceae > JAJFUV01. The sequence continues at coordinate 7,849 of CAZDIZ010000218.1, read as the reverse complement.
GCGGTGGGCAGGCGCTTGCCGGCCCACTTGGCGAATTCCTGCGCGTCCACAAACGTCACGTTCACCACCGGCGCGCCGGGCTCACCCGCCGCGAGGCCCGCCGGCAGCGGGCGCGACTTCGCCTGGCAGAAGCGCGCGTAGGCCGCGTTCGAAACTTCCGTCCGGTCGATGTAGAACGCTCCGAGCGTGGCGCTGTGTTTGTCCGCGCCGCTCAAATACGCTCCCGCCTCCACCAGCACCATATCGCCGCTTTCCATGGTGAGCGCCGGCGGGAGCTCCTTCTTCACTTCGACGGGCGGCGGCGCCGGCGCTTTCGACGGCCGCAAGGCGAAGAACAGAATCACCAACACCACGACCGCGACGGCCGCGCCGATGGCGATGAGCGGCGTCTTCGAGCGCGGTTGCGGCGGTGGCTGCGGAGGCGGCTCGGGCGCGGGCGGAGGTTCTCTCCGCGACATCTGATCAAAGGCCGCCAGGATTTCGCGGAAGCTCTGTGGACGGTCGCTCGCCTGCTTCGCCGTGCAGCGGACCACCAGCGCGATCACCGCTTCCGGCACTCCGGCCCGCCTGAGCGGCTCCAGGTTCAGCGGCTCGTGCAGGATGGCGTAGAACAGGCGCTCCACCGAATCGCCCTGCACGGGCTTTTCGCCGGCCAGCAGTTCGAACAGCAGAATGCCGAAGGCGTAGACGTCCACCAGGTCGGTGGCGTGCTGGCCCAACACCTGCTCGGGCGCCATGTAGTAGGGCGTGCCGAGCGCGAAGCCGGTCTTGGTGAGCGACAGTTCCTCGCTTTTGGCGATGCCGAAGTCCATCAGCTTCACCTTGCCCGCGGCGTCCAGGTGCACGTTTTCGGGCTTGATGTCGCGATGGATGATCTTCTTCGAGTGAACGTAATCGAGAGCGCGCGCGATGTCGCGGGCGATGCGCAGCTTGTTCGCCAGATCGCCGGTGCGGCCTTCGCGGATGGCGTGGCGCAGATCCTCGCCCACCAGAAATTCCATCACGATGTAGGGGCGTCCGTCCTGCTCGCCGTAATCGTGTATGCGGATGATGTTGTCGTGCTCGATGTTGCCGGACATGCGCGCTTCCTGTAGGAAACGCGCCTTGGCGTCCGCGTCGCGGCAGCCTTCGTCGGTCAGAATCTTCACCGCCACCGTGCGGCCGATCACCGTGTCGCGCGCGCGGTAGACGTGCGACATGCCTCCACCGAGGAATTCGATCAGCTCATATTTGCCGAGTTGCGCCGGGAGTTCCATGGATTCGTCGTAAAACCGGGGACGGACGGGTCTGTCCACTACTACGCCTTGCGGCTGGGACAGACTCGTCCGTCCCGGTGCACTATCGCGCCGCTTGCGCCACGCACTTCAGGCTGTTCAGAAACTCCTTCTGAAATACCGGCGCCATGCCGCCCGTGTTCAACACGAAGCGGTAGGTGAGTTCCTTGCCGCCCACCGTCACCGGGCGCCCTTCGCGGCCTTGCCGCACCACCCATTCCAGATTGTAGCTGCCGCCCGCGCCGCTCCAACGGTCGGCGTCGGCGAAGAAGCGGAACACGGACCACAGCCCATCGCGATTCTGGAAATCGAAATCGCTGCCGCCGGAGAGCTTGGCGCTCAAATGCACGCTGGGCGCGCCCGGGCCCGGCCACACGTACTGGCGCGCCGCTTCGTTGCCGCTGAACTTGGCGCTCTGGCCGTTGACCGAGAGCGTCATGGACTTCAACTGATCGGAACGCTGCGGCTGCAGCGCGTAGCGCAGCGAGGCATCGGCCGCGCCGCCGGGATAGACGGCGTCGGAAAACTGCGCGGCGTGATTGAAGAACGCCACGAAGGCCGGCGTCAGCGTGATGCCGCCGCCGGAGTTCGGCACGTATTGCGCGCCCTGTTTCTGCAGGTAGTTGCGCAGCGCGTCTTCGTAGAACGCCCACAGCTTGCCTTCGCGCGGACGGAAGATGGCGTGCACTTCGTCGAGCGTGGCTTCGGCGGTGGCGTTCGGATTGAACGGGAACTTGTTGGCCACCGGCGCGTAGGCCACGCAGAACGCCCGCGCCTTGGCGTTGATCTCGCCCGCGCCCATGCCCTTGGTGAGCGCGTCGATGTAATCGATGGGCGCCTGCAACAGCTTCAGCACCATGGTTTCGACGTGCGCTTCCGGATCGATGCGGAAGGTGTAGCCCATCTTCTTGACCACGTTGCGCGCGTTGTCGGCGGCCGAGCGCACCGGCATGGCGCGGTTCGGATCCGGCGGACCGGTCGTGTCCGCCACTTGCCCGACGGCGGTTTGCAGCGCGGCGAGCGAGCCCATGTATTCCTGGTTCGGCGGCAACACGTATTGCACGGTGGTGGCCGGCGGCGGCACCACTTTCTGCACCGCGTCGAAGGCTTCCGCGATTTTCGGCGAATCGACGGCGGTGTTCTGCGTCGCCACCCAGAACAGCGCGAGCAGCGGCGTTTGCGCGCCCGAAAGCGTGTTCAACTTGCGCGCGGCGTCCTGCAAGCCGGCGTAGCGCACCACGGCCGAGTTCTTCAGGAATTCGCGCCAGCGCGCGATGTAGTCGTTGATGTAACGGTCGCGCAGATCCTGTTCGAGCTTCGTGGGATCGGGCTTCGCGCCGGCGTAATCGCCCAGCACCCAACGCTCGCCGCCGAAGAATTTGTCGGCCTTGCGAATGTTATCCTGCATGGCCGCCCAACCGGCCTTGGTGAAGGCTCCGGCCACGTCGCGATTGTTGAGGACCACTTCGGCCGAGCCGGGGAACTGTTCGTTGAAGTTCACCTTCTTGGCGCGGCGCGAGGCGTCGGCCAGCATGAATTGGTAAACCTGCTCGATGCCGGAGAACTTCGCCAGGTGCAGGCGCGCGCGGTCGATGACGGACGGGTCGTTCTGTTCGCTGTAGGGATTGCCGCGGGCCAGATCTTCGCTGTAGAAATCGAATTGCTTTTTGGCGAGCGGCAGCAGTTGATCCACCGTCCTTCCGGCGGACCAGTGCGCGAGGAGCACCGGCGAGAGCCAGTCCGTGCTGCGTTTCCATTCGGAGGTGGTGATCAGATACGCCTTCAGCGCGTCGTAGGTGCGGCCGTACTCGTCGGTGGGTGCGGGCGGAATTTGCACGCGCTGGAGCGTGCTCACGATTTCGCTTTGCGTTTGCGCGAACAACAGTTGATGGAAGCGCGCGTAGTAGATGCGGCGAACTTTCGGTAGCATGTCGCTGCCGCTGTAGAGCAGCCAACGCAGACGCCACGGCGCGCCGTCGCGTTCGTAGATGGTGAGCTGTTCGAGCGTCTGGCGCAGGTTTTCGAGCTTCTGCAGCGCTTCGGGCGTGGGCAGGTTCATGCCGCTGGCTTCGGCGGCCGGAATGCCGCGCGCGGCTTCGAGTGCTTCGGATTCAAGCGAGCGGTTGCCGAAGAACGACACCGTCATGCCGATGGCGAAGATCACCAGCAGCACCGCGGCCGTCGCCAGCAGCACGCGCTGCAGCATGCTGGTCTTCGAACTGGCGGCGCTCGCGCCCAGCGCCGCTTCGTCTTTCAAAATGATGTCGTGAAACAGGTGGCTCAGGAACATCCACTGCGGCACCTTGCGCGTGGTGGCGCCGAGCGGTGTGGGCGCGGCCAGCGGCGGTGGCGGCGGAACTCCGCCGACTTTGAAAACGCCCGTGGCGCTGGCGGCGGTTTCAAACGGCGAACGCTGCGTGGCGGGGCGCTGCGCTTCGGCCACCGCGGATTCCTGCACCACCACGGGGCGCACGCCCGAAAAATAGAAGCCGCGCAGGAAGGGGCTCGAACGCAGTTGGCTGGGGCGGCACAGGTCCACCAGGAATTGCACCACGGTGGCGCGCAGCTTGCGGAACTCGCGGGGGAATTCGTAAGCGCCGGGTACTTTCTGAAGGTCGGTTTCGCGCGGCAGAAATTCGATGCGATGGTCGGCCAGCGAATGGAACACGTCGTCGAAGGCTTTCGACAGTCGGCGGGTTTCTTCTTCGGCGTAGACGCCGGTGACCGTCGCGGGGCGCATGGGCAGCGTGGCGCCCAACACCGACGTGGCCTCTTCGTTCGATAGATTGCGCAGATAGTCTTCGAAGAACGCCAGCCGGTTCATCTTGGTGAACAGCACGTAAACCGGAAAGCTGATGCCGAACTGCTGGCTGATTTCGCTCAAGCGCGTTTCGAGTGCGCGCGCGGTGGCGGCCACCGTTTCGGCCGCGTTCTGCCGCGTGAACGCTTCGGCGTCCACGCAAACCAGGGCCGCGCGCGGCGCTTCGCCGCCGGAGCCGACTACGGATTTCAATCTCGCCGGGCGCAACCGCCCGAGCAGGCGCAGCCAGCGCGCGGGATCGGCCAGCAGCCTTCCGCCGGCTTCCACGAAAATCATTTGCCGCGCGAACCAGAGGTTTGCGGCGCGCGTCGGGGTGACGTTGTTGTCCTGATGCGTTTGCCCGGCGAGCAGTTCGGGTTCCAGGCCCGATGCGAGCATGGTGCTGGTTTTGGTAGAGCCGGGTTCTCCGATCACGAATACCAGCGGCAGTCCGGCGACTCGCGTGCCCTTGGGCAGACGCGCTTCCGCGTCGCGGATCAGCGCGTCGATTTCTTCATCGCCGAGCACGGGAGCGGCAGCACTGTCCGCGCCGGCTTCGCCGGATTTGCGCGACTGATACCAGACGAACACGGCCGTGCCGGAAATGCCCAGCGTCGCCAGGATGAAGAACAACATATAGAAGCGGGTCGTGTCGAGATGCAGAAAACTTCCCGTGATCCATGCCAGCGCCAGATATCCAACCAGTACGGCGCCCGCTCCCCAATAGAGTTTCATCGCAACTCCTTTATCAACGAACCAGCCCAGCCAATTCTTGCAGGCTCGACACGCCCGAGCCGAGTACCAATTTGTAGATCGCGAACAGCACTAGCACCAGCGCGAAGCACGCCGCCGCCGCGATGGTCCAGCGCTTCACCCAAGGGTCCGCGCCGGCTTGCCTCGCCGGTTCGAGCGGCAAGGCCCACGCGGGCGACAGCGGTCCGGCGCCTCCGCGGATGCGGCGGATCTTGTCGGCGGTGACGTCGGCGATCGCTTTCAATTCGCCGCGTCCGCCCAGGCTGTAGCGGCCCGCGAAGCCCAACAACAGGCAGAGCTGATAAACCTCCAACACATCCGCCAGATCCTGCGATTCGCCGCGCACCAGCAAATCCTGCAAGTTTTTGAAGAACACTTCGCCGGCGATGTGGTGGCCGAACAGTTCTTCCTGCAGTGGGCGGCGCGGCCAATCGGCGAACGCGGGATGACGCAGGTTCAGCACCGACTCATCGACAAACGCCACCACCGCGAAGATGGCCAGCTTGATGTCTTCGCCGTTGTAGCCTTGCGCGCGCGCCTGCTGATCGGCGATTTTGAGGCTCTCCAAAATGTTGTGGCGGAACGCGGCGGCATCGTTCACCGCCTGGCGGCCGGAGCGCAAACGTCCGCTCACCGTCAGAACTTCCTGGAACGCCAGCGCCAGGTTTTCCATGCGTCTTACGTTGGGTAACATCGCTCAGCCCCCGTAACGAAATCAGGATTCCAGAACCACTAGCAGTTCGATCGAAGGATCGGGCAGTTCGCCGGGCACGTATACGCCCACCTGGCGCGTCTGCACCAAGTGGTCCCAACACGGCCCGCCCTTGCTCACGCTGAAGTACTGCGCGTCCACGCGCGTCGCCACCGCCGACGGCGGCACCGGCATGTGCGCGAGCGGCATGCCCGGCAGAGCGCGCTCCACCAGCTTCGGCACAAACATCTTCGAGCACAGCTTCACCAGTTGCGGCGTTTTCGAGATCAGATCCACTTCGCCCACCGGCGCGCGGATGGAGAAGATCCAGCGCGAAGCGTCCAGACACCGCTGGTCGGTGACTTCGCCTTCATAGAAGTAGTCGGTCACCTTGCGCAGCGGAATGGTCACCACGTTGGTGGGGACGACGGTTTCCAGGTGCGTGCGTATGTGATGGTCTAACGCGTTGAAGCACTCGTCCAGCTTCAGGTGGTTGTAAAGCGGCAGTTCGCGCGGATGCGACTCGATGGCGAACGTGCACAGCGCGCCGCCCAGCCGCAGCAGTTCGACGAACAGTTCTTCCGGGTGTACACGCGGGGTCGAGTGCAGTTGGCGCAGCGGCGCCAGGGCCGCGTTTACTGTATGCAGCAGCCAGAACTGCGCGATGTCGCGTGTGGAGTATTCGGCCCAGGAACGCCCGCCCGCGCTGGCGGTGGCCGACATGGCCGCGCTCTTTTCTTCCAGGATGCCGATCAGGCGCGTGAGCAGACGCATCAGACGGTCGCTTGCGCCTATGTGCGTGCAGGGCGGGATGAAGTCCGGATCGAAAACGAAGTTGCCGGAACCGTCGCGCATGATACGGGCGACCGGCAACCCGACCGCGCCCTCAGGCATCTCCTCATCTAAAAATAGGGCGAAATTTTTCCGGCCGAACTGCACCGGTTTCTCGTCGCGGCCGGTGGTTTCGTCATACACCGGACGCGCTTCGGCCACGTAACGCGCCTCGGCTTTCTGCGCTTCGGCGGTCACGCAGTTCACGCCGCCCGCTTTGCGTTCCGGGATGGCCAGCAGCACGTTTACTTTGTCGCGGGTCGGTGGAAACAGTTCCGCGATGTTGCGCGCCGGCGGCAGCGCGTCGCATTCGGGCATGTGGAAAGCGAGCCCGTCGGGCAGGATGCCGCGCGCGTGAAGTACCGACAGAGTGCCGTTGCGAAGCGCTTCGGCGTCCAGTCCGCAACCCACCAGGCCGTAGCCTTCGAACCACAATGCGGACGCCGCGAAGTGGATGGAGTCTTCGAAGTAGCGGCTCTGCGCCTGAAAGTGATGCGGCCCAAGGTACATGCCCTCGGACCAAACGACCCTGGACAGTTGTCTCATAGTTTTAGATCGCGACGCGCCCCGTTGCTGCGAATTCCATTCACTGCCCTATTATGCAAGAGATTACTCCACACCGCCGAGCTGGCGCTAGTGCCGAGCATTGAACGCGAGCCGTGGCGGTGTCATGATGGCTGGGAGATACGAGGGTGGTGGACGAATGAGCACGGGTTTCGCCGAACGATACGAACTGTTGGAGCTGCTGCGCGACGACGGTATCAAGACATTCGGAGCGCGGGAGATCGCCACCAACAGGCCGATCTTCGTCTTTCTGCTGGTGGGCGTTCATCCGCGCACTTCGTCCGAGCTTTTCGAGCAGATCGACAAGTTGAAGGCGCGCAGCGTCCCCGAATTGATTGAGACTGGCGACAACATGGGGACCCCGTACGTGGTGGCGGCTCCTCTGGCCGGCGCGCTGAGCTTGCGTGATTGGCTGCGCGCGCACCTGGAGCGCTACGGTGTGTCGAAGCCGGCTGCGAGCGAGGATCAGTTAACGCGCGCGGGCCGTTGGAAGATTCCGGTGGCGCCGCCCGCGGCTGAACCGGCACCGCCGCCAGCGCCGGAGCCGATCGCGGAACCCGTGCCACCAGCCGCGCAGCTAATGACAGCGAAGTCCGAGCCGGGTGAATTCACGCAGATGTTTCAGACTGCGCCTCCACCTGCGCCGGTTGCCGAACCCGCGCCGCCAGCACCGCAGCAAGTAACGGCGAAATCGGAACCGGGCGAATTCACGCGGATGTTCGAGACCGCGCCACCGCCTGCGCCGATCGCCGAGCCTGCACCACCGGCACCGCCACCGGTAACGGCGAAATCCGAGCCTGGCGAATTCACGCGAATGTTTCAGACTGCGCCGCCACCTGCGCCAGTTGCCGAACCAGCACCACCGGCACCGCCACCGGTAACGGCGAAATCTGAGCCTGGCGAATTCACGCGAATGTTTCAGACTGCGCCGCCACC
>CAZDIZ010000217.1:0-8384 GCA_964505625.1 uncultured Solibacteraceae bacterium | reverse complement strand
GATGCTGCGCGGAGAAATGACGCACGACGAAGCTGTTGAGAGCGCCCAGCGCAACACCCGCCGTTACGCCAAACGCCAATGGACGTGGTTCCGCAAGGAGAAGGAACTGGAGTGGTTGAGCGGATTCGGAACCGAAAAGTCCATCCAAATCAGCGCGATCGCGCGCGTTGAAGATTTCCTCAAGAAAAACGCACTTTACTAACTTCACGACGGAACATTTTCGACTTCCCACCGTCTTTGTAGATGTGGCATGCATACCATGCACCCACACAAAAACTGAACGCGTAACATGCATCAAGGAGAGATAAAAACCATGAAGAGACTGATGTTCTGCTTTGCGATTCTGGCCCTGGCCGTGGCGAGCGCCGATACATTCAAGGTGACGCTGTTCCAGCCGTCCGTGGTGAGCGGACAGGAGCTGAAGCCGGGTGAGTACAAAGTCGAAGTCACCGACAGCAAAGTCGTGATCAGCAAGGGCAAGACCAGCGTACAATCCGCGGTGAAGGTGGAGAAGGCCGACTCCAAGTTCAAGACCACCAGCGTGCGGTACGCCAATGGCGACGGCAAGATGACGATCCAGGAGATCCGCCTCGGCGGGACCACTACCAAGCTCGTCTTCAACTAGCCCACAGGATTCGAGGAGCCGTTTGCTAAACTAAGAGTTCGATGCGACGGCTCCTCTTGCTGGCATCTTTGTTTTCTCTCCCCTCCCTCCTTCCTGGCGCGGACACCTTCCTTGTATTGCCGCTGTTCAATCTGTCGAGTCAGCAGAGTCTCGATTGGATTGGCGAGAGCGCGGCTGAGGCGGTCGCCGAGGCGCTTACCGACCAAGGTGCTCTGGTGGTGGATCGCGTCGATCTGCACGAAGCCTGCCGGCGGCTCGGCATACGGCCCTACGCGCGGCTCACGACGGCGTCGGTGATCAAGATCGCTGAGACCGTGGATGCCACCCGCGTCATGTTCGGCTCCATCGAATTCCATCCGGTCATCGGATCGCTCGACGAGAGCAAAGGCACGCTGCGCATCTCGGCCCGAATCCTCGATTTGAAGCAGCTCAAAACCGGCGCCGAGATCGTGGAGATGGGTGCGCTGGAAGATCTGGCCGCTCTGCAGACGCGTGTCGCCTGGCAGGCGTTGAAACAGGCTTCGCTCCGCGGTCTGGCCGGCGAGGAGGAGTTCGTTCGTAATCGGCCCACCGTCCGGCTGGACGCCATGGAAAGCTACGTGAGAGGCTTGGGCGCGGCCACCGACGAGCAGAGAATTATCTTGTTTACCAAATCGGCCAATCTGGCGCCGAATTTCGCCCCGCCGTGTTTCCAACTGGGCCAGGTTTATTGGAAGCGGAAGGAGTACCGCGCGGCCATCGAATGGCTGAGCAAGGTCAAGCAGCCGGATCCGCGTTTCCATCATGCCACCTACCTGGTGGGGCTCTGCCGCTTTCATACAGCGGACTACGCTGGGGCGCAGGCGGCTTTTCAGACCGTGGCCGAAGCCGTGCCTCTCAACGAAGTGTTCAACAATCTGGGCGCCGCGCAGCTTCGGCGCAATCTTCCGGATGCGACTGAGAACTTCCGCAAAGCCGTGGCCGGCGACGACTCCGATCCCTTGTATCATTTCAATCTCGGCTACGCTCTGTGGCGCCAGCGCGACTACGAAGGCGCCGCTGCGAGTTTCCGCGCCGCGCTGGAACGCAATCCTTCCGACGCCGAAGCCACCTATATGCTCGGCCATTGCCTACAGAAGACCGCGCCGCGCGCCGGCGACACGCGCACCGCGAATCTGGACCGCATCAAAGAGAATTACGAAGAGCGGGCATACCGCCAACTTAAGGCCGAATTGGGCGCCGCCGCGATGAAGTAGGCTGACCGCATGCGCACCACCGCCGTTCTGCTTGTGTCGATTGCCGTAATGCACGCAGCGGGCCAGACGACGAAACCCACTCCCGCAAATCCCGAACGTTCACGCGCTACGCTGAGTTCGGCCGCGCAGCGCAACGAAAACGTCCCGGTCTTTCAAATCGACAACGAAGCCATCAAGGAAGCCAACATTCGACTCGGCAACCAAATCACCATCGTCGACCAGGCGCGCGCTGAAATAAACTACTTCGCCGCCGAGCACGGCCGCCCCGCCTCGGAACAGGTCTGGTTAGGGAAAGCGTCGAAGACGCCGGGCTGGCACGCCGAGTTGTATGAGTCGCATCTGAACGGGGCTTTCAACGCACGCACGTTTTTTCAGGTGGGCGATGTTCTGCCGTCGCGCGGCAACCATTACGGTGCGCGCTTCACGGGAGCCGTGGGGCGTTTTGGTCACGTCACCTGGAACGGATCACAGCGCAAGATTCGCGGCGTGGTGAACGGCAACGTGCTGGTGCCGTTGGCCGATGAACGCACACCGCTGGCCACGGATCCCGCCACACGCGCGCTGGTCGAACGCTTTCTCGCCGCGTATCCGAGTGAACTCCCGAACCGTCCCGATTTCGATCCGCGCGCGCTGAATACGAATTCACCGCAACGGATCGACGAACTCGCAACCGCGCTTCGTTGGGACCTGGATCCGAGTGAGCACGGGCGGCTTTCGCTCGACTACGCTCCGCGCCGCCAGCGCACCGATGCGTTCCAGTTGGTGGCCGGACAGAATCCCGATACGGAGATCCACAGCCATCGCGCGCGGCTCACCTACCGCCACACGCTGTCACCCGCCACCGAAGTGGCCGCCGGCGTCGCGTTCAATCGCGTGAAGAGTGTGCTGCGCCCGGAGCCCAACACCGTCGGCCCGCGCGTGCGTCTGGGCTATCAGTTCGAAGAGTTAGGCCCCGACAGTATGTTTCCCATCGACCGCGCGCAGAATTCCTATCGCGCTGGGTTGCTGGTGACTCATCAGAATGCGGCCTCTCGCCACGCCATCACTTTCGGCGGCGAGTTTGCCAGATTCCAGCTCAACGGCATCGAAACCAGCAATCAACGCGGCTACTACCAGTTCACCAACAACTTCGGAAACACCGCCGTGCAGAACCTCCGCCTGGGGCTGCCCAGTATGTATGAGGTGACCATCGGCGAGCTGGCGCGCGGATTCCGCAACAACAGCGCCAGCGTCTTTGCCGCGGACCGCTGGAGCGTCCATCCGCGTCTGCAAATCTACGCGGGCCTGCGATACGCGATGGCCGGCGCGCCGTCGGAAGTCCACCGTTTCACTGACATTCCTTACGGCGACGACGCCAACAACTTCAGCCCGCGCTTTTCGCTTGCCTGGCGCGCGGGCGGTGGTTGGGTTGTGCGCGCTTCCTATACAGTCTCGTTCGGTGAGATTCCGCCCGTCACTTTCCAGCAGGCGCGCAACAATCTGCCCATGGTTCGCTACATACAGGTGCAGAACCCAGGCTTGATCGACCCGATCGCAGTCGCACTGAAGGATCCGGCTCTGCGCAGTTCGCCCACGGTGCTTTCGAACGATCTGGTTTCTCCTTATGCGCATCAGTACAACTTGAGCTTCGAACGGCGGTTGTTCGGCCACGCGCAATTCCGGATGGGTTACGTTGGCAGCCGCAGCTTCAAGCTTATGAACGCTTACGTGCAGAATCGCGCGGAACCGGTGCCGGGCATTCCGCTCACCACGATCACGGTGGACCAGCGCCGTCCCGATCAACGCTACTACGAAGTGAAGCGAATCGTGAACGGCGGTATCGCATATCTGGACGCGGCACGCGTTTCGCTGGATGTGCCGCTCGCACGCGGCCTCGTGTGGAATGTAGCCTACACGTTCAGCAAGGCGATCGACTCGGGCTCCGACTACGCTTTCACGGCGGCGAACAAGGACCTAACCACTTCGCGCAGCCAGTCGCAGTACGATTCGCTCAACGACAAGAAGAGCCTGAGTACCTTCGATTCCACGCACGCGCTGCTGGTCACATACAGCTATGACCTGCCGCGATTGGGAGCGGCGCGCAGCTTCGCCGGCCGCCTCACCAGCGGTTGGCAGCTTTCCGGTGTCACGGTCTTCAAATCCGGCACTCCGCTCACGTTGTACGTCGGCTCGGACGGCCCCGGATTCGGCAACGTGGACGGCAGTCCCAGCGACCGGCCCAATGTCGTCGACCCGTCCATTCTCGGCAAGACCATCGATGATCCAAACACCGCGCCGTCGATTCTGCGCCGCGACCGCTTCGCTTACATCGTGCCCGGCCAGACGCGCGGCTCACTCGGCCGCAACACGTTCCGCAAAGACGGTATCGCCAATTTCAACTCGGCTATAACCCGCCAATGGCGCTGGCATCGCGGGCGCGAATGGACCATACTGCTGCGCGGCGAGGCTTACAACCTGGGCAACCATCCGCAATTCGACGAACCGCAGCGCAACCTGAGTTCGCCCGCGTTCGGTAAGATCACCAATACGCTCAACGATGGCCGCGTGTTGCAGCTTGGTCTACGATTGATGTTGTAGAAGGTCATATAGGAGAAAGAGACCATTGAGTATCGCACCAACTCTTTCATAGGATGGAGAGAGGATGTCTTTGTTGGAACCCGCGATCCGGGTACGTGATCTTCGTAAACTGTACGGCGGAAAACCAGCCGTCGACGGTTTGAGCTTTGGAGTGCCCCGCGGGTGTTTCTTCGGATTTCTGGGACCGAATGGCGCGGGCAAGACGACAACCATCCGCATGCTCATCGGTTTGGCGCCACCCGACTCCGGCACCATCGAGTTGCTGGGCCTCGACGGTCCCGGCCACAACCTCGAAATCAAGAAACGTATCGGCCTGGTGCCGGACGAATCGTTGTTGTTCGACCGGCTCACTGGTGGAGAGTTCCTCGAATTCGTGGGCCGTATGTACGGTCTGGATCGCCGCGTGGCGCGGCAGCGCGCGGGAGAATTGCTCGCGCTGTTCGAACTCGACGAGCAGCGCGGCAAGCTGATTGCCGAATACTCCAAGGGTATGCGCAAACGCGCGGCCATGGCCGCCGCGCTTATACACCGTCCCGATCTGCTGCTGCTCGACGAACCGTTTGAGGGCGTCGATGCCGTTGGCGCGCGCTTAATGAAAGATCTTCTGCACGATCTGGTGCGGCAAGGCGTGACCATCTTTCTCACCAGCCACGTGCTCGAAGTAGTCGAGCGTTTGTGCGACCGCGTCGCCATCATTCACCAGGGCAAGCTGGTGCTGGAAGGCGCCGTCGACGAATTGCGGCGCGGCGACGAGACGCTGGAGGACCTGTTTGTGCGCGCCGTCGGCGCAGAGCACGCGCACGGCAAGTTGGAGTGGTTGTAGCCCGATGCCTTCACACATCCGAGCGATCCTGTGGGCCGAATGGCGGTCACTGGTGCGCTTCCGCCCGCGCGAAGGCCGCGCCGGAGTGGCGTTGGCCGGTGTGATGGCGCTGGCCTGGTACGGGCTCTGGTGCACGCTGGGCGTTGCGGCTCACGCGTTCGTGGCGACGGCGAGCGTGCCGAAACTCGCGCACGCGCTGCCGCGTGTGTTGATGTTCGTGTTGTTCTACTGGCAGCTTTCGCCGGTGCTTGCAGCGTCGCTCGGCGCATCGCTCGCGCTCGAAAAGCTGCTGGTCTACCCAATCCCTTTCCGCCAGTTGTTCACCATCGAAACGTTGCTGCGGCTCACCACCAGCTTCGAAGTGGTGATCCTGCTCTGCGGGGTTTCAACGGGGCTGGCGCGGAATCCCGCGGTACCGGCCGCAAGCGCGCTGCTGGCGCTGGCGTTGTACGCCGCTTCGAATCTGCTGCTATCGGCGGGACTGCGGCAGGCGCTCGAACGGTTGCTCGCGCGCAAGCGTCTGCGCGAGATCTTGCTGCTGGTGCTGATTCTGGCGGCGGCGGTACCGCAGGTCATGCTGGTGACCGGTGTTCCTTCATGGCTGGGACGCTTGTGGATGGCGGCGCCGCTGGCCTGGTGGCCGTGGACGGTGGTGTCGAAGCTCGCGCTGGGTGCTCGCTGGCCGCTCGGCTGGATGCTGGCGCTAGGCTGGCTGGCGTTGACTTACTGGTACGGCCGCTGGCAGTTCGCGCGCAGTCTGCGCTTCGACGCGCGCGCGCAACAAGCGGGCGCTTACTCGACCACCGGCCGCGTGGCCTGGCTCGACCGTGTGTTCCGTTGGCCGTCGTTTGTGTTTCGCGATCCGATGGCCGCGATGCTCGAAAAAGAACTGCGCAGTCTCTCGCGCACACCGCGTTTCCGTTTGGTCTTTCTGATGGGCTTCACTTTCGGCCCGTTGATCTGGATGCCCATCAGCTTCGGACGCAACCACGCCGACTCCATGCTGGTGAACAACTACCTGACGCTGGTCAGCGTGTATGCGCTGATCCTGTTGGGCGACGTGACGTTTTGGAACGCGTTGGGACTGGACCGCTCGGCGGCGCAACTCTACTACCTGATGCCGGGATCGTTCGGCCGCGTTCTCGCCGCCAAGAACCTGGCCGCGATGTTCATCGTCCTGATCGAAGTGACCGTGGTGATGGTAGCCTGCTTGGCGCTCAAGATGCCGCTGTCGCTCACGAAGGCAGTTGAAGCATACGCGGTGACGCTGACGCTGAGCGGATACCTGCTGGCCATGGGCAATCTCAGTTCGGTCTTCTATCCGGAAGGCGTGCACTCGGAGCAAACCTGGCGGCCCAGTTCTCCGGCGCGCTTCCGGGCGCTGTTGTTTGCGCTCTATCCGGTGGCTGCCGCGCCCGTTGCGCTGGCGTATCTGGCGCGGTATGCGTTTTCGAGCGACGTCGCCTTCTACCTGGTGCTGTCGTTCGCCGCGGCGTTCGCGGCGGTGGTGTATTGGGTGGGCATGTCGTCAGCCACCGCGGCCGCCGAGCGCCGCAAGGAACAGATCCTGGCGGCACTCGGAGAAGGCAGCGACGCGGTCGGCGTTTGAGAGACGGACAGACGCTATTCTCGCGGCTTGCCGTTGTTCTCTTTCTGACGAAGCGTTTGCACCACCTTGGATTGTGACATCAGACTCAGTAGTTCCTGAATCTTGGCCGGATCAATCGGCACGCCCGTCAGTAACGCCATAGCTAACAGTGACACGGCCAGAAGCTTTTTCAACTTACCGTGAAACCGCATAGGTTCCCTTTCCGCGTTTGAAGACACAATGGGCCTTCAAATCGCACAACGCTGGATTTTCGGTTGGGAAAGCTATGCTGCGGGAGGCGGGCGCGACGCCAGAACCGTCAGGAATGGACGGCCGGGAAGCGCGTAGGAAACGGCGGCGAACTCGATCCGTTGAGGTGTGAGTGTGCCGAAGTACAACCACAGTGGAGCGAGGATGGCGAAGAACACCACGGCGCCCGGCGCGGCGAGCGCGGCCGCGAGTAGCGCCGCCAGACAGAGAAGCGCGATCAGCTTTTGAAGCGGAGAGCGCATGTAACTACAGCGTAACAGACATCTCTCGCAAACGGAGCTACACTTGGACAGAAACGGAGGTGCACTTCATGCGTCTCGGTTATTGCTGCTTTTTCCTGCTCGGTGCCTCCGTGATCTGCCGCGCCGAGAAACCTGCCATCTGCTGCGAACCCACTCCCGAGATACGCGAGGAGCTGAGACAGCTCTCCGCGAAAACGCGCAAAGTTACAGGCGTCAACCGGTTCGAAGAACGGAAGACAATGACGGCCGACGTTCTGGCAAGACATCCGAACGACTACTTCGTCAACCGGCGTTACATCGAATCCGGGCGCTTCGGCAAACTGGAGGAGCGCAAGGCGCTCATTGAGCGGTACAAGACGCTGGCTGAGCGGCACCCCGGCAGTGCGCAATTCGCCACGCTTTACGCGCAGGCGCTTTTGGGCATCGACACGCCGCGGGCGGTTTCCGTTTTGAAGGGCGCGGACGGGGCCGGCGCCGATCCTTGGGTGAACCTCGCACTGGCTGATATCTACTCGTACGGTAAGTTCAAGGATCGCACGCAGGCCCGCGTTCATTTGGACAACTACTTCGCTGCTTGTCCCGCGTCGTTGGAACGCCGCGCGCTGTCGCTGCTATCGAGCATCGGCGCACCGGAGTCCATCGCGCGAGAAGCCGCGGCTTTGCGCAAACGGCTCACCGCGGAATCCGACCTGGAACGCTTGCGTGCATGGGAGGATGTCTGGACGTTGGAGTTCAAGGCGCGCCCGGCAGCCGAGCACGAGGCAGTTCGCAAGCAGATCGCCGCCGACGTAAAGCGTCTGGAACTGATTCCTGCTCCGAAGGACGACGAGCGATGGGCGTCGACGTTGGGCATGGGTTACAGAATGGTCGGCGATCCCAGCGCGTTGCGTCAGGTCGAGGACCGGTTCATGGCCGCGTACCCGGATAGTGACATAGCGCGTGTCATCGTTGAACAGCGCTGGCGTAAAGAACACCCCTATCCAGCGCCGGACGCCTCCGAGGAGCAGAAGCAGGCGTACTATCG
>CAZDIZ010000216.1:0-8399 GCA_964505625.1 uncultured Solibacteraceae bacterium | reverse complement strand
GACCGGCTTGCGTAGGCGCCGGATGAATAGGAGCATGGCGAACACCCCGAGCACGATCACCACCACGGGGATCAGGTGCATCCACCACCAGCGCGAACCTTCCGGTTCCACCAGGATGCGCGCTCCGTATTGCTGCTTGTAGTGGTCCAGAATCTGCTGGTCGGTCTGGCCTTCGGCGACCATGCGTGCGATTTCCGCGCGCATGTTCAGTGAGACTTCGCTGCGGTGCGTGGCCACCGGCTCGTTCCAGCAACAGGGCGCGAGCAACGACTTCTCCAGTTTGAGCACACGGTCCGGCTGGGCCGTTTGCCCCCAAGCCGCCACCGCCGCCATCGCCAACAGCCCGGCCACCATCCATGAGCGCCCCATCCCTTCATGATACTTCAGCCCCGGCCGGAGACAGCCAGACCAGGAAGCCATGAAAAAACCGGGGACAGTCCACTGCCGAATGTTGACGGTTCGAGACTTCTTGGCACGGTCAGGGTACAGTCCCCGATTTTTTCATGACTTCCTGGCGCCAATTTCCACCCATCTGGCAACCCATGTATAATCAACACGGTACACGGAGAATCATTCCGGAGGGTCGCGGCGGTTTCAATCGCGGTACAATAGGAATGTTCTTTCCCGACCAACGGTTTTAGCTGTGGAGAGCGAGTAGGACAAGTGGCATTCATATTGGCATCTTCTTTGGCTGACCAGGTAGTACGCGGTATCCTCGACGATACATTCACCGGAATTCATACTCTTGGCTGGTTCGACTGGGCGATCCTGGTTCCTTATTTCACGGTCCTTCTGATCCTGTCCATTTACGGCCTGCACCGTTTCGAAGTGGTACGCATGTTCTTCAAATACCGCAAGAACGTGCCAACCACCGCGCCCCAGCAGTTTGAGCAACTGCCGCGCGTGACCGTGCAGCTTCCGCTTTACAACGAACGCTACGTGGTGGCGCAACTGCTCGAAGCGATTTTGAAGCTCGACTACCCGCGCGAACTTCTGCAAATACAGGTGCTCGACGATTCCACCGACGAAACGCACCCGGTAGCCGAAGCCTTGGTGGCGCAGTATCGGGCGCAGGGCTTCCCCATCGAATACCGTCATCGCTCCAACCGCCACGGCTTCAAGGCCGGCGCGTTGCAGGCGGGCTTGGCCACCGTCACCGGTGAGTTCATCGCCATCTTCGACGCCGACTTCGTGCCGGAACCGGATTTTCTGAAGCGCACCATACACTACTTCACCGACCCCAACGTCGGATTGGTGCAAACCCGCTGGACTTATCAGAATCGCGAACAGAACCTGCTCACTGAAGTGCAGGCCGCCATGCTCGACGGCCACTTCATTCTGGAGCAGGCAGCGCGCTGCGGCGGGCGTTTGTTCTTCAACTTCAACGGCACGGCCGGCGTGCTGCGCCGCAAGATGATCGACGACGCGGGTGGTTGGCAGCACGACACGCTGGTGGAAGACGCCGACCTGAGCTATCGCGCGCAACTGAAAGGTTGGCGCTTCGTCTACGTACCCTCGATCGAATGCCTGTCGGAATTGCCGGTCGAGATGCACGGGTTCCAGATGCAGCAATCGCGCTGGGCCAAGGGCTTGATGCAGGCCGCCATCAAACTGCTTCCCGCCATCATGCGCTCGAAGGCGCCCTGGAGAGTGAAGCTGGAAGCGTTCCTGCACCTGTCGCCCAACATCAGCTACCCGCTCATCATCGCCATGTCGGCGCTGCTGGTGCCGATGATGATCGTTCGCTTCTACGCCGGCTGGTTCCAGATGCTGGTGATCGACGTGCCGCTGATCATCGCGAATTTCTGGTCGTTGTGGATCTTCTACATCGTGGCCTACCGCGAAGTGCATCCGAAGTCGTGGAAGCGCGCCATCTTCCTGATGCCGGTTCTGACGGCGGCGGGCGTGGCGCTCACCTTGATCAATTCGAAGACGGTGATCGAAGCACTGATCGGCGACAAAGGCTACTGGACGCCGACACCGAAGTACTCGCTGCAGGGTAAAGGTTCGCTGCGCGGGCCAGCACAGTATCGCTACCGCGGCGGCTGGATTCCGTTCGCCGAAATCGCCTTGGGCGTGGTCTACGTTCTGATCGCGGCTTACGCCATCGACACCTACAACTTCTTCGCGGTGCCGTTCCTGGCGATTTTCTCGGCTGGCTACTTCTGGGCCGGTTTCGGGGTGTTGAATCAGGAACTGCGCAGCCTGCTGCGGTTCCAGCGCGAGCGCCGACTGGCTGTCGAATCGGCACGCTAGTTCGCTGGAACATTCAGCACTGATTTTCGAGAACTGTTATCTTCAATCTCATGGTGCGCAAACCATGGTTGCGGCGTCGTGAGTTTCTGATGACAGCCGCGGCGCCCGCCGCGATGACACAATCTCCGCTGCCAGCCGGCAAGCTACGCGCCGGAGCGGCCATCACCAACATCACACCGAACCTCGGCTGTTCGCTCGCCGGGAACATGACCGACTTCAAGTCCACCGAAGTGCACGACGACCTGCTGGTGCGCGCACTCGCATTGGACAACGGCGCCACGCGGGTGGCTCTGGTCACCTGCGATGTGTGCGTGCTGCCGCGCGATGTGGTGGACCGCGCGAAGAAGCTGATCCAGGAACGCTGCGGCCTTGCCAGCGCCAACGTCATGATCTCGGCCGTGCACACGCACAGTGCGCCGCCCACCGGACATCTGTTCCAATGCCAGCCGGACACCAAGTATATGGACTTCCTGGTGCCGCGCATTGCCGACGCCGTGCGTCTGGCGCTGAATCATCTGGAGCCCGCGCGCATCGGTTGGGGCGTGGGCCGCGAAGAACGGCTGGTGTTCAACCGCCGCTACTACATGAAGCCCGGCACCATGCCCGCGAATCCTTTCGGCGACACCACCGAAAAGGTGAAGATGAACCCGGGCATCGGCAATCCGAATGTGACCGGTCCGGCCGGTCCCATCGACCCGGATGTGGGCGTGATGGCCGTGGAAGCGCTCGACGGGCGGCCCATCGCCGTGTGGGGCAACTACGCGCTGCACTACGTGGGCGACGTGGGCCCGGGGCACGTCAGCGCGGATTACTTCGGCTACTGGGCGCGCGCCATGGCGCGGCTGGCCGGCGCGTCTTCGAACGAAGTATTCCCCCCGTTCGTCGCCATGCTCACCAACGCGTGCTCGGGCGACATCAACAACATCAACGTGATGAAAGGCTCGCGCGAGCGCCTGGCGCCTTATGCGCACATGCGCCGCGTGGCGGAAATACTGGCCGCCGAGAGCTTTCGCACCTGGCGCAATATGGAGTTCACCGACGCGCCCGCGCTGGGCGCTTCGATCGAGGAAATCGAATTTGGCGTGCGCCTGCCGGGCAACAGCGAAGTGGAGCAGGCGCGCAAGATTCTAGCCGCCGCGCCGCCCGGAGAATACCAGAAGATGCCGGAGATCTACGCGCGAGAAACCGTGATCCTGGCCGAGACATTCCCGAAGCGCGTCACTGCTCCGGTGCAAGCCGTACGCATCGGCGCGCTGGGTATCGGAACATTTCCGGGAGAGGCGTTTGTTGAACTGGGATTGGATTTGAAGTCGAAGAGTCCGTTCAAGCCGACCTTCCTTGTGGAACTCGCCAACGACTACCGGGGCTACATCCCCACGTTGCGCGGATTCGCGGAAGGCGGTTATGAGACATGGCGGGCCAAGTCGAGTTGTCTCGAAAAGGAGGCCGCGGCAAAGATCACGGCTTCCCTGCTCCGGCAACTCGGCGCGCTCGCCGCTTAGGAGAAGACTATGGATAGCAATGCTACGCGTCGTTCATTCTTGACCATGTCGACGGCCTTGGCCGCGCCCGCGATTCTAGGCGCGCAATCGCCCAACGACACCATGCGGGTCGCCTTCATCGGCGTCGGCAACCGCGGATCGTACCTGTTACGGAACATGCTGAAGGTCTCCGGAACCACGGTCGTGGCGGTGTGCGACCTGCTGCCGGAGCGCGCCGAAGCGGCCGCGAAGGCTATTGCGGCGGCGGGCGGCTCGGCGGCCACCTACAGCGATTTCCGCAAGATGCTCGAAGAGCGCAAAGACATCGATGCCGTGGTGGTGGCCACGCCCGATTGGACGCACCGCGATGTGGACATCGCCGTGCTCGAAATGGGCAAGCACCTCTACGCGGAAAAGCCGTTGGCGCTCAACATCGCCGACTGCAAGATGATCCAAGCCACCGCCAAACAGGCCAAGGGCATCATGCAGGTGGGCTTCCAGTTACGCCACGACGCCAACCGCCACGCAGCCGAGAAGTTCATCCACTCCGGCGGCATCGGCAAAGTTCTCATGTGCCATGGCATCCGCCACGGCGGCGATCTTCCGCGCGGAATTCCGTGGTACTTCGACAAGAACAAGTGCGGCGACATCGCCGTGGATCAGGGTATTCATATTCTCGATCTGTTCAAGTGGGCTATCGGCTCGCATCCGCTGCGCGCGCTGGCCAGCGGCGGCACCAACCTGTTCGTCGACGTCCCGCCGGGCCGCACCGTCATGGACAACTACAACCTCATTCTGGAGTACCCCGGCGATGTGCGCGTGAACTTCAGCCACCACTACTTCGACCCGCCGGGATTCTCGGGCGATCAGGAACGCGTATTCGGCACCGAGGGCGCCGTCGATCTGGTGGCCGCCACCTGGCAACCGCGTGAAAAGCGCGGGCTGGTGAAACTCGAAGTCCCGAACGCGGGCGAGGATTCCACTTACAGCGCGTTGAAGGCCTGGTCCGGCTACGCGCGCGACCGCAAGCAACCCATCAACAACGTCGATTCGGCGCTCGAATCCACGGCCATGGTGGTCATGGCGACCAAGGCGATCTACGAAAAACGCATCGTCACTTGGGACGAAGTGATGGGATCGTAGTTCACTATCCAGCGGCCATGAATCGCAGAACGTTTCTTGGTCTGGCGGCGGGGACGGCCCTTCGTGGGGAGGCCCCGCCGCCTTCGCGTTTCAAGTGGCGCTTTGGCCCGGAATACCCCAGCTACGTGAAGGGTGGGGCCATGGCGCGCGTCGGCGACGCGGTGGTGTATGCCGGCGGCATGACGCAGCCGTGGCGCGAAAGCGAAGCCGCGTGGTTTCTGCGGCCGGAAAACAAGGACTGGCGCCCGCTGCCGCCCATGCCGAAAGGCCGCGCCTACACGCACGGCACCGCGGCCGAGGATTCGCTCATCGTGGTTGGCGGACGTTGGCGCGGGCACGCCACCGCCGACGTCTTCCGTTTGCGCCGCGCGGGCACGGACGACTGGCGTTGGGATGTGCTACCGCCGCTCGCCGAAGCGCGCGCCACCGCCGGAGTGGCCGCCGCCGGTTCGCGCGTGGTGGCCGTGGGCGGCGGCGATTGGGATCGCCAGGTGGGCGGAGCCTTTGCGCCACGCATGGTGAGCCGCGTCGAGGTTCTGGATCTGAAGCGCCTGGATGCCGGTTGGCGGCAGGGCGCGGCGTTTCCAGAAGGACCCTGCGTCGCCGCGATGGTCGCGTCCGTCGGCGGCAAGATATACCACTTCGGCGGCTACGACCTGTGGTACGAAGACAAACAACGGCACATCGCGATCAAAGACACCGCCTGGATCTACGATGCCGATAGCGACCGCTGGGACAAGCTGCCACGGTTGCCCCGGCTCATGTACGGCGGCGCGTGTGTCGTGCTTTCGGATCGCTACATCGTCCTGATGGGCGGCATCATCGAGGACGCCGAAGGCCGCCGCGAGATGGGCGTCGTCGTCGATCCCAAACGCAAAGTCGTGCTCGGACAGTACAGCACAAGCGTGCTGATTTACGATACGGTCGCGCGCACCTACCAATGGTCCAAGACACCCATGCCGCGTGGGCACAATGACATTCGCGCAGCGGAGCTCGATGGGAAGATCTACGTGGTGGGAGGCGAGAACGCCGATGTGACGCTTTCCAACACCACCAGCGACGTGCTGATTGCCGAGTTGGAATAGCGCGCCAGCGTCAGAATTTCACATCCGGGTGAATGTAGGCCTGCACTTCGGGGTCGTCGAGGTTGTCGCGCGTCACCAAACGCGCCGCCAGTTCGTTGATCTTGGTCACCTGTTCGCCGCGCAGCTTCATCACCGCCGACATCACCGCCTCGTAACCCATCTTGAACGGATGTTGCACCATCAGCGCGGTAATCCGGCCCGATTTCAAGCCTTCCAGCAGCGTGGGGCTGCAATCGAATCCGACCAACTTCACTTTACTCTGGCGCGACTGTAGCGCTTGCGCCGCGCCCACCGAGCCAGTCTCATTGGAGGCAAACAAAGCATCCAGCGCGGGATGCGCCGTGAGCATATTCTCGGCCACGGCAAGCGACTTGGCGAAATCGGCCATGCCGTAGCGCCGGTCGACGATCTCGATGCGGGGATACTTTTCCTTCATCGCATCGGTGAACCCCTGCTCGCGCTCCATGGTGGATGCGCCGCCCGGCTGGCACAACACCATGGCCACTTTGCCGCGCCCATTGAGCACCGTGCCGACGTGCTCCGCCGCGAGCCGGCCCGCGCCGTAGTTATCCGTTGCCACGCGCGAAACGAATTCCTCGGTGTCCACCGGCGAATCCATGACGATCACCGGAATCCCCTGCCGCATGGCACGCTCGACAGGCCCCACCAGCACCACGCGATCCAGCGGCGCGAGCACAATCGCGTCGACGCGCCGGTTCACCATGGCCTCAACAATCTGCACCTGGCCCGCGTAATCCGTTTCGCGCTCGGTCGCGTTCCAGATGATGTCGACGTTCGCTTCGGCGGCCGCGCGCGCCGCGCCCGCGTGAACGCTCTGCCAGTAAATCAGCGCGCGGCCCTTGGGGATTACGGCGATCTTCGCCCGCTTCGCCCGGCGGCACCCCGCCGCGGCGAGCGTGAACACGCACGTCTCCAGCCACTGCCGGCGCCGCATGGCTATTCCAGATACTTTTTCAAATCCGGGTTGATCTGCGCTTGCACATCGGGGTCCTTCATGTTTTCGCGCGTGACCAACCGCGGCGCCAGATCGTTGATCTTGGGAACCTGTTCGCCCCGGAATTTCTTCACCGCCGACATCACGGACTCGTAGCCCATCTTGAAGGGATGCTGCACGATCAGCGAATCGATCAGCCCGGTTTCAAGCCCGGCCAGCAGCGTCGGACTCCAATCGAACGCAACGAGCTTCACTTTCGATCCCAAGCGTCCCTGCAGCGCCTGAGCGGCGCCCACGCTGCTGGTTTCGTTGGATGCGAACAGGGCGTCCAGGTCCGGGAACGCCGTCAGCATGTTCTCAGCCACCGCCAGCGACTTGGCGAAATCGGCCATGCCGTATCGCTTGTCCACGATCTGTATGCCCGGGTACTTCTCGTGCACCGCGTCTTCGAAACCTTTTTCGCGCGCGGTGGCCGACGCCGCGCCGGGTTGCGCCGCGACGATGGCGACCTTGCCCTTACCGTTGAGAATCTTGGCCATGCGCTCAGCACCCAACCGGCCCGCGCCGTAGTTGTCAGTAGCCACGCGCGTGAGGAACTGTTCGGTGTCGAGACCGGAATCGAACACAATTACGGGAATCCCTTGCTTGGCGGCGCGTTCGACCACCCCCACCATCGCCTTACGATCGATGGGAGCCAGCGCGATGGCGTCCACATGCCGGCTGATCATGCTGTCGACGATGCGGATCTGATCGGTGTAGTCGGTTTCAGCGGCCGGCCCGTTCCAGATGACTTCCACTCCGGTTTCGCGCGCGGCGGCCACGGCGCCCGCATGCACACTCTGCCAGAACATGTGCGCGCGCCCCATGGGAATGACAGCGATTTCTTTCTTCTTAGAACGATTGCAGGCGGTGCTCACCAGCAACAAGCTGCCGGCGATAGCCGCGGTGGCGATCCAACGTCCAACGTTAGTTAAAGACATGACGGTGCTTAAACCGCCAGTGTATCGAACTCGGCCCCACCCGCGCGCGCCGGGTACCCCGTTGAGAATCGCTCGCCAAGGTGGCCGGCGCGGCAGTTCGCATCACAAGAACAAACCACGCATCCCTCACCACGAGGCGGCCGCGCCGGACAAGTATTGGCACCGATAGGCATCAGCACCTTATTGCCTGTGACCTAGTGTGGTGTCTCACCAACGAGTTGACAACCCGGGTGGAGCGGCCTTTCCAGGCCGCTAGCCGGCTTTCCAGCCGGCTTGGCCCACTGGAAAGTGGGCTTGGCGAGCTGGAAAGCTCGCCCTACTTCGCTTGCCACGTGTTGTCAAGTTTTGTGCGAGATATGACACTAGACGTTCTCGATATACACGCCGTCCTTGCGTAGCGTGGCTTGAAGCTTACTTACGTCGAACGCGGCCATGCTCACGCCAGCGTTGAGTGCCAGGGCGGCGCAGGTTCCCACGCCTTGCCCCATCACCATGCAGT
>CAZDIZ010000215.1:0-8423 GCA_964505625.1 uncultured Solibacteraceae bacterium | reverse complement strand
GCATTTCCGGCGGCCTGGTGCCGTGCCCGGAAGCCCTGGTGGTGTTGATGATCTCCGTTTCCTTGCGCAGACTGGGTCTGGGACTGGCGTTGCTGGTGGTCTTCAGCCTAGGCCTGGCGGCGGTGCTGATCTCGATTGGCGTGGCCATGGTGATGGCCGCTCCGGCCGTGCGGCGCCTGGCGGGCGAGAGTCGCTTTACGCGCGCGCTGCCGGTGGCCAGCGCGGCTGTGGTAACCTTGCTCGGAATCGTCCTGGTGGCCGAAGCCGCCAGGAGCATAAGGTGGTGAAAGGTTGGCTGATCGGGCTTTTCTGTCTTTGTGGGTGCGCGGGTACCGCGCGTCCAACATGTTGGATCATTTGGCGAAACTGCTCGCCGTATTCCCGTTCTCGCGTCTTCGCCAGGGTATGCGTTCTATGTCAGTTTACGCGCTGGAATACGCCGAGCCACCGCTTTCAGAAACCGTGTTCGACCAGGACGCCGATGCCGCGAGCGTCGTCGAATTGGCCGCCGAACACTCGAATCCCGACGTCGCCTTTCTGATCGACGGCTATTGGGAGCTTTGGCGCTGGAAAGGCGAGTGGAAGCTGGAGCCATCGCCCATCACGATCGAGTGCTTCGGCCCCGAATTCCAAAACGATCTGGACGACCACCTGCGCGTGTGCGTCGGAGTGGACGAAGACTTCCTACTGCGTGACGAACTGGAAGGCTCCGCCGTCGCCATCCGGTCTAATATCAAGGGTTTGCTGCGATTGGTGGACGAGATCTCGAAGACGCTACCGATAGCACGACGCACATTGTGGCTCGAGTCCGGCGAGGACCTGGCCGCGCGCCTGGAAGATCAGATTGCCTGAGTCACGGTACCCGTGCCGAGCAACTCGTCGAGCGCGCTAGCAAGCATTGCCGGCGTGAAGGGTTTCTGCAGCGTCGCTAGACGCATTCCGGCAAACGTGGGCATTTGCGCAAGCTCCGCGGGACTGCCGCTGGCCACCAGCACCGCCAGCGCGGGATTCAATGCCCGCAGCCGGACCACCAGTTCCGCCCCGTGCATATCCGGCAGCGTTAAGTCCGTCAGAACCGCCACAAAGCCCGCCGGGTCTTCTCCAAACGACCGTAACGCACCGGCGGCGTTCGCCTCCGCCACCGCTTCGTAGTCCAATCGCGAGAGATACCGAACCAGAATGCGCAAAAGAGCCGCTTCATCCTCCACCACGAGAATGCGTCCCCGGCTCATCGCACCCACCGCCTCTCACTCACCAAAGCGACAGCGGGCCATCACCGCCGGTATAAGCCAACCCCAGCGTCGCGCGCATGGTGTTGCGGGCCAACCGGCTGCCTTGGATTTCGTAATCTCGCGTGTCCACCCGCATGGTTAGGTGCAGTCCGCGTCCAAGTTCGCACGTCGCGCCCACCCCGCCGCCATAGCCTTGGTAGTTGCTCAATTCGCGGCTGAGCGAAGAGTATTTGCTGTAGTCGAAACTCGCGCCAAAGTTCCACCGGCGAATCCCGTTATAGGAATAGTTGGCCGCCACCGCCCGGTTGCGCGACGCCAGGTACAGCCCGTTGCCGGGAACCGCGCCGTCGGTATAGCTGATACTGGCCGAAGACTTGCGAAACTGCCTTTGTAGTGTGACGCCTCCGGAGGGAATCATGTTCTGCCGGTCGTATATTTCCACGCCGTAGGAGCGCCCAATGATGACCGCGATCACCGGGTCGATATCCACTCGGATCAGTCCTTGCGTGTCGATGGCGGCCACCCCTCCGCGCAGAGAGAACGTCCAGGAACGGCCCATGCGGGCCGCGTAGTTCAGGGCTCCCATATGCAGGAAGGCGTACCCATAGCCGCGCGTGTAAGAGTAATGCGAAAACCCGTAATCGAGGCCGATGGTCTGCCTCCGGCTCACCCGGTACATCATGTCAGCGCGCGCATACTCCGCCGTGTTTCCCACCAGAGCGCTCGAGCGCCGCTTCACCATGGCCGCGCTGCCGCCTAGGTTGAACGACAGGCGCGAACTCTTCTGGTAAGTCATGTCCCCCATGGTGTTGAAGTAGTACACCCGGTTGTTGAACAGTTCCTGCGCGGGTAGCTGGGCGTAAGTGGGGTCGGCGAAACCGTAAGGCGAGTAGGTGCCAATATCCCTCGAAGCCGTTCCGGCCATTTGCCGCAGCGTGAAATAGGTCCGTTTGGTCGCCTGATGCGACAAGCCCAGACTCAGCGCATGATCGCTGCCATCGTAGTAACTGGCCTGTGTGTAGTGAGAGAAGTTCCCGCGATAGTCCAGGCCCACCAGCGAACGTCTCCAGCGATGGTAGCCGTACGCGCCGATTCCCGCCCGGATGCCGTAGCTGGAATCCTCCGGAATCTCGCCGTTTTCGGTCAGACTCAACGTGGACAGGCCCGTCTCGTAAGTATTTTCAACGTTGGCATAAACACGCATGCGGACCGATTCGGCTCCCTGGCGGAGCAGGCCAGGCCCCGCACCCCGGCTTAGCACCGGTGGAGCGGCCGGCTCCTTGATTTCTTCCTGGGCCACGGCCAGAAAGGGCACAGCCAGCATGAGCAGGCAGAATAGCAATCTCACAGGTCCTCCAGACAAGCCGCGGGTTTCTGTATCATGAGCGACGTATGCGCTTTCACACAGAATACCTCACCTTCAAGACCGAAAAGCATCGTCAATACGTGAACATCACCGGCAAGGTTGACTCCGCGCTGCGTACCAGCGGCATCCGCGAGGGCATGGTCCTGGTTTCGGCCATGCACATCACCGCCGGCGTTTGGGTGAACGATGCCGAGGACGGCCTACTAGAAGACATCGACGAATGGCTTGAAAAACTTGCGCCCTTTCGGCGGGAATATCGTCACCATCAGACTGGAGAATCCAACGGCGATTCTCATCTCAAGAGCCTTTTGGTCCACCACCAGGTGATTCTGCCCGTCACCGCCGGTAAACTGGACCTGGGTCCCTGGCAGCAGGTTTATTATGCGGAGTT
Organism: uncultured Solibacteraceae bacterium; assembly: GCA_964505625.1. GTDB lineage: Bacteria > Acidobacteriota > Terriglobia > Bryobacterales > Bryobacteraceae > JAJFUV01. The sequence continues at coordinate 5,434 of CAZDIZ010000215.1, read as the reverse complement.
CGACGGACGGCGTTCGAAACGCGTCATTATCAAGATCATGGGTGAGTAACGGCTGCCGGGGGGAACTCGGGCGGGCTCGCCGGCGTCTATGGAGGTGCCATGACTCGATCGGGGATTATCGTGTTCTTTCTTGCGGTGATAGCACCAGCAGCGGAGCTACCCGTAAAGCAAGTGGTGCTGTATAAGAACGGCGTCGGCTACTTCGAACGCTCGGGTGAAGTACCGGCCGGGGAAGCCGCGCGGCTGCGCTTCAAGGCCGCGGAGATGAACGACGTGTTGAAGTCGCTCACCGTCGAGGATCGCTCAGGGAAAGTGGTCAGTTTGCGTTACGATTCGAGCGAGCCAATCGACCAGAAGCTGCGCGAGTTTCCCTTCCAACTCGGCGCTCGCCAACCGCTGGCGGCGTTTCTGGACGAGTTAAAGGGCACGCGAATCGAACTGAAGACGACGTCCGGCACCGCGAGCGGTGCGATTGTGGGTGCGCGCGTGGTCATGGGCGGCGACCAACGGCCCGAGCAGCAGCTTGTCACGCTGCTTGCCGATTCGGGCGAGATGCAGACGTTTGACCTGGCCGCGATAAGTGGACTGCGCCTGGCGGACGCTCAACTGCAGAAACAGATGAAGGAATATCTGGCGGCGGTCGATCAATCGCGCTCGAAAGAGAAGAAGACCCTCACTATCGAATCGGCTTCCGGCGGCGCGCGCCAAATCGCGGCCAGTTACATGGTTCCGACGCCGGTCTGGAAATCCAGCTACCGCCTGATTTTCCGCGGCGCCGAAGAGCCTGCCATTGAAGGCTGGGCCATCGTGAACAATACCAGCGGCGAGGATTGGACGGGCGTTCAGCTCGCGCTGGTTTCCGGCCGGCCCACTTCCTTCGTGAGCCAACTCTACGAACCTACCTACCGCGACCGCCCCACGGCGGACTTGCCTGAAGACCGCGTCCAGGGTCCGGTGCTATATGAAGGATCCACAGTAGGCGGTGTTGTCGGTGGCGTACCGGGCGGCGTGCCGGGAGGCATGCTTGGCGCCTCGCGGTCGAAAGCCCTGCGGGAAGTTGCCGCGGCTCCTCCTCCGCCTCCGCCCGCGGCGGCTCCCGTCATGCGCATGCGCGCCGACGCACTCAGTTCCGTTGCCGCCGTGGCACAGGGACGCGAACTGGGCGACTTGTTCGAGTACCGTTTTTCCTCGCCGGTCACCATCCCTAAGAGCGAAAGCGCCATGCTGCCCTTCGTGCAACAAAAGATCCGCGCACGCAAACTACTGGTCTACTCCGAGAACCAGGGGCAGAATCCCATGAACGCCGCCGAAATCGTGAACTCAACCGGCAAGACGCTCGACGGCGGCCCCATCACTATCTTCGAAACCGGCGCCTACTCCGGCGAAGCACTCATGGAGACGCTCAAAGCCGGGGATAAACGCCTGGTCGGCTACGCTGTCGATCTGGGCACCCGCGTCGGTACCATCCAGGATTCCGAAGCGCAGGGCATTCGCGAAATCCACCTGCGCCAGGGAACGCTCACCCTGCGTGAAGCGGTCCGCGAAACCAAGACCTACACCGTGCGCAACGTAGACCAGAAAGCCAAGACGCTGTTCATCGAGCACCCCGTGCGGCCAGGGTACAAAGTACTCAGCCCTACGCCCACCGAAAGCACGCCCACACGCCATCGCTTCGAAGTGGCGCTCGCTCCAGCCGCCACCACAAAACTGGCTGTGGTCGAAGAAAACGTTTACGAAGTCGCCCACGAAGTCACCGACTTGGCGCCCGACGCACTGCTGCTCTATTCCCGCAACAAGAGCCTGAGCGAAGCCGCGCGCGCGCAAATCGAAAAGGTCGTGGCGATGCGCAAGACCATCGCCGACAACGACCGCGCCATCGCCCGCGCCGAAAAGGAAGTCCAGGAGATCGGCCAGGACCAGGAGCGCCTGCGCCAGAACATCAACAGCCTGAACCGCGTCGCCGGCCAGCAGGACCAGGTGCAGCGTTATGCGCAGACCCTGGCCGCGCAGGAAACCAAGCTCGTCGCGCTGCGGGACCGCTTAAGCGAATTGCGGAAGACCAAGGACGACAACGTCGCGGCACTGAATGCCCTGATTGATAAAATAGAGTTTTGAAACTCGCATTGATCGGCTACGGCAACGTCGGGCGCGCTTTCGGCCGCCTGATTGAGCGCAAGCGCGCGTCGTTTCCTTTCCGCATCGTGGGCATTCACACCGCTCGCCACGGCACGGCTATCGACCCGGCGGGCCTGGCGCCCGAACCGTCCTTCGGTCCGGCCGCGACATCGGTGGACGAATTCCTGGATCGCGCCGGAGCCGAGGTCCTGATCGAGATCACGCCCCTCAACCCGGCCACCGGCGAACCCGCCATCAGCCACATCCGCGCCGGCTTCGCGCGATCCATGCACGTGATCACGGCGAACAAAGGGCCCATCGCGCACGCCTATCATGAACTGCGCCAGGAGGCCATCCGCGCCGGCGTCGAGTTCCGCTTCGAATCCACGGTCATGGACGGCGCGCCGATCTTCAACCTGGTGAACTTCGCGCTGCCCGGCGTCGAGATCTCGGGCTTCACCGGTGTGCTGAACTCCACCAGCAAAGTGGTGGTGGACGCCATGCGTGAGGGCTGTTCAATGGAAGAGGGCATCGAGCGCGCCCGCCAGATGGGCATCGCCGAAACCGACGCCACCTTCGACATCGACGGCTGGGACTCGGCCGCCAAGACCGCCGCGCTCGCCAACGTCCTGCTCGACGCGCGCACCACGCCACAACAGGTGGAGACCAAGGGCATCGGCCGCCTCACCACGGCGCGCGTGCGGGAACTGGCCGCCGAAGGGAAAACCGTGCGTTTGGTCAGTCGCGCCAAGCGCACTGCCAACGGCATCCGCCTGCGCGTCCGGGCCGAAGTGCTCGAAGAAACCGACCTGCTTGCCTCGGCGCGCGGCACCTCCAATTTGCTCTTGTTCCACACCGACCTGATGGGCACCCTGGGAACGGTTTCGGTGGACCCCACCGTCGACCAAACCGCCTACGGCCTGTTCAGCGACCTGGTCAACGTGGCCAGGACCGTGTAACCCGAAACACCCCTCCAGCGTCCAGATGCTAGACTGAAAGAGAGATGTCTGCCAGGATTTGGACCGGCCTCAAGCGCTTCGTGCTGTGGGATTACCCCAGGGCATGCTGGCAATACGATGTCATGGTCGGCCTCATTCTAGCTTTCATCTTCCTGACGCCGCGCGGCTGGTTCCGCGACCAGCCTAGAATTCCTAACGCGAGCAGCATCACGATGTTACCCGCGGTGCATGGAGCCAACGTCTACTGGGTCGACATGGATTTGTTGACCCCGGTTGCGGAGGCCGAACGTGCCGCCAAGGTTGAACAGATGCTGGAAAACCGTACCGGAAAGCCGCAGAAGTTAGTCCGGCTGGAACCGGTTCGGGACAGCGAAGCGGAATTGAAGGGCTACATGGCGTTCACCAAGTAACGGTGAATTCAGTCTCATACTGCGCGCGTAAGGCGGTCGAGGATATGAAATTTGCATTCTTAACTGGAATAACCGCGGCTTGGCTATCGATGGCAGTTCCGGCATCGGCCGAGACGTTGCCGGATGTATTGGAACGCATGGACCAGGGAGCCAAGGGCTTCAAGGGCATGATCGCGGATCTGAAACGGGTCACACATACCGCGGTCCTGAATGACAACTCTGAAGAAACCGGCAAGATGCGGTTGAAACGAAGCTCGGCACGCGATGTGAAGATTCGCATCGATTTCACCAGCCCTGATCAGTTCACCGTTGTGTTCCGCGGCCGCAAGTTCGAGAAGTACTTCCCCAAGATTCAAACCATCCAGGAAATCGACCTAGGCAAGCAGCGCCAACTGGTGGACCAGTTCCTGCTATTGGGCTTCGGATCCAGCAGCAAAGAGCTTCAAAGTTCTTACAGCATCAAGTTCCTGGGTGCGGACCGCGCCAATGGCCAGTCCACGTGGCATCTCGAACTGGTTCCCAAGTCGTCCGAAGTTCGTGAGCATCTAAGCAAAGTGGAGCTATGGATTTCCGCAGCCAACGGTCAGCCCGTGCAGCAGAAGTTCCACCTGCCCGGCGGCGACTACAATCTGGCGGTCTATTCGAATGTTCAGTGGGACGTCAATATCTCCGACCAGGCGTTCAATCTTCCCACCAAAGGAGTGAAACGGGAATCTCCGCAAAAGTAGTGCTGTCAATATCATAGAAGTCCCGTAGTAGATTTCTTAATGTCTCAAGGCAATTCTGGTAGTTCGTCTTCGCGTTTGCATTACCTGGACTGGACGCGCGGCCTGGCGGCGGCGATCATGCTCCAGGGACATGTATTTCATAGCTTTACGCGAACGGATCTTCGCACCGAGTCTCCGTTCATGCTGTCGCAGTTTGTCGGCGGCATGCCTCCGGCGCTGTTTCTGTTCCTGACCGGCGTCACGCTGGCGTTCCTGATGAGCAGCCGCGAGCGGCTGGGCTGGTCGGCCCCGCAGCGCATTTGGGCTGCACTGCGCCGTGCCGGCTACCTGTTGGGCATCGCGCTCGTGGTTCGCTTCCAGCTCTGGCTATTTGCCCAACCTTACAGTCCCTGGCAGGATCTTGTGAAGGTGGACATCCTGAACTGCATGGGGTTGGCGGTGGGTTTGTTCTCGCTGATGGCGGTGTTCCCCACGCGCGAGCGCGTGCGACTGTGCGGTGCTTTGGGCTTGGGCATCGCGGCGCTGTCGCCGCTGGTGACCAACCTGAACTGGAGCGGCGCGCCGCAACTGCTGCGCAGCTATATCGCACCGAGTCACGAATCCTTCAGCTTCTTCCCCTGGGCCGCCTTTGTGGCGTTCGGCATGAGCTTCGGCAGCATGCTGCGTTCGGTTCCGCCGCTGCAACTGCCGCGCGCCATGCAGTGGGTGGCGGTGGGCGGCATCGTCCTGATCGCGGCAACGCGCTGGCTGGGCGAACTGCCTTACACGCTCTACCCGAAGGCGGACTTCTGGCTGGATAGCCCGGCGCTGATTCTCATCAAGCTGGGCGTCGTGATGCTGATTCTGTCGGTCGCCTACCTGTGGACCGAATACGGCTCGTTCGGCGGCTGGAGTTGGCTGCGGCAACTGGGCACCACATCGCTGCTCGTCTACTGGGTGCACATCGAGCTGGTTTACGGACGCTGGTTCGGAAGCTGGAAGGACTCGCTCTCGACAGCCGAGACGGTCGCCGTGGCAGTGGCCGTGACGCTGCTGATGCTGGGCCTGTCGGTCATCCGCACGCAGTGGAAGACCTGGAAAGTCTCGGTGCCAGTGGCGCTGGACTACTACTTCTCCACCACCCGCCGCGTTTCCGGCGACTGACGCGTATCCAATCGAGCAACCGAGCATCGAAGCGCAATACCATGGTTGTTTATGCTTCGATTGCTCTTTGCCGTATTGC
>CAZDIZ010000214.1:6721-8451 GCA_964505625.1 uncultured Solibacteraceae bacterium | reverse complement strand
GTCCGGTCCACTCGATCTCGGCCGGCGCCGCGCAGTTCGATGAAATCCTCCGGCGCGGGAATGGCGACGAGGAGCCGTCCGTCGTCGCGCAGGATACGCCGGAATTCACCCGCATTCATCCGCGCGGTGATCGATAGCACGATCGAAAACGATCTGTCGGCGTACGGCACAAAGCGATCGGCATTCGCCACGATCCACTCGCATTCGCTGTAACGCTGCGCCGCGCACCTCACGGCCGGTATGGAGATGTCCACGCCATGCGCATCGAAACCGATCCGGCGAGCCAGCGTACCGACGTAGAAACCGTCGCCGCAACCGGCATCCAGAACACGGTCGCCCGGCGATGCGCCCAGGATCTTCGCGATCGCTTCCAGCAGTTCCCCCGTCACTCCGCGGTCGTGCAAACGCCGCCGCGCCGCCACCGCCGCCGCCGTGTCGCCCGGTTGCTTGGAACGCCGGTCCTGCGGTTGGAGCAGGTTGACGTATCCGCTGCGCGCGACGTCAAACGAATGGCCGCTCGGACAAAACAGCCGCCGCTCCTGGCGCGCTAGCGCCATGTGGCAATCGCGGACGGGACACAGGAGCATGCGTCGAGTGTAGCGAAGGCGGGTGCGCCGGAGCCAGCACGCGTTCGCACTCGATTTGGATTTTGCCCGCCTAGTTTTCTACACTGAAATTTACTGATGGCAAAAGGTACTGTAACCGTTATCGTGGAACGCTGCAAAGGTTGCGGCTTCTGCGTGGAATTCTGTCCTACGAAAGTGCTCGCTCTCAGCTCCGCCTTCAACGCCAAGGGCTACCATCCGCCTCACGCGGTCGCGCCGGACAAGTGCAGCGGCTGCGATCTGTGCGGCATGTATTGCCCGGACTTCGCCATTTTCGGCCACAAGGCGGGCGAGGAGGTTCGCGATGCACGCTGACCCGAAAGGAGTGCTCACAGGCGCGCATTTCCTGGATGGCGACCAGGCTTGCTGCGAAGGTGCCCTAGCGGCCGGAGCGCGTTTCGCCGCCGGATATCCGATCACGCCGTCGACCGAAGTCGTCGAACGTTTCGCCAGCCGCATCCCGACCGTGGGCGGCAGGTTCATTCAGATGGAAGATGAATTGGCCGCTTCCATCGCGCTGATCGGCGCGGCTTGGGCCGGAGCGAAAACGTTTACAGTCACCTCGGGTCCGGGCTTCTCGCTCATGATGGAGCACATCGGCTACGCGGTGATGACCGAAACGCCCTGCGTGTTCGTCAACGTGCAGCGCGGCGGCCCATCGACGGGCTTGCCCACGCTGCCGGCGCAGTCCGACATGATGCAGGCGCGCTGGGGATCTCACGGCGATTACGAAATCATCGCGCTCTCGCCCAACTCGCCGCAGGAGTGCTTCGACCTCACCATCAAGGCGTTTAACCTGGCCGAGGAGTTTCGCGTTCCGGTGATGTTCATGATGGACGAGTGTGTCGGGCACATGACCGAGAAGGTGGTCATCCCGACCGCCGATCAGATCGAAATCTACCCGCGCCGTCGCGCTTCGAAACCGCCCGGCGAATTCAAGCTTTACGCGACCGGTGAAGACCTGGTGCCGGAAATGGCGCACGCCGGCGAAGGCTACCGTTTCCACATGACCGGCCTGACGCACGACGAGCGCGGCTATCCGGCCATGAACACGGTGGCGCAGGACAAACTCATCGGCCGTCTGCGCGAAAAGGTTCTGCGCGCGGCCGACCGCCTCACCATGGT
>CAZDIZ010000214.1:0-6621 GCA_964505625.1 uncultured Solibacteraceae bacterium | reverse complement strand
GCCGCGGCCGGTGCCGCGCGCGTCGCCTCGGTGACGCACTCCGGCGGCGGCGTACATCGCCCCGAAGACATTTTGAAAGCGATTCTGGAGGCCGCGCAATGAGCGAGCTGAATGTATTGAACCCCGTCGAAGAATTCCTGCGCATGGACCGCATGCCGCACATCTGGTGTCCCGGATGCGGCATCGGCACGACGGTGAATTGCTTCACGCGCGCGCTGGTGGAATCCAAGGTCAACCTGGACAAGCTGGCCATCGTGAGCGGCATCGGCTGCACCGGCCGCGTGGCCGGTTACCTGCGTTTGGATTCGTTCCATACCACGCACGGCCGCGCCATTCCGTTCGCGACGGGTTTGAAGATGGCCAACCCGGCGCTCGACGTTGTGGTGTACTCGGGCGACGGAGATCTGGCATCGATCGGCGGCAACCACTTGATCCACGCCGCGCGCCGCAACGTCGATATCAAGGTGATCTGCGTGAACAACCTGGTGTATTCGATGACCGGCGGACAGGCCAGCGCCACCACGCCGGCGAGCGCCATCACCACCACGTCGCCTTACGGCTGCTACGAGCCGAGTTTCAACCTGCCGAACCTGGCCGAATCGGCCGGCGCGGCGTACGTGGCCCGCTGGACCACGTTCCACGTGCGGCAACTGGCCAAGTCGATGGCCGAGGTGCTTTCGCGGCGCGGTTTCTGCTTCATCGAAATCATCTCGCCGTGCCCGACGCTCTATCAGCGCCGCAACAAGATGGGCGACGGTTTGGACGCCATGAAGTTCTACAAGGAACACAGCAAGGTCCGTAATGGCGCGCCCACGCGCGAAGTGGATCTGACCATCAGCGGCGACATCATCGTCGGCAAGTTCGTCGACCGTGAGCGCCCGGATTACCTCGAAACCATGCGAGGCCAGATGGAACGTTCGCTCGGCGAACGCTTTGTTCCCGCGGGAGAGATTACATGCATGTGACCGAGATACGCGTGGCGGGCTTTGGCGGGCAGGGCGTCATTCTGTCGGCCATGGTCATTGGCAAGGCGGCCTCCATCTTCACCGATGGCTATGCCACGCTCACACAGAGTTTCGGGCCCGAGGCCCGTGGAAGCGCTTGCAGCGCGCAGGTGATCGTCTCCGACCAGCCGGTGCTCTATCCTTACGTCGCCCGGCCGGACATCCTGGTGGTCATGTCGCAAGAGGCTTACACGCGCTTTGCGCCGGAGTTGAAGCCGGGCGGCCTGCTGCTGGTGGAAGAAGATCTGGTGCGGCTTGCCAACGTCCCCGACGGCATTCGCGTTTTCGGCGTTCCGGCCACGCGACTGGCCGAGGAACTCGGCAAGCGCATGGTGCTCAACATCGTGATGGTGGGCTTTTTCGCCGCCGTCGCCGGGTTGTTGACTGCCGACGCGCTGCGTCAGGCCGTGGCCGACAGCGTGCCCCCGGCCTTCAAGGACCTGAACCTGCGCGCTTTCGACAAAGGCTACCAGTACGGCATGGAGCACCGCGACGCCGCCAAAGTGAACGGCGACGCCGAACTGGTCGGCACACCCGAAGAAGCTGAGTAGTTTAGGGTACTTCGCCCTCACAAACTTCCCCTCACGGCGCCGATAAGAATAGCGACGGTCGACGGAGATGCGTCTGTCCGGTGGCCCGTGTCGTCGTGTGCTTCTGGGAGGAGTCCTGCGCACAGTCTCTACATGAGACTACGATTCCCGTAACGTCTTCCGGGCCGTAGTAGAGGTGTCCTGGTGCAACCCTCCTCAGAGGTGGTCGTTTCGCAAGGCTATGTCAGTCCGTTTCTGCGGTCTTTGATCCGCGCCTGCGGTGTGACCCTGGTCCTGCTGGGAGCGTTGCTGGCGGTGTGTTGGAACATCCCGGCCGGCCCGCTGTCGCCACGGCAACTGGGTGTGGACGTCGCTTATGAGACGGCGATCGCGCTGGCGCTGAGCGGCGCGGCGATTCTCGCGACCGTTTCCGGGCAGCGCACGGCGGCGCGCTTGCTGACCTGGATGGTAATGCTGATCGCGGTGGTGCATTTGCCGCTGAGCAGGCCGCTCGTGGATTTGTGGTCTCTCCAGCCCTGGACGAGCGGCGTGCGGCCCCTGCCTTTACGGACGACACCATTCACGGCGATGGCTCTGCTATCGTTTGGCGCCGCGATTCTGGTTGGGAACTGCCGCCGTTGTTCCCGCTTCAGCGTCTGGGTTGTGGGCCCGTGCGGCGGCGTCATTCTGGCGACGGGGCTGGTGGGAGCCTGGGGCAGCGTGTTTGGAGCGGCCCTGTCGCGCGAATGGGGCAAGCAGTTCGCCATGTCGGACCAGACCGCCTTGGGCCTGTGTCTGCTGGGTTGCGCGCTAACCGCGGTGGGGCTGTGGCGCGATACGGAAGTAGGCGGCACGCCGAAGTGGTGGCCGGCGATGGTCGGTGTGGGCACATTGTCCTGCACGGTCCTGGCCTGGCAGGTGCTGGCCGCCGATTATTCCAACCGTCTCCACGGTGAACTCGAGCATGCGGCGTTGCACGGGACCACCGACTTGCGGCGGACACTCGAACTACATCGCAGCCTGCTCGAGTGGGAACTGCAAATCTGGCAGGAGACCGGTCCGGCTGACCGCAGCGCCTGGACGCAAGAAGGTGAGCGGACCATTGCGAGGCAGCGCGGGTTGGTGGGACTGATCTGGGTTCGTCCCAATGGAAGCGCCTGGTTCGCGGGCAAACCGGAGGATTCCGGCACCGTCTTAACGGTGCTGAAACTGCGCGCGCGTCCCACCGAGATCCTGGCGTTGCGGCATGACGAATCCCCGGACGTGTTGATATGGGTTCCGTCCAGGAGCACGCCTGGCGCGGGGGCCGCCGGTTTGCTTCACCTGCCGGAGTTGCTGGACCGTTCCAGTGCGTGGGCGTACTGCTGCGTGCGGGAGATCGCGGACGCGGACGGGACGTTGTACCGCGACGCGGAGAAAGAGGCCTTTCCCGGCGATCGCCGTTGGACCGTTGCGACCGAAATCGAAACCGGAACCGCGAAGTGGATGCTGTCGACGCGCCCGCGTGTTCAGTGGGCGGAACGCTCACGGCCCATCCACTTCAACGCGCTTTTCGTGCTGGGGTTGCTGCTGGCCGGTATCGCTTCGGCGTCCACGCATGTGGCTCGCGTGGCGCGCATGAACATGCTCGCCTCGCAACGTTTTAGCCGGGGGCTGGCCGAGCAGATCGCGCGGCGCGAGGCGGTGGAGAGCGAGCTTCGCGAGATTCACCGGACTCTTGAGGAGAGAGTGAAGCGGCGCACTGCTGAATTAGCCGAAAGCGAAGCGCGCAAGAGCGGCGTCATGCAGACCGCGATGGACGGCATACTGCTGATGGACGCGGACGGGTTGGTGGTGGACTTCAATCCGGCGGCCGAGCGGATCTTCGGCTACCGCAGCGATGAGGTCGTGGGCAAGGAGATGTCCGAGCTGTTGATCGCGCCCCGGTTGCGCGAGAAGCACCGTCAAGGGCTTTGGGCCGCGTCGCGCGGCGCCGGAAGCGGGTTGTTCGGCCGCCGGCTGGAGACCAGCGGGATGCGCGCGGACGGCACGGAGTTCCCCATTGAAGTGGCCTTTGCTCCGTTGCCGCAGGAATCTTTGGGCCTGTACGTCGCCTATGTGCGCGACATCTCGCAGCGTGTTCGCGCCGAACAGGCGCTGCGCGACCAGGCGGAGTTGACCCGGACCATCACCACGCACGCCGCCGAGCCGCTGTTTCTCTTGGATGGACAGGGCCATATCACGTACGCCAACCCCGCGGCCGAGCGGACATTCGGCTGGACGGTGGAGCAGATGCTCGGGCGTAACCTGCCGGACTTGACTAAGTGCAGTTGCGAACGCATTCTGCCGTGTCACAGTCCGGAATGCGAGGATCTGCCGGAGCTGGCCCGCTTTCAGGCGCGTTGCGGTGCGCAGATGACGCGGAGCGATGGTGAACAACTCGACGTCATCTGTTCCATGCAGCCGGTTCTCAAGAACGGCGTTGTGAACGGCGGGGTACTGCTGGTGCGCGACATCACCGCCGAAAAACGAGCCGAACGCGAGATGATGCGCATTACGCGTTGCCTGGAAGCGCATCTATCGAATACTCCGTTGGCGGTGGTCGAGTTCACGCCCGACTACACGATCTCGCGCTGGAGTCCCGCCGCCGAACGGCTGTTTGGATATACGGCTGAAGAGGTGATCGGCAAGAGCATCGCCGATTGCCCGTGGTTCCACACCGGCTGGGACGAGGCGCCGCCGGAGGCGGAGTCGCACGGCTCAGCGAACGCCACGTTGATGCGCGGCCTTACCAAGGACGGGCGCGTGGTCGAGATCGAATGGTATCAGTCCGACTTGCTGGATGCCGACGGAACGCTGCTATCGGTGTTGGCCTTCGGTCTGGACGCGACAGCCCGCAACCGCGCCGAATACGCGCTGCGGGAAAGCGAGGAGCGCTTCCGCGCCACTTTCGAACACGCCGCCGTCGGCATGGCCAGAATCGGACTGGGCGGATCGTTCCTGATGGTGAACGACCGCATGTGCCAGATCGTGGGCCACACCCGCGAGCAGCTGCTCGCGCGCCGTTTGCGGGACATCACCTACCCGGCCGATATCGCCGGCGACGCCGAGAACCTGTGTCTGCTGCTGGCCGGAAGAATCCGCACCTACTCGCGCGAAAAACGGTTTGTCCGTCCCGATGGCACTACCGTCTGGGTCAACTCAAGCGTGGTTCTGATGGAAGCGCCCAAGGGCGAATTCCCGTACCTGTTCGCCGTGGTGGAAGACATTTCCGAACGCAAGGAAGTGGAGCAGGCTCTTCAATACAGCCACGACAAGTACCGCTTCCTGGCCGACTCCATGCCGCAGATTGTTTTCAGCGCCGACCCGTCCGGCCGGATCGACTATCGTAACCAACGCTGGTTTACCTACACCGGACAATCCATTGACAGCGCCATGTTGGACGGTTGGGCTGCCGTGATGCATCCGGACGATGAGCCCGCGGCCACTGCGGCTTGGGAACGGTCGCTGGCGACCGCCAAGCCATATCGGGTGGAAGCGCGATTGCGCCGCCACGACGGCGTGTACCGCTGGCATTTGGTTTGCGCCGACACACTACGCGGAACGGGAGGCGCGGTCGCTGAGTTGGTCGGCACCTGCACCGACATCGAGGACCAAAAGCGCGCCGAGGCCGAGTTGGACCGCATTATCCGCGAGCGGACCGCCGAAGCGCAGGCGCAGGCATTGCGAGCCGAGAAGGCCAGCCAAGCCAAGAGCGAATTCCTGGCCATGATGAGCCACGAAATCCGCTCACCGCTGAACGCCATCATCGGGTTGTCCGACCTGCTGTGGGATTCGGAACTGAAGCCGGAACAGCGTGAATACGTGCGCGTTTCGCGCAAGGCCGGTGAGACGCTGCTTGCCATGATCAACGACGTGCTGGACCTTTCCAAGGTGGAGGCCGGCCAACTGCACATGGAGAGCATTCCCTTCGAACTCGAATCGGTGGTCGACAGCGTTATGTCGATCATGCTCCCGCGGTCGAGGGATCGTGGCATCGAACTGCGATGCCGGCTTGCCGACGGGATTCCCACGCGTCTGGTCGGAGATCCGCATCGCCTTCGCCAGGTGCTCTTGAACCTGACCGGCAACGCCATCAAGTTCACCGAGAAAGGGTCCGTCACGGTGAGCGCGAGCATGATCGAAGCCTCGCGTTCGCGCGCCACCTTGTTGTTCTCCGTGGCCGACACCGGCATCGGTATTCCTCCTGAAAAGCACGATCTGATCTTTGGAGCGTTTTCGCAGGCCGATTCCTCCACCACGCGCAAGTACGGTGGCACCGGGCTCGGTCTGGCCATCAGCCGCCAAATCGTGAATCTGATGCATGGGCGCATCTGGGTGGAGAGCCAGCCCGGCTGCGGCAGTACGTTCCACTTCTCGATCAGCCTCAAGACCCAGCCGGCTTCCCACACCGCGATCCCGGAGGGGCGCCGCGACAACGCTTCCGGCGGCGATCACGGCGAGATTCCCGTTGCCCCGGCGGCTCGCGAAGACCTGAACCCGCTCCGCGTTCTCCTGGTCGACGATTCACCCGACAACGTGTTTGTGGCCTGCGCGTACCTGAAAAACTCGCACTACGCGGTGGACGTGGCCGAGAACGGACAACAGGCGGTCGAGAAGTTCACCGCCGGCCATTATGACGTTGTCCTGATGGACATGCAGATGCCCGTCATGGACGGCTGCGAGGCAACGCGGCGCATTCGCCACTGGGAATCCGAAAAAGGAAAGGCTCCGGTGCCGGTGCTCGCGCTCACCGCGCACGCTCTCGCCAGCGAAGCCGAAAAGAGCCTGGCCGCCGGTTGCACCGCGCATCTCACCAAGCCGATACAGCGCCGAACGTTACTTGAGGCGTTGGCGAAGTATGCCGCGCCGCCGGCGGTCGCACGCGTGGTGGTGCAAGCGCCGGAAGGTTTGGAGCAGGAAGCCGGAGCGTATCTGGAACGGCGCAAGAAAGCCATGCCAGACTTACGCGGCTGGATGGAGAAGGGCGATTACGAACGGGTACAGCGCGCCGCGCACGACATCAAGGGTACTGGCACGAGCTTCGGATTCCCGCCGCTCACTGATGC